>NZ_JBVJCO010000001.1:0-34524 GCF_055588525.1 Kitasatospora sp. NPDC041988
TGCTTCCCCCCCCCCCCCCCCCCCTCACCCCCCCCCCCCCCCCCCCCCCCCCCCCCCCCCCCCCCCCCCCCCCCCCCCCCCCCCCCCCCCCCCGGCGCTCGTCGACGGACCACGACGTCGACGGGACCACAACCGGTCAACCGGTCAACCGGTCGATCGGTCGATCGGGAAGACCGGGTGACACCAGGTGAGGCCGCCGGGGATCCGGCGGCCCGGAAGGAGATCCGAATCATGGACAGCACGAGAACCCCGGCCCGGCTCAGACGGGCCGGCGTCGCCGTCGGTACGGCCGCGGCCTGCGCGGGTCTGCTCGCCGCGCTCGCGGGCCCCGCCGCCGCGATCAACTCGTACAACGCCACGTCCGCGCCCGAGCGCACCGAGGTCGGGGCGCTGGTGGTGCAGTGGGACGACGACGGGAACGCCGCCACCGCAGACCGGGTGGACTGGATGTGCTCGGGCACCATGGTGGACCGCGACACGTTCCTCACCGCCGCGCACTGCACCAGCGACTGGCCGGCCGGCGCCCGCTTCTACGTCTCCCTCGGGCAGGACGTGCAGTCCGCCCTCGACGTCGCCGCGGCTGCGCACCCCGGAGACCCGGCCGCGGTCGCCTCGGCGGTCGCCGTGGAGGGGGTCGCGCACCAGGACCCCGCGTACCCGGGTCCGTCCTCCGACCCGCACGACATCGCCGTGATCCAGCTGCCCGCGCGGGCGGTCGCCGCGCGCTGGGCGTTCACCCCGGCCGCCCTGCCCACGGCGGGCCGGCTCGACGGGCTCGGACCGCAGGGGCTGAACGCGACGTCCTTCCAGGTGGTCGGCTACGGCACCCAGGAGGCGCAGCGCGGACCGGGCGGGCAGACCCATCCGGGCGGTGGCGTCCGGATGAAGGCCCCCGTGACGTTCGATGCGCTGAACGCGCCGTGGGTGCGGCTGGCGATGACCGCGCCGCAGGGCAACGGCGGCGCCTGCTACGGGGACTCCGGCGGCCCGAACTTCGCCGAGATCGGCGGCCGGTTCCTGCTGGTCGCGACGACCATCACCGGGGACGGGCCCTGCTACGCGACCAACGTGTCGTACCGGCTCGACGCTCCGGCCGCGCGGGCGTTCCTCGCGCCGTTCGTCGCGCTCCCCTGACGGGGGGCGCCGAACCGCCCGCCGATCCGCCTCGTCCGCCGCGCCGTCCGCCGGACCCTGTCCGGCGGACGGCGGTCACTCCTTCGGGGCCCGGGTGGAACTTCCTGCCTCCTCGTGGCGTGTTGATCGTAGACGCGACCACACGGGAGAAGGAGACGTTGATGGGGACCACAGGAGCACGTCCGTCCCGCCGTTCGGTGCTGACCGTCGGCGCCGGGGCGGTGCTGGCCGGAGGCCTGTTCTCGGGCGGGCGGGCCTACGCCTCGGCGCCCGCCGGCGAGGCGGTCACCCGGGAGCTGGCCGCGCTGGAGCGGGAACACGCCGCCCGGCTCGGGGTGTTCGCCCGCAACACGGCCACGGGGGCGACGGTGCTGTACCGCGCGGACGAGCTGTTCCCGCTCTGTTCGGTCTTCAAGGCTGTCGCGGCCGCGGCGGTGCTGCGCGACCTCGACCAGGACGGCGAGTTCCTGGCCAAGCGGATCCGCTACACCGAGCAGGAGGTGAAGGACTCGGGCTACGGCCCGGAGACGGGCAAGGAGGCGAACCTCGCCAACGGCATGACCGTCGAGCAGCTGTGCGCGGCCGCCGTCAGCCAGAGCGACAACGCCGCCGCCAACCTCGTCCTCCGTGAGCTGGGCGGCCCCACGGCCGTCACCCGGTTCTGCCGCTCGGTCGGGGACGGTCGGACGCGGCTCGACCGCTGGGAGCCCCAGCTCAACTCGGCGGAGCCGTGGCGCACGACCGACACGACCAGCCCCCGCGCCATCGCGGCGACGTTCGCGCGCCTCGTCCTCGGTGACGTGCTCCCGCCCCGCGACCGTGCACGTCTGACCGGCTGGCTGATCGCCAACACGACCAACACCGCACGGTTCCGGGCCGGTCTGCCGAAGGACTGGACGCTGGCGGACAAGACCGGCGGCGGGAGTTCGTACGGGGTGGCGAACGACGTGGGCGTCGTCTGGCCCCCGGCCGGGCCGCCGATCGTGCTGGCGGTGCTGACCACCACCC
The DNA here is from genome assembly GCF_055588525.1 of Kitasatospora sp. NPDC041988. Lineage (NCBI taxonomy): Bacteria > Bacillati > Actinomycetota > Actinomycetes > Kitasatosporales > Streptomycetaceae > Kitasatospora > Kitasatospora sp. NPDC041988. The sequence continues at coordinate 2,143 of NZ_JBVJCO010000001.1, forward strand.
ACGCGGCCGCCGGGCCCAGCGACAACCTGCTCGTCGAGCAGACGGCCAGGCTGCTCGCGCCGGTGCTCACCTGACGGCCGCGCTCACTGACGGCGCCGCGCTCACCGGCCGCCGGCGGTACTCCCGGGCCGGCGCCCCCGGCCGGCCCGGGCCCGGCTTTGACCCGGGCCGCCAGTGGTGGACCACAATGTCCGCGTGAACGATGTGGACTACCAGGTGTTGTTGCAGGATGCGATGGAGGCGGCCCGCCGGGCGCCGGAGCGGGGGCGGGTCGCCGACTACATCCCGGCGCTCGCGAAGGCCGACCCGACGGCCTTCGGGATGGCGATCGCCACCGTGGACGGCGAGGTGTACGGGGCGGGGGACTGGCAGCACCCGTTCTCGATCCAGTCGGTGTCGAAGCTCTTCACCCTCGCCCTGGCCCTGGCGGAGGGCGGCGACGGCCTCTGGGTGGGCGTCGGCCGCGAGCCCTCCGGCAATCCCTTCAACTCCCTGGTGCAGCTGGAGTCCGAGCACGGGATCCCGCGCAACCCGTTCATCAACGCGGGCGCGCTGGTCGTGACGGACCGGCTGCTGAAGCTGACCGGCGACGCGGTGGGCGCGGTCCGCGAGTTCCTGCGCGCGGAGTCCGGCAACCCGGCCGTCGCGGTGGACGACTCGGTGGCCTCCTCCGAGGCCCAGCACGGCCACCGCAACGCCGCCATGGCCCACTTCATGGCCAGCTACGGCAACCTGCGCAACCCGGTGGACAGCGTCCTCGCGCACTACTACGCGCACTGCGCGGTCGAGGCGAGCTGCCGCGACCTCGCCCTGGCCGGGCTCTTCCTCGCCCGGCACGGCATACGGGCCGACGGCTCCCGGCTGCTGTCGCGCAGCGAGGCCAAGCGGATCAACGCGGTGCTGCTCACCTGCGGGACGTACGACGCGGCCGGGGAGTTCGCCTACCGGGTGGGGCTGCCGGGCAAGAGCGGTGTGGGCGGGGGCGTGCTGGCGGTGCTGCCGGGCCGGGGCACGGTCTGCGTCTGGAGCCCGGGCCTGGACGCCGCCGGGAACTCGGTGCTCGGCGTCGCGGCCCTGGACGCGCTCACCACGGCGACGGGATGGTCGGTGTTCTGAGGCCCGCCCGGGTCCGGCCCGCGGGAGGAGGGTTCGGCGTCAGCTCCGGAAGGTCCGCCGGTACGTGCCCGGCGGGACGCCGATCGCGGTGTGGAGGTGCTGGCGCAGGGAGGCACCGGTGCCGAAGCCGACGCGTTCGGCGATCCGGTTGACCGTCAGGTCGCTGCTCTCCAGCAGGTGCCGGGCCAGGTCGACGCGCTGCTGGGTCAGCCACTGCCCCGGGCTGAGCCCGACCTCGGCCCGGAACCGCCGGGTGAAGGTGCGCCGGCTCATGCCCGCGTGGTCGGCGAGGTCGGTGAGCTGGAGCGGCTCGTGGAGCCGGTCGAGCGCCCAGGCGCGGGTGGCGGAGGTCCCGGCGTCCGTACTGGCCGGCACCGGCCGCTCCACGTACTGCGCCTGGCCGCCCTCGCGCTGCGGCGGGACGACGCAGCGCCGGGCGACCTGGTTGGCGATGGCGCTGCCGTGGTCGGCGCGGATCAGGTGCAGGATCAGGTCGATGCCGGCGGCCGCGCCGGCCGAGGTCAGGATGCGCCCGGTGTCCACGAACAGGACGTCGGGGGCGAGGTCGACCTGGGGGTAGTGCCGCCGGAAGTGGTCGGCGTGGCGCCAGTGGGTGGCCGCGGCGCGGCCGTCGAGCAGACCGGCCGCGGCGAGCAGGAAGGTGGCGATGCAGATGCCCGCGATCCGGGTGTCCGGGCGCAGCAGCGCCAGCGCCTCGGCGGCGCCGGGCGGCATGGACTGCCGGTCGGTGATCGCGGCGAACTCCTCGGACGCCGGCACGATCACGGTGTCGGCCTCGGCCAGGACGGAGCAGTCGCGCTCGACGGTGATGGAGAAGTCGGCGGCGGTGCGGACCGGCCGGCCGTCCAGCGAGCAGGTGACCACCTCGTAGAGGTGCCGCTCGTCGGCGTCCGTGGCGGTGCCGAAGAGTCGGGAGGCGAGGCTCAGCTCGAACGGGATGACCCCGTCGAGGGCCAGAACGACAACGCGATGCATGGCCCAATCCTTGCACATGATGACCTCCGGGCCGCTATTCGCGCAGGTCGGGCCCGGGACATCCTGGATGCATGACAACGATGAAGGCCATTACCCAGGACACCCACGGCGGCACCGAGGTACTGCGGGAGGTCGAGATCGACCGCCCGGTGCCCGGCCCCTCCGAGGTGCTCGTCCGCGTCCACGCGGCGGGCATGAACCCGACCGACTGGAAGCACCGCCGGCTGACCGGCTTCCTCGGCACCTTCCCGCTGGTGCTCGGCTGGGACGTTTCCGGCGTGGTCGAGGCCACCGGCCCCGGCGTCACGATCCACCGGCCCGGCGACGAGGTCTTCGGGATGCTGCCCTACCCGTACGGCGTCGGCTCGTTCGCCGAGTACGTCGTGGCGCCGGCCCGTGCGCTGGTGCGCAAGCCGGCCGGGATCGACCACGTCCACGCCGGCGCGATCCCGCTGGCCGCCCTCACCGCCTGGCAGGTCCTGGTGGACGCGGCGGACGTCCAGCCCGGCCAGCGGGTCCTGATCCACGCCGCGGCGGGCGGCGTGGGCCACTTCGCCGTGCAGATCGCCAAGGCGCGCGGCGCGTACGTGATCGGCACGGCCAGCGCCCCCAAGCACGCACTGCTGCGCGAGCTGGGCGCGGACGAGGTGATCGACTACCGGACCGAGGACTTCACCGCGATCGACCCGGTCGACCTGGTCTTCGACACCCTCGGCGGTGACACCGCGAGCCGCTCCCTCGCCACCCTCAAGCCGGGCGGCCAGCTGGTCACCATCGCGATCACCTCGATGCCCGAGGGCCTCGGCGCGCAGGCGGCCGCCCGCGGCGTGCGGGCCTACCCGCTGCTGGTCGAGGCCGACCAGGCCGGCATGCAGGCGCTCGCCGACCTGGTCACCGAGGGCCGGCTGCGGGCCGTGGTCGAGGCCGTCTTCCCGCTCGCCCAGGCCGCCAAGGGCCACGAGCTGGGCGACACCGGCCGGGTGACCGGCAAGGTCGTGCTGACCGTCGCCGAGTAGGCACAGGTGCGGCCGTCCTGCCCGCCCGGGCAGGACGGCCGCCGTGCCGCGCCGCTCCCCGGCGGTTACTGCACGGCGATGTCGAAGTGCGCGGTGTTGTCGGCCGGGGTCGCGCCTGAGTCGACGTCTCGGGCTTGCGTTGACGTCGGCGTCAATCTCTACGGTCGTCCTCACGCACCGCGGCCCCTGTCGGCGGTGCTGCTCCGATCCGATCCCGCCGGTACCCCGAGGACACTGCCATGCCATCCCCTCTGCCTTCGCTGCTGCACCTCGACGCGAGTATTCGCCGGACCGGGTCCGCGTCCCGGGAGCTGTCCGCCCACTTCGCCGCGGAGTGGCGCCGCAACCACCCGGAGGGCGGTTACGTCTACCGCGACCTGGCGGCCGAGCCGGTCCCGCACATCACGCACGCCGTCCGCGAGGCCCTGCTCGACCCGAGCGGCGACCACGGTGAGCCCCCGCAGGAGCGGGCTCTGACCGAGGCGTTGACCGCCGAGGTGCGCGGGGCGACCGCACTGGTCATCGGCGTGCCGATGTACAACTACTCGATCCCGTCCACGGTCAAGGCGTGGCTGGACCGCCTCGTGACCCCGGCCCACATGGTGGCCCCCGGTGGCGGTCCCGGGCCGCTGGCCGGCAAGTCCGTGGTGGTGGTCTCGGCCCGCGGCGGCTCGTACGCGCCGGGTACGCCCCGCGAGGGGTGGGACCACCAGGAGCCGTACCTGCGGGCCGTCCTCGGCTCGATCGGCCTCGCGGACGACCTGAGCTTCGTGCACGCCGAGCTGACCATGGCGGCGGTCGTGCCGCAGATGGCCGCCCTCAGGCCGCTGGCCGAGAAGTCGCTGGCGGCGGCGTACGAGACCCTCGGGGGCCTGGCCCGCTGACCGGGCGTCCGGCGGCGGCCTCAGCCCCGCCAGACGGCGGCCACGGCTTCCGCGCAGGCGGCGGCCTGGGCGCGTCCGGCGCGGGCGGCGTCCGGCCGGCGGGACGCATCCAGCATGTTGCGGCCGAAGACGCGGCGGGCGGCCGGATCGGGGGTCAGGACGATGCTCCGGGCGCCCTCGGCGGCGAGGCCGGCGCCCTGGGCCACGGCGTGCGAGTGCGGGCCGACGGCCTTGGGGATCGGGGAGAGGGCGACCACCCGGGCGTGCCCGCGGGCCAGGTGGACGTTGCTGGTCGAGCGGCTGCCGCCGTCCATCCAGCGCCGCCCGGCGACGGTCACCGGCGGCCAGACCACCGGGACGGCGCAGCTCGCGGCGACCGCCTCGGGCAGGGGCACGCCCGAGGTCGCGTCGAACACCTCCAGGGCGCCGGTCCGGGTGTCGACCGCGGTCAGGCGCAGATCGCGGGCGGGCCACTGCCGGACGCCTTCGAGCAGGGCGCCGACCGCCTCGAAGACGGCGGACTCCGGGGCCGTGCGGGAGGTGAGGGCGGCGCGCGCAAGGCGTTCGACGGAGCGCTGTGGGTCGCGCGAGCCGAGCGCCGCCCAGAGGAACCGGGCGGTCTGGCCCAGCGTGACCGTCACCTCGATGACGGGGGCACCGGCGAGCTGCCCCTCGTACAGCTCCTCGAGCTCGACGCCCGACGCCAGCCGGGCGCCGATGATCGAGCCGGCCGAGGTGCCGATCACGGTGTCGGCGCCGGTGAGGTCGATCCCGGCCTCGGCGAGCCCGGCGAGCAGGCCGATCTCCCAGGCCCCGCCGAGCGTTCCGCCACCACCGAGGACGAGAGCGGTGTCAGCCATGGGTGCAGCTCCTCCCAGATGAACCGGGGACAACTCCCCGTTTACCTGGCCGACGATAGCACCAATACCGGGGAGCACTCCCCGGTAAGCGCCGGCGGCGCCGAGCCGGGCGCCGAGCGGGACGCCGTGCCGGCCGGGAGTTTGGGCGGGGAGGCGGCGGACCAGGATTCCCGGTGGCATGTTGTCCCGTTCATGACCGATGGTGGGGGTCGCCCCGTGCGCCGCGTGACCGCGCTCCTGTTCTCGCTCCTCGTCGCTGCGGCAGCGGCCGCCGGACCGGCGGCAGCCGAAGCGCCCGCAGTCGGACCGCCCGCAGCCGGACCGGCGGGGGCGGCAGTCCGACCGGACCCGGTGGTCTTCGTCCACGGCCGCAACGCCGGGCCTGGTGTCTGGGGCGGCATGATCGCCTCCTTCGAGGCCGCCGGCTACCCGGCCGACCGGCTGTTCGCCTGGAGCTACGACAGCTCGCAGTCCACCAACGAGGTGCTCGCCGACCGGCTGGCCGCCTACGTCGACAGCGTGCTGCAGCAGACCGGCGCCGCCCGGGTGGACCTCGTGGCCCACTCCCTCGGCAGCCTGCCGAGCCGCTGGTACGTCAAGTTCGGCGGCGGAGGCGGGAAGGCCGCGCACTGGGTGTCCCTGGCCGGCCCCAACCACGGCACCACGCTCGCCTGGCTCTGCGCCCTCTGGGACCAGGGCTGCCGGGACATGACCCCCGGCTCGTACGTCGTGACCCGCCTCAACGGCGGCACCGAGACCCCGTCACCGGTGCGGTACACGACCCTCTGGTCGGCCTGCGACGAGCAGATCACCCCGCCGGAGAGCACCCGCCTGACCGGGGCCGTCAACGTCCAGGTCGGCTGCCTCAAGCACAACGACCTCCTCACCGACCCGGCAGTCGCGTCCCGTGTCCGCGAGGCCCTGGCGTCCTGACGGGTGCCGGCCCGGTGGTCCCGAACCGGGGCGATCTCGGCAGTGTGCTCCGAGCGCGCAGGAGGGCGTCCGGCATCGTGGTGACGACCGACGAGCCGGACACCCTCCTGATGGTGCCGCGGTGATGGTGCCCTGGTGGTGATGGTGCCCCGGCCTACTCCGTCGAGGCCGCCTGGATCCCCTGGAGGGCGGACACCAGGGCGTCGACGTCGTGCACGGTGTTGTAGAGGGCCAACGAGGCCCGTACCGCACTCTGCAGGCCGAAGGCGGCCAGTGCCGGCTGCGCGCAGTGGTGCCCGGCGCGCACCGCGATCCCCTGTTGGTCGAGCGCCCCGGCGAGGGCGGTCGGGTCGGTGCCGGGGAGCAGGAAGGTCAGCACGCCGATCTTCCCCGGCGCGTCGCCGATCAGCCGGAGCCCGGGAACGGTTGCCAGCGCGCCCATGGCGTACGCGGTGAGTTGCTCCTCGTACGCGGCGGCGGCCGGACGGTCCAGCCCGGCCAGGTACCGCAGGGCCGCTCGCAGCCCGGCGACCCCGGCGATGTGGCCGGTGCCCGCCTCCAGCCGGTGCGGGACGGGGGCGTAGGAGGTCTCCTCGAAGCCCACCGAGTCGATCATGTTGCCACCGCCTTGCCACGGAGGCATGGCCTCCAGCAGCTCGCGCTTGCCGAAGAGCACGCCGATGCCGGTCGGGGCGAAGATCTTGTGCCCTGAGAAGGCGTAGAAGTCGGCGTCCAGCTCGGTGACGTCCACCGGGAAGTGACTCACCGCCTGCGCGCCGTCCACCAGCACGCGGGCGCCGTACCGGTGCGCCAGCGCCGTCATCTCGGCCACCGGCGGGACCGTCCCCAGCACGTTCGAGGCGTGGGTGAGCGCGACGAGCTTGGTGCGTGAGCCGAGCAGGTCCCGGTAGGCGTCCTGGTCCAGCCGCCCGTCGGGGAGCAGCGGGATCTGCCGGATCCGCGCCCGGCGCTCCTTGGCGATCAGCTGCCAGGGCACCAGGTTGGAATGGTGCTCGGCCGCCGAGATCAGGATCTCGTCGCCCACGCCCAGGTTGGCTCGGCCCCAGGACTGCGCCACCAGGTTGACGGCCTCGGTGGTGCCCCGGACGAAGACGATCTCGCCGGCGTCCCCCGTGCCGAGCAGCTTGGCGGCCTCCTCGCGCCCCTCCTCGTAGACCTGGGTGGCCTGTTGGGCGAGGGTGTGCGCACCGCGGTGGACGTTGGAGGTGCCCATCGAGTAGTGCTCTGCGACCGCCTCGACGACCTGACGCGGCTTGAGCGTGGTGGCCCCGTTGTCGAGCCAGACCAGCGGGCGGCCGTTCACCTCCCGGTGCAGCTGGGGGAAGTCCCGCCGGACGGCCTCGACGTCGAACCCGCCGGGCGGCGCGGCCGGCGGCGCGGGGAGCGGGGCGGCGGGAGCGGTCCCGGCCACCGGGCCCGGCTGCGGAGGCAGCCAGTACCGGGGACCGCCGGCCGCGTGGGCGAGGGCCGCGGGCAGTGGGACCTCGCCCGGGGCGAGGCCGGTCGCATGGCCGGTCGGATGGCCGGTGCCGGACGGGGGCTGACCCACTCCGGCCAGTCCGGTGCCGCGCCCGAATCCGTCAGGAGTAGTCATGGTAGTTCGACACCTCGACGTTCTGGAGCACGGCGATGGCATCGTCCACCAACGCGGCGGCCGAGAAGTAGCTGGTCACCAGGTACGAGGTGATGGCCTGCCGGTCGACGCCCATCGCCCGCACCGAGAGGCCCGGCTCCACCTCGTCCGGGACCTTCGACGGACGCAGGCCCACCACGCCCTGGCGGTCCTCGCCGACCCGCATCAGCAGGATGTTGGTGGTGCCGGGCACGGAGCTGGCCGAGCCCTTCAGGTCGAGCTTGTCGGAGGGCAGCAGCGGCACGCCGCGCCAGGTCAGGAACGGACTGCCGAAGAGCTCCACGATCTGCGGCGGCACCCCGCGCCGGGTGCACTCACGCCCGAACGCGGCGATCGCCCGCGGGTGGGCGAGGAAGAACGCCGGCTGCTTCCAGACCCGGGCGAGCAGCTCGTCCATGTCGTCCGGGGTCGGAGCGCCCTTGCGGGTGCGCACGCGCTGGTTCGGCACGACGTTGTTGAGCAGCCCGTACTCGGGGTGGTTGAGCATCTCCCACTCCTGGCGCTCGCGGAGCGCCTCGGTGGTGAGCCGCAGCTGCGCCTGGACCTGGTCGATCGTGGAGCTGTACACGTCCGAGACCCGGGTGTGCACCTTGAGGACGGTCTGCGCGATGCTCAGCTCGTACTCGCGGGGGGCTTCCTCGTAGTCCACGAAGGTCTCCGGCAGGTACGGCTCGCCGGAGTGGCCCGAGGTGAGGTCGATCGGGTGCTCGCGGTCGGCGGGCTGCCGGCCGTCGGCGCGGAAGGCGTCCAGCTGGGCGCGCAACGACGGCTCGCGGTCGGCGAGTTCGGTGAGCATCCGGCGGTCGAGGGAGAGGACGGTACACGCGCTGACCGCCTTCACCCGGTAGGTCATCGGGGTGCCGTCGGCCCAGGTGGTGGCGTCGAAGAAGTCGCCGTCGCCCAGGACGGTGAGCAGGGCATCCGAGCCGTACTCCCCGGTGGCGCGCTTCTCGGCGCGTCCGAAGGCGATGATGTGCAACTGCTCGGTGGGGGTGCCGGTGTCGACGATCAGCTCGCCGGGCGCGACCTCGCGCTCGACGAACCCGTTGGCGAGGGCGGTGAGCACCGGGCTGTCCACCTGGCTGAGGAAGGGCAGCTCGCGCAGGTCCTCGGCGATCACCCGGGAGGCTCCGTCGCCGTCGACGTAGGTGCTGATCAACCCGTCGCCGAGGATGAAGCCCCGGCGGCGGTTGACCCGGTAGACACCGGCCTCCAGATCCACCCAGGGCATGGCGCGCAGCAGGTAGCGGGGGGTGATCCCGAGCATCTGCGGCGCGGTCTTGGTGGTGGTGGCCAGGTTCCTGGCGGCGGAGGTGCTGAGACTCTGCCGGCTCTGCTGACTCTGCTGAACGGTCTCGGTCGTCATGGCTGTTCCCTGTTCTGGTCGGGAGAACTGAGTGGGCGTCAGGCCCGCTGCGGGAGAGGGCGGACCGGGCTGTCGCCGACCCGCCGCGACGATTGTTCCGGCCGTGCCGAGGGGGCGTGAGCGTGTTCGATGAGGGGCAATTGGTTCCGGTGCAGAACATCGGATGTGGGCCCTCGCCAAACTCACTCGAACGAATGAACCTATCCATAAGCCGGTGTGAGATGTTCGAAAGTCGGACTTTGAGATGGCCGTGCGTGCGGGAGCCGTCGGGGGGGGGGCTTTGGCGCGGGTGCGGCCCTGGCGGTCGTCGTCGCGGATTTCCTGCGGCGGCCGGCCGGGGCCATCGCAGCGGGACGGCCGGCTAGACGATGTCGAAGTTGGCCATCATCGCCATGTCCTCGTGTTCGAGGTTGTGGCAGTGGAGCATGTACCGTCCCCGGTGCCCGCGGAAGCGGACCAGGACCTCCATGACCTCGTACGGGCGGACGTCCACGGTGTCCTTCCAGCCCGCGTCGGTGGCCGCAGGCGGCTTCCCGCCCCGGGTGAGGACCCGGAACTGGGCGAGGTGCAGGTGGACGGGGTGGTGGAAGTCGCTGCTCAGCCGCCACAGTTCGACGGTGTCCAAGCGTGGGGTGGCCCAGGTGTCGGCGGTGGTGAAGGGGCGGCCGTTGATGGTCCACATGGACCTGTCGTCGCCGGCCTCGGTGCGGCGGAAGTCGAAGTGCCGTACCGCCGCAGCCTGTTCCCGCCCGGGTTGCGGCGCCGCGGGGACCAGGCGGGTGGGGATCGCGCTGTCGTCCTTGTCCCGGTGGGTGACGCGGAACTTCATCACCTGGCGCATGCGGCCTTCGCCGAGGGTGTTGATGAGGACGACCTCGCTGCCGGGCGGGCGGGCGGTGAAGTCGACGACGACGTCGAAGCGTTCGGCCGGGGCGAGCGTGATCGCCTCGTGGGCGACCGGGCGTTCCAGCAGGCCGGCGTCGCTGCCGATCTGGACAAAGGGCCCGGCCGGACGGTTGTCGGTTTCGAGGGCGAGCCGGTAGCGGCGGGCGTTGGAGGCGTTGAGCAGCCGGAAGCGGTAGCGGGCGGCGGCGACCTCCAGGGCGGGCCAGGGTGCGCCATTGACGAGCAGGACGTCGCCGAGCACGCCGGCCGCGTAGGCGTCCCGGACCCCGGGGGTGCCGGTGCAGGACTCGTCCAGGGAGGGGTAGAGCAGGGAGCCGTCGGCGGCGAAGGAGCGGTCGCAGAGCATCAGCGGGATGTCGCGCTCGCCGCTCGGCAGCGGCAGTGCCTGCTCGGTGTCGTCGTGGACGAGGAAGAACCCGGCAAGGCCGCGCCAGACCTGCGGGCCGGAGAAGTCCATCCGGTGGTCGTGGTACCAGAGCGTGGCGGCTTGCTGGTCGAGCGGGTACTCGTACGTCTTCTCGCCCTCGTGTAGTTGCCAGTCCCCGGGTGCGACGTGCCCGCCGTGGGCGGCGGCGGGGGTCCAGCCGCCGGAGGGGCGGGCGGGGTTGCCGCAGCCGACGGGCAGCAGGAGGTCGGTGGGGTAGCCGTCGGAGTCTGGGGTGGTGATGCCGCCGTGCAGGTGGGTGGAGGTCGGCACCGGCAGCTGGTTGCGCACCCGCACCGAGATCGGTCGGCCCCGGCGCCCGACGAAGGTGGGGCCGGGGAAGCTGCCGTCGTAGCCCCAGACGGTGGTCTTCAGGCCGGGCAGGATCTCCACCTGGGCCTCGCGCTGCGTCACCTCGTGGACGTCCCGGCCGCCGTCGGTCGTCACCGGTCGGGCGGTGGACGGGATCGGCGGCGGGACCCGGAACGGCGGGGGAGTTCGGCGGTGCTGGGCAGCAGTCGTCCGGTGGTCGGCCGGGCGAGCCGGCCGTAGCCGGCGGCGCCGAGGGTGACGGCGGCGCCGGCCCCGGCGAGGAGCCCGAGCGCGCTGCGGCGGGACAGCCGTGGCCTCACGATGCCTCCCCGGGAGCGGGGCGATAGGTGAAGGACCAGCAGGTCAGCACGCTGGCGGTGCCGAAGATCGCCAGCGCGAGCGGGATGTGCCCGGCGAGGATACGGGCCTGTCCGAGGCCCTGCTGCCCCAGCACCAGAACCAGCAGGGCACCGGTCGCCGCGATCGGCCAGGCCGGGCCGCCGCCGCCGCGAAGCCTCAGCAGGACGGCTGCGCCGAGCAGGAGCGCGGCGAGGGCGGCGAGGAGCTGGGCGTTCGCGTCGTGCCAGGCGAGCAGGTCGACGTTGCCGGTGACGAACAGGCCGGCGAGTGCCGCCTGGGCGAGGGTGTCGAGGAGGAACGCGCACGCAAGGGCGCGGATCAGGGTGATCGGCGCGCTCATGCGGTGGCCCCGGCGGCGAGGCTGCGCTCGAAGTGCTCGTGGCCGTCCTCGATGCCGAGCACGACGTCCTTGAACGTCAGGTAGCCCTGGCCGACCAGCGGGGTGTCCCGCAGCTCCTCGATGAGGAAGTAGTAGGCCGCCAGGTCGGCCGTCTCCAACAGCGCGAAGTCACTGAACCTGGCCTGGAACGCCTCGGCGTCGAAGAACCGGGCCCGCACCCGGTCCGCGTACTTCTCCACCAACGGCGCGATGTGGGCCGCCTTGAGCCGCTGCCGCTCGGAGCGGGGCAGGGCGAGCCACTGCGGCGAGAACGAGTAGCCGAGCATGACCATGTACATCGGGGATCCCCCAGGCTGACGGGGCGTGGGTCCGCCCCACGCCCTGAAATGCTGACGGTGTAAGCTACAGCTGACAGTGTCAGCAAAGTCAAATGGAGACGGGATGCCCGACCAGCCGCCCACCCGCCGCGAGCGCCAGCGCGAGCAGACCGCGGCGGAGATCCTCACCGCCGCCCGGCGCCTGCTCGCCGACGACGGGCCGACCGCGCTCACCCTGCGCGCCACCGCCCGCGAGGTCGGCATGACCGCACCCGGGGTGTGCCGCTACTTCCCCGACCACCGCGCCCTCGTCCAGGCCGTCGTCGCCGACCTCTACCGCGACCTGGCCACCGACCTCGAAACCGCCCGCGACGCCCACCCCGACGTGCCGACCGCCGACCGGCTCGCGGCAGCCGCCCGCGCCCTGCGCCGCTGGTCGCTGGCCCACCGCAGCGAGTTCACCCTGCTTTTCGGCAAGCCCATCGCGGACGCCGGAACCGCACCGCGGGACCCGGCCCACGACGCGGGCTGGCGCTTCGGCCAGGTCTTCCTCGGCCTGATGACCCAGCTGTGGCGCGAGGGCACCGTTCGGCCCCCTGCCGCCGATGAACCCGTCCCGGCCTGGTGGACTCAGTTCGACGACCTGCGGGAGCACCTCACCGACGACATCCCGCTGCCCGTTCTCCACCGCTTCGTCCAGGCCTGGACCCGCATCTACGGCCTCGTCGCCCTGGAGGTCTTCGGCCACCTGGACTTCACCCTCGCCGACCCCGAGCCCTTCTTCGAACAGGCCCTGAACGACGTGGTCGGATCGCTCTGCAGGCTTGCCTGACTGGCCAGGGCTCGGCCTTCCAGGTCCACCGCCTGGTCTCCGGGACGCCCGAACGGCTGTCGCTGCAGGTCCTGTCCGCGCTCTGCGACATCCGGTCCTGCACACCGGCCGACCTGGTGGCCACCACTGCGGAGAACGCCGGGATCCGCAAGACCGCGACCGGCGACCTGCCGCCCCGCCGGCGAACGTCGCCAAACTGCGGTCCCGCGCGGCCCGCATCCTTCCCGACGCATGAGCCGCTCATACGCCACCGACGAGCAGTACGAACGCTGGTTCATGGCCGAGTGCTGCCGCCGCAGACACAAGGCCGGCACCTGGCCGGACGGATATGTCTGCCGGACCTGTTCGGACCGCGCGGCGCGAACACGAGGTACCTGCCTCGGATGCGGCCAGGACCATGCCCTCCCTGGGCTTCACCCCGTTGACGGCTCATCGATCTGTACGGCATGCGCCGGCCTCTCCCGTCCCCGCGCCAGTGGCAGCCCTGCTGCTGGCATACATCGCGGACCTCGACAACATGGACACCGCCACCAACCAGGCATCGCGCTGGCTCTTCCCCGGCCGCCGGGCGGGCCAGCCCGGCCGTCCCGACCACCTGTCCGCTCTCCTGCGCGAGATCGGCATCCCGGTCGCCGCCGCCCGTGGGGCCGCCATTCGACAGCGACTCCTCGACCTGGCCCCGGAGTCCTAGCCCAGACACCAGCCGCAAAGTAGCGGGGTGATCACGTGCTCGCCGTCACGCGGCCTGCTCGTCGTGTTCGCGGAGCATCCGCATGACGGTGGCGGGCGAGGGGTGGTGGCCCTTCTTCGCGCCCGTGGTGATGACGAGCCGCTTGGCAATGTCGCGCAGACTCATCTCCTGGTCGCGCAGGTGGAGGGCCATGGACAGCATGTCTTCGTCGGTGACGCCCGCGCCACCGATGGTCTTGCCTCGCTTGCGGGCGGACTCGTGGCCTTCGAGGGTGCGGTCACGGATGTACTCGCGCTCCATCCCGGACATGGCCGCCAGCACGGTGAACACGATGCCGGACGGGTCGTGCGAGCCCTTCAGCTCCCCGGTGAGGAACTCCAGGCCGACGTCGCTCGCCTTCAGCTCCTCGGCAAGCATGGCGAGCTCGATGCCGCGGCCGAGCCGCTTGTGCTCGTGAACGACGAGGGTCACGGCGACGCCGGAGGAGCGGATCTCTCCGGCGAGCTTCACAACGGTCTCCAGCTCGGGGCGCTTCGTGGCACGGGTGGAGATCTTCTCCGAGAAGATGCGCGTCACCCCGGCCTCGGCGAGGGAGTCGAGCTGTGCGTCGAGGGACTGCCGGGCGGTCGAGGCGCGGGCGTACCCGAGGCGGACGTGCCCGACCGGTTCGGCGCCGGTACTCACGGGCCGGGGCAGCTCCGTCCACACCGACCCCGGTTTCCGTACGGCGGGGGTCGGCACGCTGAGCGTCTTGGCGAGCTGCGGCACGAGGCGGAAGCGGGCGGTGTGGTACTGGATCGCCACCTTGCCCTTGCCGGTCCGGCACGGGGAGCCCGCCGGGACGGCACAGGTGGACATCGGGCAGTCGTGCGATTCCACGCGCTTGAAGTCGTCGCTCACAGCCCCGGAGCGTTTCATGAGGGTGTTTCAGACGTCCAGTCGTTTGCAACAACTCATGAAACATGATCGCCGCAGGTGGACTGCCGGACAGCCTGGTGTTTCACGAGCGACCACCTATGAAACACCGACAGCAGCTCTGCTCGCAGTCCGCCGCATTCCAATCCCAGAGCATCACGCTCAGCTACCTGTTGGTTGGATCGCCGTTCGTCAATGGCACCCCGCCTCGGGTGGCCAGGTGGGCCGCCCGGCGGCGTTCATCTGGCCACCAGGGCTGCGCCCAGCGGCGTGTGCTCGTAGCGGACGGTCCGGCCGGTGCGAGTGCGGGTGACGAGGCCGGCGTCGCGCAGCACCGCCAGGTGGCTGCCGACGGTGCCGAGGCTTAGGCCGAGTTGGGCGACCAGCTGCGTCGTCGTTGCGGGCACGTCCAGCGCGCGCAGCACGTCCGCGCGGCGCGGGCCGACCAGTCGGTTCAGGGCCTCGCCGCCCGGTGCAGGCGCCACTGGGCCGAGCAGGTCCGCGATGCCCCGGGCGGGATAAACCAGGGCGTAGGGCCACGGCGGCTCGACATAGCTGATCAGAGTGCCGAACACCGTCGGCATCAGCAGCAGGCCCTTACCGGCCAGCCGGTGCCGGTCCCATTCGGTACGCGAGCCCGTGCGCACCTCGATGGTCCCGGCCTGCCCCTCGGAGCGCCAGCTCACCCGGGGGTCGAGATCGGACAGCGCTGCTGCCCAGCCGTACATCGCGAGGTGCCCGGCGCGGCGGACGAGGTCGCGCTCCAGTACAGCCCGCAGCCGCGGCCAGTCCGGCTCGACCAGCGCCTGCCAGCTCGCTTCGAGTGCATCGGCGAGCCGGGTGACCACGTCCGGCGCGTCGAGGATGCGCTGCACGTAGCGTGGCGGGGTCCGCAGTCCCGCCAGGTTGCGGGCCAGTTCCAGGCGGGCACGGCGCAGCGGCGTGGCGCGCACGGCGGCCAGCTCGGCGGCGAAGTCGCCACCGGAGCCCGACGGCGGCGGATGGATGAAGTCGGCGTTGTAGGCGCCGCGGCGGAACAGCGTCGTCAGCGCCCCGACTGCGGGCACCTGCCGGCGCAGCTGCTCGTACCGGGGCGCGATGCGCTCGGCCCACGGCCGGAGCGGGCCGGCGGCCTGCACGCCGGCTGCGACGCGTAGCGCCTGCATCGCCTCGCCCAGCGGCGAGATCGCGTAGCGGGTACGCGCCACGTCGACGGGTCCCACCTCGATGGCCAGCATGTTTCGCCTCCACACGAAAGCATAGTCACCGTGGCTGGGCTGCCGTGATGCTGTCGGCCATGACCACCACGCCCGTCGCGGCACGCCCGGCCACCTACCGCGAGGTATTCGCTGTGGGCCAGTTCCGCGTGCTGTTCGGCAGCTACACGCTCTTCCTGATCGGTGAGACGGTGCGAATGCTTGCACTGTCCGTGATCGTCTACGCGGCGACCGGGTCGCCGCTGATGTCGGCGCTGGCGTATGCGGCAGGCTTCCTGCCCTATGCCCTGGGCGGCACGCTGCTGCTGGCTTTCGCCGACCGCTGGCCCCCGCGCACCGTCATGATCGGCTACGAGGTGCTGCGCACCGCGGTCAGCGTCGTGCTCGCCGCCGGTCTACTGCCGGTACCGGCCATGCTGGTGCTTGTGTTCGTCACCGGCTTGCCCAGCGCCGTCGCCTCCGCTTCGCGCACCGCCCTTCTGCCCGACCTGCTGGACGGCGACCGCTACGTGCTCGGCCGTGCCGTCTTCTCCATGGCGGCCGGCGGCACGCAGGTGCTCGGCTTCGCCGCCGGCGGCATGCTGATCGCCGCTGTCGGCGCACCAGGTGCGCTCTGGATCACCGCCGCAACCTGCCTGGCCTCGGCAGGCCTGCTGCAACTGCGCCTGTCCCACCACCCACGCCGCCGCACCGGCGCCTCGGCCGGCATCAGTGAGACCTGGCAGGTGAACCGGGCGCTGCTGCGCCGGCCTGCGGTCCGGGCGCTGCTGCTGGCGCAATGGCTGGCACCGGCGCTGATGGTCGGCGCCGAGGGCGTGCTGGTCCCGTACGCCGCGCAGCTCGGCGCGCCTGACGCGGCCGGTCTGCTGTTCGCAGCGGTCGCCGCCGGGATGTTCGCCGGCAACCTGATCGTCGGCCGCCTGGTGCGCCCTGCGGGCCGGGAGCGGCTGGCCCGCCCCCTCGCGCTTGCGCTCGGATTGCCGCTGCTGGGGTTCGTGCTGCGGCCCGCACCGGGATACGCCGCCATCCTGCTGACGGTGTCCGGTTTCGGCGTCGCCTACCAGCTCGCACTGGCCCGCAGGTTCCTCGACGCGGTGCCCGAGACGCAGCGTGGTCAGGCGTTCGGCCTGCTGCTGACCGGAACGATGACGCTGCAGGGCCTGGCCGCTGCAGCCGGAGGCGCGCTGGGCGAAGTCGCGGCCCCGGCGCTGGTCGTCACACTGGCCGGCGCGGCCTCGGCCATCGCCGCCCTGATGTCCTGGCGAACGCTGTCGCCCACACCCTGAAAGCCCTTCATCACATCGTCGGGGCCGACCGGCCGACGGCATCCGCCGGTGTGCGGGGGCGGGGCACGGCAGCGGCCGGCCCGAGGTCGAGGCGCTTGCTCATGTCCAGGCGGAAGGTGCCGTACGGGTTGACGTTGGACCAGAACAGCGCGGTCAGGCCGCGCCGGTCCTCGTCGCTCAGCTTCATCGCCCACTTCGGTTCGGCCAGGACCTGCTGCACCAGCAGGGTGTTGACGTGCACGAGCGCGGACTGGAGCAGGTGCAGGGCGAGCATCGAGGTCTCGGCGTGCTCCTTGTCCGGGCCGGTCAGAGCGCCGTCCTTGCCGTAGTTCAGCACGGTGTTCGCCGAGTTCCAGTTCTCCACGACCTGGAGCCCACCGTGGATCTCCCGCCGCAGGCCGGGACTGGCCAGGTAGTCGCAGGCGAAGACCGTACGAACTGCGCGGCCGAGTTCTTCCAGGGCCTGGTAGGTCGGGTGCTTGGGCCGCCGCGGGTGAAGCGCCGCAACACCTGCTCGGCCTCCGCCGTCCCGAGTCGGAGCGCGGTGGCGTACTTCACCATCTGGTCGTACTGCTGCTCGATCAGCTCCCAGCGGATCGGCCTCGTCAGCGAGGAGCCGAGCGCGGGCCAGCCGGGCGGGGTGTCGTCCGGTCGGTACAGGCGGATGCTACCGATGTTCTTCAGCCGGGGCAGCAGGCGGAAGTTCAGCAGCTCGGTGAAGGCGAACCCGACCACGCTCGCGCCGTGGGTGTCGACGTAGTTCGACTCGATCTCGGCGTCGGTGCAGTGCCGCAGCAGGCCCTCGATCATCGCCGCGACCTCGGAGGACGAACAGCTCTTGAGCTGGGAGTAGATGCAGACGTTCTTCCGCTCGACGGTCGGGTGGCCGGGGCCCATCGCTGGGACCCCGGCCCCCTCAGAACCGGGCGAGCGGCTTTCACCGCACCACGGCTCAAGCAGGTCGCTGGGACCGCTTCACATCGCGTGCTTCTGTCGCATGATGCTGCTGGTGGCACTGCGAGTGCAGGAGGATGAGGTTCTTCAGCTCGTTGCCGCCGCCGTGCTGTCGGTGCACGACGTGGTGCACGTTCAGCGTCCGGCGGACCGAGTCGAACCAGGACACCCAGTCGTGGATGTTGTCCGGCTCGAACTCGGCTCCTTCGACCAGGTCGAGGCCGCACCGGGCGCATCGGCCGCGCTGACGGACCGCCAGGGTCTGGATGAACCTGTTCTCCAGCTCCAGCTTGTTCCGCCTGGCCGCGCGCTCGGTCACTTGAGCGGCCTAGAAGATCCTCTGACGCAGCCTCGTTACATCGCGGTCGACCCGGCCCCAGTCGATCTGGTGCCACGCTTCCGCGTCGTCGGCAGTTTCGTTCCAGAAGGACGCCTGCCCGGTGTTCTGGTCCATTCGCCCTCCCTGTCCAACGTGCGCTGCCGTTTACTCGGTGCTTCGTAGTCTCTTCAAAGACCCACCTGGTCCGCTTGGGCGTCCTTTCGGACCCGGGCATCAGCCCGGTATCCGCCGGGTTATAGCCGGAGGGCGGAGCCCCTGTATCCGGCCTTTCCCCTGGCCTTTCGGCTTGGCGGCGTTCGCTTCTCGGACTATCCTTTACCCGCAGAGGAGTTGAGCCTTCGTTGCCTCCGGCCTACCCAGAGGGACCTCTACGGGGTTTCCCTGTTCCGCACATACGAGATGCGTCCGGGGTGGATGCCCTCTCTGACCCGGAAGCCGCGGTGACCTGCTCCGGCCTTGACAGCCAGCCGGAGTCGCGTAGGGGTTCTCACCCGGTAGCTCCTGGACCGCCTCGACCGCTCCCACTGAGGTGGCTGATCTTTACGAGTCCTCATCAAGGGTTCACTTGTGTTCATCCGTCCGGGCTTTCCCCTGACCCGTACCGACACAGTGGTCGTCTCGGCCTTCGGTCTGCTGGCCAGGCTTCGCACCGAGGAATTACTCCCTCCGCACGCTGGCTGGGGAATCGACCAGTTGGTCACAGGTCGAAAGTGTCGATATCTCCTTCCTGACACTTGCTCGAATTGTGCGGCTTTCAGGTCGCACTGCCAGTAGATCATCACGCCGTTGCCGCCGTAGCGGGCGTGGTACTCCGTCATGAAGTTCGAGGACCAGGACCCGAACTTCTTCGAGTCCGACGCGCACGCGGGGCCGCGCCCCCACCACGCGGTGTCGCGGGCGGCGAAGGTGGCGTTCACCAGCCTGGTGACGGCGGCCCGCAGGTTGTCGACGGTGATGAAGTGCCGGCGCACGTGCCGCAGCGCAGCCTCGCTCTCGCCGTGCTCGCCGGTCGCCACGATCGCGCGGATGCCCATGTTCGTACCCAGGGCGAAGAGGGCCAGCAGCAGGCGGCGCTGGAGAACGTCACGCTCGATGCGCTCGTAGGCGGCCACCGAGGAGAACTCCTCGGAGAAGCCGGTCAGGAAGTCGGCGTTCTTCAGCACGTCCAGGAGGTCCAGGACGCCCCAGCGGCGTGCGACCTCCTCCTTGAGCGCCTGGAGGCCGGTGGGCTCGGGCAGCGGCTCCAGCTTCGGAACGGTGATCCACGGCTCGCCCTTGCGGGTGGTGACCTTCACCCCGCCCGCGCTGCCGTCCGCGAGCGCGCCGGAGAGCCGGTCCAGGCCCGCGGTCATGCCCTTCTTCAGGTCCGTGATGAACGCCCTCGGGTTCAGCGGCTGGCGGATCGCGGCGTAGTGCACGGCGCGGGTGGCCTCGAAGTCGCCGGGCAGGTCGTCCTCCGGGTTGCGCCAGCGGGCCGCGCCCTCGACGTAGATCTCGCGGCGCCGTACCTCCTCGTTGTCCTCGTCCACCAAGGACAGCAGCCGGGCCGTGCCCGCCTCGCCCAGGCGGCCGATCGTGCGGGCGCAGAACGTCTTCTCCCACTTGCCCCGCGCCGCGACGAGTACCTTCTCGACCCGGGTCCGGCCCGGCGGCTCGATCTTCCGGGCCCGGCACTCCACCAGCAGGGCCTCGCGCTGCCGGTCCTCCACCAGCTCGACCGGACAGACCTCCACCGCCAGCCACTCGGCCAGCGCCTTCTCGTCCGCGACCGTCGACGGCCGGAACCCCAGGGCCTCGCGGATCTGCTTGCGGTGGTACTC
Source organism: Kitasatospora sp. NPDC041988 (assembly GCF_055588525.1). NCBI lineage: Bacteria > Bacillati > Actinomycetota > Actinomycetes > Kitasatosporales > Streptomycetaceae > Kitasatospora > Kitasatospora sp. NPDC041988. Next base: position 21,682 of record NZ_JBVJCO010000001.1, read on the forward strand.
GGCGGTCCGGCCGACCAGCGTGTACTTCGCGAAGTCGGTGGCCGGGACCTTCACCAGATCGGCGAGGTACTCCACTGCGGCCGGCGGGACCTCTTCCAGCACATCGGGGAACCGGCCTCCCAGCTCGAAGAACTTCAGCAACAGACTGAAGCCGAGCCGGGTCGCCCCGCTCTTGTTCGCTACCAGGTCCCAGTCGCCGTCCACCAGCGTCCAGTTCGCCAACAGCTCCTCTGGCGACCACTCTTGCCGCACGCCCGCCCCTTTGGCCTCGATCACTCGATCAGACCAACGACGGCGCCCCAGACCGGGAAACGGGACTCGTCCCGCTACCCACGACCTACTTTGCGGCTGGTGTCTGAGCTAGGACATCAGGGCCGACCTGGCTGCCCCCGTCGTCGCGGACGCTCTCGGCTACCACGACAAGACCACCAGCCGCCTCCTCAGAGAGAGAGCGGCGGCAGCTGGAGTCGATACGCCGCTGGCGATCACAGTCGGTCACCAGCGGGCTGGGCTCCCCAACGAGTCACCGACTGTTGAAGCTCAGATCGTGTCCTGGGTCGGCTGCGGGTAGCCGATCTCGGCGATGTCCTCGGCCAGGTCTGCGAGGGTGACCTCCGAGTTCAGCGATGACACGAGCTTCTGGCTCAGCGGTCGCAAGGCATACACGTCGCGCACCGCTTCCAGGTCCACGGGAATCTCGTAGTAGTCCTCGGCGAAGCGCTGGAACGCTTCCGGCGAACGGTCGACCAGGATCGCGAACAGACCCGTTGCCCCGTCGGGGTCGGAACACCCGGCGGGGAAGTCGATCACGCCGTGCCGCCACCGATCATCCGTCGCCTCCCGCCACAGGCAGGCCGTCACGACGGGAACGTCGTCCTCGTCGGTGAACGCCGGCTCTTCGGCGAAGGGCTTGAATGCCTCCGGAACCTCGTCGATCACTCCCGGCCAGGGCTCGCCATCGTTGCCATACGGGCTCATCGGTGCCTCGTGGTCGAAGCCGCGGACGTAGGCACCGGCCGCCGAGAACACGATCGAGTACTCGTCCCCCGATCCGTTGCGCATCGATGCCATCTCCTCGCCGTCGGCCCAGCAGGCATTGAAGGAGTAGTACCGGCCTTCCCAGTCCGGGCTCAGGATCGCATCGAGCATTGCCAGTGAGCGGCATAGGCTCCGCAGGTCGGAAATGGAAGGGAACAAGCGAGCTACGTCATGGACAGTCACGTGCTCATCCAACCGGATGCCCCTGACACCCAGAACCCCCTAAGGCTGTCACGCTCAGTAGCAGTGCCGGAGTCAGGTGGGTCAACTCGCGACGGTTGAATACGCGAGCCCACCAGTCCCGAGGCCGATGACGTCGCCGATCCGGGCCCGACCCCGTTGCATCGAGGCCGGGTTGTCGGCGGGTTCGGCCGGGGCGGCGGGGCGGACCGGCCGCTCAGGGTGCCATGGTCAGCCCCGCGGAGGCGCCGCCGCGGCTGAGCACGACAGAGCGGACGTGCTCCAGGGCCCGCGCGAAGTCGGGGCGCCCGGGATTCCGGCGGACCGCCTCGGCCAGGTCGAGGACCCGGTACGGCGGGCCGAGGTCCGTCAGCTGCGGGATGAACTCGGCCTTGCTGACGGTCCACCGCTGCCCCGGCAAGGCCGGCGGGGAGAAGGTGAACCGCGCGATCGAGCTCCAGTTGCCGCGCGGATCCTCCGCCCCGGAGTGGTTGAACATGTGTCCGGCGAGCTGGTCGCCCATGCCGTAGACCGTCCAGGTGCCGTTGATCTTCTCGTACGCCTGCGGGATGTGGGCGTGGGTGCCGAGGACCAGGTCGACCTGCGGACCGCCGTCGGCCTGCTCGGCGGCGAGCTCACGGGCGAGGGTGAGCTGCTGCGCGTCCGGCTCGTCCTGCCACTCGGTGCCCCAGTGGACGCTGACCACGACGATGTCCGCACCGGCGGCCCGGGCGGCCCGCGCGTCCGCGAGGATCCGGTCCCGGTCGATGAGGTTGACCGCCCACGGCCGCCCCTTCGGCAGCGCGATGCCGTTGGTGCCGTACGTGTAGGCGAGCTGGGCCACGGTCGCCCCACCCGCCGTGAGCAGCGCGGGCCTGCCGGCCTCCGCCTCGTTGCGCGCGGACCCCGTGTGTTTCAGCCCGACGGCGTCCATGGCGTCGAGCGTCCGCCGGATGCCGTCGGGACCGTCGTCCAGCGTGTGGTTGGAGGCGGTGTCGCAGGACGCGTAGCCGACGTCCTTGAGGGCCCGCGCGACCTGCGGGGGCGACTTGAACGACGGGTAGCCGGTGAACGGACCGCCGTCGGCGCCGTACACGGTCTCCATGTGGCAGATGGCCAGATCCGCCGCACCGATCACGGGCTTGACGCCGGCGAGCATCCTGCCGAAGTCGTACCCGTTGCCCCCGGCGTCCTCCTTGGCCTGCTGGATGATCTCGGTGTGCGGCAGGACGTCCCCGGTGGCGACCAGCGTGAACGCCCGGGGCCCGGCCGGGGAGCGCGCGTCCACCGGCGCCGACGACGGCGGCGCGGTCGGCCGCACGGCCGGGGCGCCGCACCCGGCGACGGTCAGGAGCAGCGCAACGGCTGCGGCGAAGGTCTCTCGGCGAGGCAGGCGGCACATCATCGGCTCGTCTCACGATCGGCGGAGTTGACAGCACCTCCGACTATGCGAGCGGCCGCCTTCCCGGCCGGGAGACCACACCCCGAGGTCACCCGATGGGGCACCCCGCACACGCGTCGGCGGGCATTCGGCCCTGCCGGCCACCGGGCGGCCCGCACGCACGGCCCTTTCCTCGTGCACCCCGACACCGCGCGCCCGCCCCGTCCCGCGGCTCGCCCGACACGGCGGGCGGACCGGCGCTACAGCTCCCTCAGGAGCGCGGCAGCACTCCAGTGCCCGGCCGCCCCGGGGCGGCCGCTCAGGTAGTCGGCCGCCCGCCCGAGGCTCCAGCCGTGGGCCTCGACCAGGCCGGAGGCGAAGTTGCGCAGATAGGCGGCGCGCGGGGCGTTCAGCTCGGCATCCGGAAGACCCCACGGCGCGGTGAACGTCAACACCGGCACACCGTCCAGGGCGCCGGGGCAGACCAGCGTCTCGTACCGGCCCGGCCCGAGCTGCTCCCGCCCCGCGCCGAGCACCCCGGCCAGGGCGAGATCCACCCCCGGCTCCCGGTGCATCTCCTGCGCCGCGATGTCACTGAACTGCCCCACGGTGAGCAGATAGGCGCGCGCGGGCATCTCGCCCGCCTGGGCGGGGTCGTAGAAGCCCATGCCGCCGCCCCAGACCGCCGACTCCAGCGCGAAGTACAGCGCCCCCGGCAGCATCACCGGCACGGTCTGTTCGGGCGGCCCGCCGTCCCGGCACCCCGGATAGGTGCGGGCCCCACCCGGCGGCCGGCCGCCCCGCAGGTAGCAGTCCAGCCGCCCGGCATGCATGTTCGAGCCGTACGCCGCGTACCAGACCCGCTCCGCGGCCCTGCTGACATCCCGTCGGATCTCCTCCACAACCAGCGACGGTACCCAACGAGCCGACACCCCGTCCGGTCCTCCCGGCCGTCAGGCCGCGCCGTGACCCGCGTCGCGGTGGCCCAAGGAGCGTCGGCAGCGCGGCGTCTCCCACACGGTCCACGAGATCCTGACGGGGATCGCGGACGAGCAGGAGCGGTTCGAGGCGGTCCTCAACCCGCCGCAGCCCCGGGGCAGGTGGACGCCGGACGAAGCCAAGCGGCGGGTCGGCCGGCAGGTCGAGCGCCCGGTCACGCCGGAGGCAGCCTGACCCGCTGAATCACCCCGAGGAAGAGACCGGGCCCTGAGGATACAAGGGAGCCGCCGGGAGCAGCGGAGAGGACGTACGGGGAAGTCCCCGACCGGAAGGCCGGGGACTTCCCTTGAGGTGCAGGCCGGCACCGAGTCCACATTCCCCCGGGCGGCGGTCAGTGGAACGTCACCGCGTACTGGCCGGCTTGCCCGGTGACGGGCTCGTAGTGGGCCGCGCCGGCGAGTCCCTTGTACTTCAGGGTTCCGCCGGTCACGAACCCGTCGAAGCCCTTGGGCTCGACTCCGGCGCGAGGGACGGGCACGAGGGCCCTGACGCCGATCTGGGCGCCGTTGTTGAACTCGAAGACGAGCTCGCACTGGGACTTGTTGTACTTCGCGCCCTGCTTTTGCAGGACGCATTCCCGGTAGACGGTGCCGACCGTGTCCGTTCCGTTCGTCATGGGCCCGGTGCTGCCGCAGGGGACACCGATCCCGGGCAGGCCGAGGGCGCAGGACAGGGGTGCCGTGCCGACCGGGTCGACGGTGAAGGCCGGGACGACGAGCTCCTCCTTCGTGTCGTCGGCTGCGGCCGGGCCCGCCAGCGCGGTCACGGTCGCGAGGGCCACGAGAGCCAGGGCGGCCAGGCGACGGGGAGAGGTCATGCTGCGCACCGGGGCCTCAGTTGGCCGAGACCTTGTACTTGTTGGGAGTGCCGGGGACCGGTGTGTAGTGCAGGTTTCCGGTGACCCCCTCCCACGTCAGGTTGCCGCCGGTGATGGCGCCGTCGAACTCCTTCGGCTCGACGCCCGCGTGCGGGGCCGCGATCAGGACGAGCGCGGTGAGGGTCAGGCGCCATGCGCGGGTCCCAGCACCGGGTGATTCGGCCGCTCGAAGTACGGCCGGAGCGTTTGTTCAGCCAGGCGGAACAGCTCGGCTACCCGCGGCCGGATCGGGGCGCGTAACAAGCATCGACGCTGCGCGTGTGCAGGCCGCGCCCACGGGACTCGTGATCGGTGTCATGCGGGCCCTCATGCCGGCCCCGCGGCCGGTCTCCCGCGGCGGGGGCCTCAGTTGACGGCCGGGCAGGGCGGTTCCGGTGCGGGCTCGGTCGAGCGTACCCACGCGGCGAAGGCCTCGACGCCGTCCACGACCGCCTCGTAGCGGAGCGAGTGGAAGAGGTCGAAGGCGTGCTGGGCGCCGGGGAGTTCGGCGTACACGACGGGGCCGTCGGAGGCGGCCCGCAGGTCGGCGGTGAACCGGCGGGCGATGGTGACGGGGACGACGGTGTCGTGGTCGCCGTGGACCAGCAGGAACGGCGGTGCGTCCGCGCGGACGTGGGCGGAGGGGGAGGACTCCGGGCCCTGGTCGTAGTAGGGGCCGTAGTAGCCGTTGAGGCCGATGGCGGCGGTGACCGAGGTGTCGGCGGTCTCGAAGCCTGGCTGGAGGGCCGGGTCGCCGGGGGTGAGGGCGGCCAGCGCCGCCATGTGCGCGCCGGCCGAGCTGCCCGCGACGAACAGGGTGGCCGGGTCGGCGCCGTACTCGTGGGCGTGGTCGCGGGCCCAGGCGATCACCCGCTTGAGGTCGATCAGGTGCTCGGGGTGCCGGACGTCGGGCCGCAGCCGGTAGTTGGCGCTCACGCAGACCCAGCCGCGGCTCGCGAGGCGGTGCAGCAGGGCCATGCTCTGGCTGCTCTTGCGGCCGTGGTGGTAGCTGCCGCCGTGCAGGTGGATCAGCAGGGGAGCGCCGGCGGGCCGGGTGCGGTGGTGGTAGACGTCGAGGCGGTGCCGGCGGCCGGCGGGGCCGTACGGCAGGTTCGCGGCCCGGGAGACGCTGCGCGGGCGGCCGGGGAACGGCCGGAGCAGGATGCGGGCGAGCGGCCGGCCACGGCGCAGTCCGGCGGCGGTGCCGGGGGCGATGGCGGCCCGCCAGCCGGTACCCAGGCCCTCGGTGAGGGCGTCTTCGACGACGGACCGGGCGCGCAGTCCGCGCCGGACGACGACCGCGAGCCCCACCACGGCGGCCGCGGCGGCCGCGACGGCCGTCCACCCGGCGGGTTCGTGGATGTCGCCCTGGGCGAAGGCGTTGGCGGTCCAGAGCACGGTCCAGCCGAGGGCGACGAACGGCAGCTCGTTGACGACCAGGCCGAGACGGAAGCCGAGGTCGGCGAGTGGCCGCGGCCGGCGCGGCGGTGCGAGGGCGAAGAGCGTGCCGGCGGCGACGGACGCCACGGTCACCAGGTAGCCGATGGGCACGGGACCATCCTCCGATCAGACCGGTCCACGGTTTCACCCCAGCGGTTCTACCCCACCCGTGGTACCCCATCTGTGGTACCACGGGTGGGGTAGCATCGGCAAGGTGAATACGGACCGACGCGACCGGCTACGGGATGCGGCCATCGAGGTGCTGGCGGAGGCCGGCGGGCGGGGCCTGACCCATCGGGCCGTCGACGCCGCCGCGGGCGTACCCGCGGGCACCGCCAAGAACTACTTCCCCACCCGGGACGCGCTGCTCGCGGCGGTGGCCGAGCGGTGCGCCGAGCTGTACGCGGAGGTGCCCAGGCCCGCGCCCACGGACCGCGCGGGCCTGGCGGCGATGCTGCGCGCCCTGCTGGAGAACGTCGCCGGCCCGGGGCGCGCCCGGATGCTCGCCTACCTCGAACTGCGCGCCGAGGCCGCGCGCCGGCCCGGGCTTGCGGTCGTCCTGGACGCGGTGGCCGCCGCCGACTTCACCGCCTTCGAGCAGGCCCAGCGCGCCGCCGGCCTGCCGGTCACCCGGCAGCGGGCCGCGGCCGTCACGCTGGCGCTGCACGCGGCCGTCCCGCACCTGCTGGCCGGCGGGCCCGGCACGCTCGCCGCCGCGGGCCTGGGCGACCTCGACGGCTTCACCCACAGCCTGCTGGACACCGTCTACGGGCCGCCGCCCGCCCGCTGAGCTCGGTCAAACGGGCAAGCGGACAAACGGCCGGACGGTTCACCCCGCCGTCAGCGCCGGAAGAGGCCGGTGAGCAGGCTCCACCAGCCGCGCCGCTGCCGCGGAACGGTGGCGACGGCCGACGCCGGGCCCGCGGGCACACCGGCGGGCGCCGGGGGCGGCGTCCTGGGCGCGGTGGGCCCGGGGATCAGCGGCTCGGGGGCGGGCACGTGCTTCGGGGTGAACTCGACCGGCAGCTCGACCAGGTGCCGGGAGATCCAGGCCGACGTCCAGGTCAGCTCCTCCTCCTCGATGGCGAGACGGAGGTCCGGCAGTCGGGTCAGCAGGAGGTCGATGCCGCTCTCCGCGATGGCCCGGCCGATGTCCTGGCCGGGGCATTCGTGCGGGCCGCCGCCGAAGGAGAGGTGGGAGCGGTTGCCGTGCAGCGGCTTGGACAGGTCGGGGCGGACGGCCGGGTCGACGTTGCCGGCGGCGAGGCCGAGCAGGAGCATGTCGCCGGTCCTGATCTGCTGGCCGCCGAGCTCGGTGTCGCCGGTGGCCCAGCGGCCCGCGACCAGCGACATCGGCGCGGAGTCCCAGAGCACCTGGTCCAGCGCGTCGGGCAGGGTCATGTGACCGCCGGACAGGTGGGCGCGGAAGCGCCGGTCGGTGAGGACCATCTTCAGCGTGTCCGCGATCAGGTTGACGGTCGTCTCGTTCGCGGCGAGGAGCACCACCCGCAGGTGCTCCAGCACCTCGTCGTCGGTGAGCCCGGCCTCGTGCCGCATCAGCCAGGAGACGAGGTCGTTGCCGGGCGAGACCCGCTTGCGCTCCATCATGCGGCGCAGCGTGGCGACGACGTAGTCGTTGCTGGCGATGGCCGTCTCGGTGCCCTTCATCAGGTCGCGGGCGGCCTCCACCAGCCGGGGTCCGTACTCCTCCGGCATGCCGACCAGCTGGGTCATCACGAGCATCGGCAGGTGCTCGGCGAACTGGGAGATCAGCTCGGCGTGGCCGTCCGGCCCGAACTCGTGGATCAGCTGGTCGGTGAAGCGGGTGACGTAGCGGCGGATCCCGCGCCGGTCGAAGCGGTTGAGGCTGTCGGTGACGGCGCCGCGCAGGCGCTTGTGCTCCGCGCCGTCCGCGAAGACGCAGAGCGGCTGCCAGGCGATGACCGGCATCAGCGGGGAGTCCGGGGTGACGAGGCCTTCCTGGAAGGCGGTCCAGCGGCGGGAGTCGCGGGAGAAGCGGGACGGCGTGCGCATGGCGGTGAGGTTGGCCGAGTGGCCGAGGATCAGCCAGGCGGGGAGGTCGCCGTGCAGGAGGACGGGGGCGACCTCGCCGTGTTCGGCGCGCAGCTTCTCGTACAGGCCGGCCGCGTCGGCCTCGGCCTCCGGGCCGTAGATCCGCCGGAGGCCGGGGGCGTCGAGGCCGTGGGTGCCGGTCCGGTGGGCGGGGCAGCCCGGCGGCGGGGTGGGGGAGGCGTCGTCGGGGAACGGGGTGGTCACGGTTTCTCCGGGGTCAGCGGGAGGCGGTCGTGGTGGTGCGGGTGGTGCGGGTGGTGGCGGGGCCGGGGGCTCACCGCCGGGGCCGGGGGCTTACCGCCCGGGCGGCGCCGAGAGGTTGTACAGGTAGTGCATCAGCGCCAGCAGGACGTCCCGGCTGGATTCGCGGGCCCGGGCGTCGCAGTGGACGATCGGCACCTCGGGCGGCAGGTCGAGGGCGGCCCGCAGCTCCTCGGTCGGGTAGGTCGGCGACTCCGGGAACGTGTTGGCGGCGACGACGAACGGCACGCCGCGGTCCTCCAGCCGCCCGATCACGTCGAAGCTGACTTCGAGCCGACGGGTGTCGACCAGGACGACCGCGCCGAGCGCCCCCTCGAACAGGCCGTTCCAGAGGAACCAGAACCGCTCCTGCCCGGGGGTGCCGAAGACGTACAGCACCAGCTCCTCGTTGATGCTGATGCGGCCGAAGTCCATGGCGACGGTGGTGGAGGTCTTGCGTTCGATCCCGGCGGTGTCGTCGACGTCGGCCCCGGCCTGGGTCATCGTCTCCTCGGTGGTCAGCGGGCGGATCTCGCTGACGGAGCCGACCATGGTGGTCTTGCCGACACCGAAACCGCCCACGATCACGATCTTGACGGCCATGGTGGCCGTGTCCGGGAGCAGGTCCGCGCTGGGCGGACCCGTCACGGTGTCAGAGCTTCTGGAGTCCATGCATCACCGCCTCCAAGAGGGCGCGGTCGGGGAGGATCGCCTGCGGGATGCAGGCGCGGGCTTCGATCCGTTCCTCGTTGAGGAGGTCGGAGAGCAGCACGGTGACGGCACTCATCGGCAGTTCCAGGTAGGCGGAGATCTCGGCGACGGACAGCGGGGAGCCGCAGATCCGCAGGATCGCCGCATGCTCGGGCTGCATGGCGGGCGTCGGCTCCGCGCGGGAGACGATGAGGGTGACCAGGTCGAACGTGGTCTGCTCGGTGACGCCGCTGCGGCCGCGCGTGATCACGTAGAGGCGTTCGGGGTCGTCTTCGTCCCAGCCCTGGCCCTGGTCGGCTGCGCTCATGCGACCTGCTCGCCGTTGCGCGGGGGCGTGGTGAGGTGCTCGCCGATCCGGGCGACGAGGTCGCGCATCCGCTGGCCCATCAGCCCCGCGTCGACACCCTCGTCGGCGAGCACGGCCAGGTAGGCGCGGGCGCCGGCGGCCATCAGGTAGAAGAAGCCGCCGCCCATCTCGATGACGACCAGCCGCATTCGGCCGTCGCCGTACGGGAACTCGTGGCCCACCGCGGCGGCCAGGCTCTGCAGCCCGGCACAGGCGGCGGCGAGGCGGTCGGCGGTGTCGGTGTCGGCGCCGTGCTGGGCGATCCGCAGACCGTCGGCGGAGAGGACGATGACGTGACGGGTGTACGGGACGCTCTCCGCCAGGTCCTTGAGCATCCAGTCCATGTTGCTGCGCTGCTGCATTACTGCTCGCCCTTTTCTGCCGACTCTTCACCGGTGCGGACGGCCGCATCGGTTGACGGTGCTTGTCCGTTGACCCCTTCGGTGAACGCGGCCAGCCACAGACCGGGCTGGACCGGCGCCTGCGCCGGCTCGGGGACGGCGGCCGGCCGGGGGGTGACGCCGCGGGAGGGGGCGGCGTGACGGCGGCGCTGCGGCAGGCCGTTGGCGGTCCGCCCGCTGATCACCGGGATGTCGTCCTCGGCCGGGGTCCCCCCCGGGCCGCCCGCCCCGGCGGACCCGAGCGACGATCCGCGGGACGACCCGCGGGACGAGCCCGGCGACGATCCGGGCGGCGCTCCCGTCCCGGAGACGGAGACCGTCCGCGCCCCCCACGGCTGCGGACCGCCCGCGGCCCGGGAGATCCCGGCCGTGCGAGGCGTCGCCGCGGGCCGGGGCGCACCGGTCGCGCGGGACTTGGCGGCGGCGCCGATGCCGTGGGCCCGGCCGGTGGCGGGGGCCGTGGTGATGCACTCCTGTGGCACGATCAGCACGGCACGCACCCCGCCGTACGCGGAGGGCCGCAGCGAGACCTGGAAGCCGTACGCCCGCGCGAGGCGGCCGACGACGGCCAGACCGAGCCGGGGGGTCTCGCCGAGGTCGTTGAGGTCGATGCCGGCCTGCGCCTCCCGGAGCATCCGCTCGGCGCGGGCCCGACCCTCCTCGCTGAGGCTGAGGCCGCCGTCCTCGATCTCGATCGCGATGCCGGTCTGCACCTCGACGGCGGTCAGGTGCACGCTGGTCTGCGGCGGGGAGTAGCGGGTGGCGTTGTCGAGGAGCTCGGCGACCGCGTGGATGAGCGGCTCGACGGCGGGCCCGACCACGGCGACCTCGGACACCGGGTGCAGCTCCACCCGCCGGTAGTCCAGGATCCGCGAGATCCCGCCGCGCAGCACGCTGTACAGCGGCACCGCCCGGCCCCACTGACGGCCGGGCCGGGCACCGCCGAGGACGGCGATGCTGTCGGCGAGCCGGCCGATCAGCGCGTTGCCGTGGTCCAGGCGCAGCAGGTCGTCGAAGACGGCCGGGTTGGTGCCGTGCCGGTTCTCCATCTCGCGCAGGTCCTGGGCCTGCCGGTGGACAATGGCCTGCACGCGGCGGGCGATGTTGACGAAGGCCCGCTGGGCGGACTCGCGCAGCGCCTCCTCGTTGTCGACGGCCTCCAGGACGGTCCGCAGCACGGCCTGCCGGGCAGCCTCGAACTGCGGGCCGGCGATGGCGTCGTGGGACTCGTACGCCCTCAGCACGTCCTCGACGGAGGCGCCGCCCTGGAGCCGGGCGACCGCCGCGGGCAGGTCCTCCCGGGCCAGCCGGGCGGTCTCGCTCTCCTGCCGGGCCAGCCGGGCGAGCAGCTCGCGTTCCTGCCGGACGCACCGCTCCCGCAGGGCGTCCAGAGCACGCCCCCGGCGTGCCGCCTCACCGGCCACCACGGCCGCCGCCGCCGTCCCCACCAGCCCGCACCAGACGACCCCCGCCCGGGCGCCGGCGGAGACCGCCACCGTCGCGACGACAGCGACCGCCGCCGTCACCACCACGGGCAGGAGCAACACCAGCACGGGAGCGGAGCGCCGACCTCTGGGTGACGATCCAGCACCAAGCATCAGCATCCTCAAACGATCGAAAGAGTATTGAACGACGGGCGGGCACCGGCCCGTGCGGACAGCGTGCGGCGGGCGCGCGGCGGTCCGGGTCGTGAGACGTACGGCCGGCTGCCGGCAGTCCCCCGGGGCCGGACCTCAACGGCCCTGCTCTGCAGCTGATTTCGGTGCCTCCCCGGTCGGATGTCCCACGTGTCGCGCACACCGCCGGGACGTGCCGGGACAGGGTCCCTGTTCCCGCCGTCCGGGTTGTGCGGGAACCAGGTTTACCGCGCCCCGGGCTCGCCGGACCGCTGCCCGCGCCCAGTTCGCCCATGCGGGGGGAGTCCTGGGGAAACCGCCCCGCACCGCAGGGGGCCGTGCTAAGCACCCCGCTTCCGAACTCACCGGCGCCGGCGGGCTCGTGGGGCCCGGGTGGAACGAGCGGGCACGGTCTGGCAGCATGGCCGGATGGCAGGAATCCGACAGACCGTCAGCTCGGGGCCGCCGCTGGAACCGCAGATCGGTTTCTCGCGGGCGGTCCGGGTGGGCAACCACGTGGCGGTCGCCGGCACGGCCCCGATCGCGGACGACGGTTCCACGGCGGCGCCCCGGTGACGACTACCCGTGGGCCTCCAGCTCGACGGGGAGCCGAGCCGCCCGCGCCGGCATTCACCCGGGCCCGAGGGCCCTGACCGCCGTTCCCGTGCGGTACAGCTCGACCAGCAGCGGCCGCAACGCCTGGCCGGCGGCCGTGAGCCGGTAGCTCGTCCGCACCGGGAAGCCGCGCAGCCGCTCATGCACGACCAGCCCGCGCTCCTCCAGTGCCCGCAGCCGTTCGGCGAGCACTTTCGGGCTGATCTGCGGCAGCCGTTCGCGCAGTTGGCCGAAGGAGAGCGGCCCGTGCATCAGCTCCCGCAGCAGCAGCGTCGTCCACCGTCCGGACACCGCGGCCAGGGCCACCTCGACCGGGCAGGTCGCCTCCGGCCGTGCCGTCCGCCCCTGCCGGTCGGGTACGAGCTCGGTGTCCCAGGAGCGCTCCGCCGCGTCGGTTCCCGTTTGGTGACCTACGCGGCCGCCGATTTCACTGCTCTCATGATCCATGCAGCCACTGTCACCCTGACCACCGAGGCCGGGCAACACCCGGCCGTCTTCGCCGCCGCCTTCGACACCGGCGACCCGGCCGCCGTCCAGCAGGTCTACGAGCCGGGCGGCGTCTTCGTCCCGGTCCCCGGCTCCGCCGTCTCCGGGCCGGAACTCACGGCGGCCAGCGCCGAGTTCCTCGCGCTCGGCCTTCCCATCACGGTGCGCCCCCGGCACACCTACGTGGCCGACGACATCGCGCTCCTGATCGTCGACTGGTCCATCTCCGGTACCACCCCGGACGGCGAGCACGTCCACCTCGAAGGCACCGCGACCGATGTGGCCCGCCGGGGTCCGGACGGGCGGTGGCGGTACGTCATCGACAATCCCTTCGGCACGGCCGAGGCGCCCTGAGGCCCGGCAGCGGTAGCGCGGGAGCAGGGGGCGGGCGTTGGGGGGCGGGGGGGGCCAGGGCGGTCCGCGGTGGGGGTTGTAGATGGATGGAGATAGGGCTTAAAAGG
>NZ_JBVJCO010000001.1:34534-69584 GCF_055588525.1 Kitasatospora sp. NPDC041988
GGGGCCCGAGAGGGGCTGGGGAGGTCCCCCATACACCCCCCCCCCCACACCGCAACCCCCCCCCCCCCCCCCCCCCCAACGGCACCCCCCCCCCCCCCCCCCCTCCCCCCCCCCCCCGGCCCGGTACGTCCTGCGGGGGCTGCGGCCGTGGCCTCAGCCGATCGTCCAGAGCTGCAACGCCGACCCGGTGTCGGCCTGCTGGGTGACCCGCGCGCCGTCGGCGGCGGACGCGGTGGTGAGCAGCAGGCCGCTCTTGCGGGAGGCGATCCGGTAGCCGCCGGGGGCCGCGGTGACCAGCCAGCGCTGGTTGCTGCCGCCGGTGCAGGTCCACTGGACCACCTTGGCGCCGGCCGCGGTGGAGCCGCCGTTGACGTCCAGGCAGAGCTTGGACTCGCCGTTGGCGATCTGGTAGCTGCCGTCGGCCTGCCGGGTGAGGACCCAGTCCTGGTTGGCGCCGCCGTTGGGTGTCCAGGTGACCATCTGGGTGCCCTGGGCGGTGGAGTGGCCGGGATCGTCGAGGGCCTTGCCGGAGACGGTCAGGGTGTGGGTGCCGTCCAGCGGCGGGTTGGGCGCGGTGCCGGTGGCGGTGAGGGTGAGGGTCTGCTCGGCGGCGCTTCGGGTGCCGCCGACGGGGTTGCCGCTGGTGTCGGTCCAGCTCCGGACGGGGGTGGTCTCGGCGGTCCGGCCGCCGGCGGCGGAGAGGCCGAGGACGAGGCCGCTGTAGCGGTTGACCAGCTTGAACGTGCCGGTGGCGGCCCCGGCGGAGGAGCTCCCGGGGACGACGAACCACTGCTGGCCGACGCCGGGCCCGTCGGTGCCGGCGGCGGTGACGGTGGGCAGGGCGCCCCAGGCCCGGCCGGCGACGGCCGTGGAGTCGACGCCCAGTAGCCGGCCGGTGGAGGCGTTGGCGATCCGGTAGGAGCCGTCGCCGTTGGCGGCGAAGGTCCAGGACTCCAGGGCCGATCCGGTGGCGGTGGCCACCGACGTGGTGGCCGGGCCGCCGGGTACCTGGGCGAGCACCCGGCCGTCGGCGTTGCCGATCCGGTAGGTCTTGGCGAGGTCGACCGGGGGAGCGGCGGGTGCGGAGCTGCCGATGGTCACGTTCACGTACTCGCCGGACGCGCCGCCCGAGCAGCCGAACGCGCAGTACGAGCGGAAGGACTTGCCGACGATCGTGGAGCTCGTCCGGTTCGCGCCGTCGAGGAACCACCGGTACCAGGACGCGGTGTGGTAGCCGCCGGTGTCGCCGATCGGTACCCACTTCTGGGTGGAGAGGTCGTCGGTGGCGTAGTACTGCTGGGGCGCCGAGCCGCTCTGGTCGACCGCCTGGGGTTCGCCGATGTAGAGCCCCAGGTAGGCGTTGTAGGTGATGTCCATGACGAACAGCGGCGAGGTCGGGGGCATCGTGCCGGCCGCGACCTGCTGGGCGACGGTGCCGGGGTTCGCCGGGTCGTACTCGCCGGCGGCCGGGGTGTAGCCGGTCGGGTGGGCGGGGTCGGCGGGCACCATGTTGCTCTCCCGGCCGCCGACGCCCGGCTGGGACCAGGCGCCGTCGTACCACTTCTGCCACGAGTCGGGTGCCATCTTCGCGGAGATCGGCGCCCGGGCCACGTGCTCGTGGAAGGCCTTCCAGCCGCCGCCCTTCTCGACGATCCGCGAGCCGTAGAACACGTAGAAGTAGCCCGAGGCGGTGTCGACGAAGAGGCGCTGGTCGCCGTCGCCGTAGTGGAAGGTCTGGTGGGGGAAGGCCGCGGTGTCGCCCCGTGTGGTGCTGTAGGGCGAGGTGATGACGTGGTCCTTGATGGTCCACGTCCGGCCCTGGTCGGTGGAGACCGCGTAGTCGACGGCGTCGAAGTGGAGGCCGTCGCCGAAGGGCTGCGGGGTGAACTCGTTGTGCACCAGCCCGTACCAGTGGCCGGTGTCCGGGTCGACCCAGACGCCGGACAGGTCGCAGAAGTTCTTCTGGGAGTACGAGGACCCGGCGGGCGCGTAGCTCGCGGTGAGGCCGGTGGGGCTGTTGTTGCACCGCCAGGTGGTGTCGTCGTTCCGGTCGCCGGGGTTGGCCGGGTTGACGGCGCTGCTGGTCGCGCTCGACCGGGTGGCGGAGTCGAAGTCGCGGCCGGTGAAGAAGTCCCAGTACCGCGGCTCGGTCGCGCCGTACAGCGCGGCGGACTGCTGGAACCAGAACGTGCCGTCCTTGTCGGTGTACGGGACGGCGGGGGTGTCCGTGGGGTGCCGGTAGGTGACGGGCGCTCCGACGCTCACCGTGTACGTGGCGGCGGTGGCGGCGGTCGGGGTGGGCGCGGGCGGTGCGGCCGAGGCGGGCGCGGCGACGCCCGCGCTCAGTGCCAGGAGCGCCGGGGCGAGGGCGGCGGCGAGGGCTCTGCGGGGTGGGGCGGACACGGGGTCTCCTTCGCGGCAGGGGGCGCGGGCGAGCGGCAGTGGGGGGCCGGTCGCGGTGTCGGGTGGAGCAGCGTCGGGTGCAGCGGTGTCATGTGCAGCGCCATGCAGTATCCGGCCCCGTAACACACAGATGTCAACACCTTCGATCAGAAATCTGCATTTCTGGTTTCCTAAACTGTTCGAAGCTGCTTGAATCTAGCCCCAACGCGCCATGTATCGGCAGACGGCAGCGCCTCCACACTCCCCGCGCGCACCCGCCCCACACTCCTCACATACCTCACGCACCGACCCCCCGAGGACCGCATGCTCCAGATCTCCCCGGCCGGCTTCACGCTCGACGGACGCCCGCTGCGCCTGCTCTCCGGCGCCCTGCACTACTTCCGCAGCCTGCCCGCGCAGTGGCCGAGCCACCTGCGCATGCTCCGCGCGATGGGACTGAACACCGTGGAGACGTACGTCCCCTGGAACCTGCACGAGCCGCGCCCCGGCATGTACGACTTCACCGGCCGGGCCGACCTCGGAGCCTTCCTGCGCGCCGCCGCGGACGCCGGACTGCACGCGATCGTCCGCCCGAGCCCCTACATCTGCGCGGAATGGGAGAACGGCGGCCTGCCCTGGTGGCTCCAGGCCGACCGGAGCCTGCCGCTGCGTACCAGCGACCCGCGCTTCCTGGCCCACGTCGACCGCTGGTACGACGCGCTGATCCCGCTCCTGGCCGAGCACCAGAGCACCCGCGGCGGCAACGTCCTGATGGTCCAGATCGAGAACGAGTACGGCTCCTACGGCACCGACCGGGACTACCTCGCCCACCTCGCCGACGGCCTGCGCGCCCGCGGGATCGACGTCCCGCTGTTCACCTCCGACGGGCCGGAGGACTTCTTCCTCACCGGCGGTACCCTCCCCGGGCAGCTGGCCACCGTCAACTTCGGCAGCCGCGCCGACGAGGCGTTCGCCGAACTGCGCCGCCACCGCCCCCAGGACCCGCCGATGTGCATGGAGTTCTGGAACGGCTGGTTCGACCACTGGGGAAAGAAGCACACCACCCGCCCCGCCGAGGACGCCGCCGCGGCCCTGCGCGAGATCCTGGAAGCCGGGGCGTCCGTCAACCTCTACATGGCCCACGGCGGCACCAACTTCGGCACCTGGGCCGGCGCCAACACCGCCGACCCCCGCACCGGCGAGGGCTACCTGCCGATCGTCACCTCCTACGACTACGACGCGCCCCTGGACGAACGCGGCGCCCCCACCGCCAAGTTCTGGGCGTTCCGCGAGGTCCTGGCGGCGTACGCGGACGGCCCGGTGCCGGAGCCCGAGGAGCTGCCGGCCACGCTGGCGCCGTGCCGGGTGGAGCTCGACCGGTCGCTGCCGCTGGCGGACGTCGTCGACCGCCTCTCCACCGGGGCGGTCCGTTCGGCGGTCCCTCTCTCCTTCGAGGACCTCGGCCTTGCGCACGGCCTCGTCCGCTACCGGACCACGATTCCCGGCCCGCGTGCGGAGTACCCGCTGACCGTCGCGGGGCTCGCCGACCGGGCCCACGTCCACGTCGACGGCGCCCACCTCGCGACCCTGGAGCGCGACGCCGAGCACGAACCGCTGCTCGTCCCGGTGCCCGGTCCACAGGCCCGGCTGGAGCTCCTGGTCGAGTCGATGGGCCGCGTGAACTACGGGGCGGGGATCGGTGACCGGAAGGGGGTCGCCGCCGTCCTGCACACCCAGCAACACCTGCAAGGGTGGACCGCCGACCCCATGCCGCTGGCCGACGGCACGCCTGACCGCCTCCCCTGGGACGCGGCGGTGGCGCCGGCTGCCGGCCCCGGCCCAGCCTTCCACCGCGGCACCTTCGAGGTCGCGGAGCCGGCCGACGGCTACCTGGCGCTGGCGGGCTGGACCAAGGGCTACGTCTGGGTCAACGGCTTCCTGCTCGGCCGCTACTGGGACCGCGGCCCGCAGTGCACGCTCTACCTGCCGTGGCCGGTTGTGCGCAGCGGGTCGAACGAGATCACCGTCCTCGAACTCGACCACTGCGCCGACCCCGTCGTGGACCTCGTCCCCGGCCCCGACCTGGGCTGACACCGACGGCGACACGGCTCGCCGAGGGGCGGGCCGTGTCGAAACCGAGACCGCTTCGTTGCCCTGCTCTCTCTAGGCAGATGCTCGATTCTGAACAATACTCATCAGAAATAAACATTCGAGAGCAGAACTCCGGGCATCCCCAATCAGATCCCCCAGCATCCAAAGGACCAGATCCATGGCGAAGACACGAATCCGCACCCGACTGCTGGCCGCCGCCACGGCACTGCCGCTGCTCTCCGGCATCGCGGCCTGCAGCTCGGGCGGCGACGGCGGTTCGAAGGTCGGCGGGACCGCCGAGGTCACCTTCTGGGGCTGGGCGCCGGGCTACGAGGAGGCGGCGGCCCAGTTCAACGCGACACACACGGACGTCCGGGTCAAGTTCGAGAAGATCGTCTCCGGCAGCAAGGGCGGCTACGCCAAGATCTTCGCGGCCGTCAAGGCCGGCAACGCGCCCTGCCTGGCCCAGGTCGGCTACGAGTCGCTGCCCAGCTTCGTCGTGGAGGGCGCGGTCCAGGACGTCGGCAGCGAGGCCGGAAAGTACCAGTCGGGCTTCGGCGAGGGCGCCTGGAACTCCGTCAAGGTCGGCGGCCAGGTGTACGGAATTCCGGTCGACATGGGCCCGATGGCGCTCTACTACCGAACCGACCTGTACGCGCAGTACGGCCTGAAGCCGCAGGCCACCTGGGAGGAGTTCGCCGCCGACGCCGGCAAGCTGCGCGCCGCCAACCCGAACGGCTACCTCAGCGTCTTCAACCCGGACGACCCCTGGTGGTTCGCCGGCATGTCCGCTCAGGCCGGCGGCAGCTGGTTCGGCACCGACAGCAAGGGCTGGAAGGTCTCGCTCGGGAGCGACCCGGGCACCGCGAAGGTGGCGAACTACTGGCAGGGCCTGGTCGACAAGGGGCTGGTCAAGTCCGAGCAGAGCGGTACCCCCGACCTCTACAAGGAGTTGCAGGACGGCACGCTCGCCGCGTACCCCGGCCCGGTCTGGTTCTCCTCCATCCTCGAACAGAACGCGGCGCAGGCCTCCGGCAAGTGGGCGGTGGCCCCGATGCCGCAGTGGCAGGACGGCACCAAGTCGGTCGGCAACGACGGCGGTTCCTCCACCGCGGTGGTCAAGGGCTGCAAGAACACCGCGGCGGCGCTGCAGTTCGCCAACTGGATGAGCACCGACGCGGCGGCCGTCGCCACCCTGGTCGAGAAGGCCGGCATCTACCCGGCCTCCACCAGCGGCGTCGCCGTCCCGGCCCTGGCGAAGCCGAGCGCGTACTTCGGCAACCAGCCGATCTTCGACGTCTTCAAGCAGGCGTCGACGCAGGCCGCCCCGTGGAACTGGGGCCCGACCATGACCCAGACCTCCAGCGACCTCACCGACGCCTTCGGCGCGGCCGTCTCCTCCCACGGCGCCCTGACCGCCGCCCTGGGCACCGTCCAGAACAAGACGGTCGAGGCGATGAAGGCCAAGGGGCTGACGGCAACCGCCGGCTGACCCGGACCGTGGGCGGACCGCGCGCACCTGACGGACGGCACGGTCCGCCCACCCGGGCACCGAGCAGCGCACTGAGCAACGCAACGCACCGACCGGCGGACCGACCGACCGCCAGCACGAGAGAGAACCCCAGATGAGCGCAGCAACCCCGGTGGTGACGGGCCGCACCGGCCCGAAGGCCGCCACCACCCGACGGGGGCCGGCCCGCAACCGCGCGGCCCTCGGCTTCCTGCTCCCCTTCGGACTGCTCTTCACCGCGCTGTTCCTGCTGCCCATCGGGTACGCGGTCTGGCAGAGCCTCTTCCGGATCGAGCGCTCCGGCCTCGGCTTCGGCCCGGCCAAGACGGTCTTCGCCGGAGTCGACAACTACACCGCGGCCCTGGGCGACGGGTCGTTCCTCGCCGGCATCGGGCGGGTCCTGCTGTTCGGCGCCGTCCAGGTCCCCCTGATGCTCGGGCTGGCCCTCGGCCTCGCCCTGCTGATCGACGCCAAGGGCACCCGGCTGCGGAAGTTCTTCCGGCTCGCCTACTTCCTCCCGTACGCGATCCCCGGCGTCGTGGCCACCATCCTCTGGGCATTCCTCTACCTGCCCGGTACCAGCCCGCTGGTGTCCGGCCTCAAGGACCTCGGCATCGACGCCGACCTCCTCTCCTCGGACACCGTCCTGTGGTCGATGGCCAACATCGTCACCTGGACCTGGACCGGCTACAACATGCTGGTCATCCTCTCCGCCCTGCAGGCCATCCCCAGCGACCTGTACGAGGCCGCCGACCTCGACGGCGCCGGGCCCTGGCGGATCGCCTGGCACATCAAGATCCCCCTGGTGGCCCCCGCCCTGGTGCTGACCGGGATCTTCTCCATCATCGGCACCCTCCAGCTCTTCACCGAGCCGATGGTCCTGCACTCGCTGGCCTCGACCGTCTCCGCCGACTACACCCCCAACATGGCGGCGTACAACGCGGCCTTCGGCAACAACGACTACGGCAAGGCGGCGGCGATCGCCGTCCTGCTGGCCCTCGCCACCTGTGTCCTGTCCTTCACCTTCCTGCGCCTCTCGGTGCGCATCACCGGAAACCGGGTGGCCGCATGAGCACCGTCGACCTCGAACGCCGCCCCTCGGACGCCGATCCCACGGCTGCCCGGCCCGGGCGCCCCGCCCGCCGGTCCGTCCCCGGCCGCCGTCCCCGGCCCAATGTCCTCGGCACGGCCGTCCTCTTCGTGCTCTCCGCCTACTTCCTGCTCCCCGCGTGGTGGCTGCTGGTGGCCTCCACCAAGAGCAGCAGCGACCTCTTCGGCAGCGACGGCTTCTGGTTCTCCGCCTTCCACCTCGGCGACAACCTGCACGACCTGGCCACGGCCAACGACGGCCTCTACTTCCGCTGGCTCCTCAACACCGTCCTGTACGCCGGGGTCGGCGCCGCGGCCGCCACGCTGCTCGCGGCGATGGCCGGCTACGCGCTCGCCAAGTACCGCTTCCGGGGCCGGGAGGCGGTGTTCAACACGATCCTCGCCGCCGTGCTCGTGCCCGCGCCGCTGCTCGCCCTGCCGGTCTACCTGATGCTGTCCAAGGCCCACCTGGTCAACACCGTCTGGGCGGTCCTCCTGCCCAGCATGATCAGCCCGTTCGGCGTCTACCTCAGCCGGATCTACGCCGCCGCGTCCGTCCCGGACGAGATCCTGGAGGCCGCTCGGATGGACGGCGCGGGGGAGTTCCGGATCTTCTTCACGGTGGTCCTGCGGATCTTCTCGCCGGCGCTGGTGACCGTCTTCCTGTTCCAGTTCACCACCATCTGGAACAACTTCTTCCTGCCGCTGGTCACGCTCTCCGACCAGAAGCTGTGGCCGGTCAACCTGGGCCTCTACTACTGGAACGGCCTCAAGGACCACACCCCGTACAACCTGGTGGTCACCGGCTCCCTGGTCTCCGTCGTCCCGCTGGTCGTCGCCTTCCTGCTGCTGCAACGGTTCTGGCGCACCGACCTGACGGCGGGCGGCGTCAAGGCCTGAGGCCACGGCGCCGCCGTTGTGCCGGCGGCGCACAGTCATGTGCAGCCATGCGCCGCCGGGGCCGGGTCAGGCCCGGCGGACCCGCACGCCGCAGTTGGTGAACGCCGTCTGCTGCTCGTCCGAGAGGCCGTCGTCCGTCACCAGGTCGTGGACGTCGGAGAGCGGGCAGATGCGCGCGAACGTGACCTTGCCGGCCTTCGTGCTGTCGGCGAGGACGACCGATCGCGCACTGCTGCGCAGGAACGCCCGGTCCGTCTGGGCCTCCATCTCGTCGTGCGTGGTGCAGCCCTCCTCCGCGGTCAGGCCGTCCACCCCGATGAAGGCGATGTCCAGGTGGTACTGCGACAGCATCCGGTCGGCGGCCGGGCCCACCAGCTCGTAGCTGGCCGTGCGGGCGATCCCGCCGATCACCACCAGCCGCACCTCGGGGCGGACGATCAGGTCCGCCGCGATGTTCACCGCATTGGTCACGACGGTGAGGCCGCTCCGCTCGGCGAGCACCCGGGCCAGCTCGCTGGTGGTCGTGCCGCCGCTGAGGCCCACCACCGCGCCGTCCGGCACGAGTTCGGCCGCCGCCTGGGCGATCCTGCGCTTCTCGTCCCGCTGCTTCTCGCTGCGGTGGCGCAGCGGCAGTTCGAGGTTGACCGATCCGGTCACCGCGCCGCCGCGCGTGCGGTGCAGCAGGCCCTGTTCGTGGAGCTCCTGGAGATCGCGGCGCACGGTCGCGGTCGAGACGCCCAGCAGCTCGGCGAGGGCGTGCACATCGGCGCTCCCCGCTTCGGTGACGTGCGAGAGGATGCGGGCGGCGCGATCAGCTTTGAGCATGCCCCGAGTCTAGCCCGGTCGGACGCGCACCGAGCCGGGGTCAGCTGAACGAAGATGACCATGACAGGCGCCTGGCAATCAGTTCCACTCACAGGTCCGGACAGCTGCACGGCGCAGCCCCGGCGGAATCGGTTCTGCGCGCATGAACCCGGCCGGCGGCTGGAACAATCGCGGGAGACGAGAGATCGATCCACGATCGGGGCAGGTATGGACGGCGGGCTGAAGGCGATCACCGACGCGGTACGCGAGGTCGAGAAGGTGTTGCGCGACACCGTCGTCGCCCCGGGCCGAGGAGACCGGGACCGCGTTGTCCTGGCCGACGAACCACCCCTCCTGGCCGCGGCCGCCGCCCTCCTGGAAGCCGTGAAGGACTTCACCGCCAGCTACCCCACCCGCATGACCACCCCCGGCTCCCGCACCGCCTTCGACCGGGCCACCAAGGAACTGGACGGCCTCGTCCGCCAGTTCCGCGAGGCCGAACGCAGCGCCGCGAACCACCGGGCCTGACCCGGACGCGCCTGCCGTGTCCGGCCCGGTGGGGCCGACCACCGGCGCCGCCCGCGCCCCCCCAGGAGGGCCCGGAAAGAAATCTGCCGGGTCGTTGAGTACATCGGCCGCGCCCTCCGTACTGACGGGCAACGGGCGGGGCCGCAGCCGATGAGGCGGGTGCTCGCCGTAGCCGACCGGACCTCACACCCTCGGGGGAGAACACCATGTACGCGTTCCGCCGCACCGCCGTCCTCGCCGCCGCCACGGCCGTCGCCCTGCTCGCCACGGCGTGCGGCCCCGACGGGGACCCGGCCCCGGCGGCCCAGGCCCCGACCACGCCGAACGCGCCGGCCACGTCGGCCTCGCCCACCGGGGCCGCGCCGGGCACGCCGGCCGCGCCGGGCAGCTCCGACCCGGGCAAGGCGGCGGTGAAGGGCTCGCTGGCCACCGTCACCTCGCCGCAGTTCGGGCCGATCGTCATCGACGGCCTCAACTACACGCTGTACCGCTTCGACAAGGACACCGCCAAGCCCTCCGCCTCCAACTGCAACGACGCCTGCGCCGCGAAGTGGCCGCCGGTGCCCGTGAGCGAGCAGGCCACTGTCAAGGGCGTGGACGCCAAGCTGGTCGGCTCGGTGACCCGCGCCGACGGCACCAAGCAGCTCACCCTGAACGGCTGGCCGCTGTACCGCTTCGCCGACGACAAGGCCCCCGGCGACACCAAGGGCCAGGGCGTCGGCGGCACCTGGTTCATCAGCACCCCGGACGGAAAGAAGGCCCAGGCGGCCCAGCCCGCCGGCGGCTCCTCCTACTGACGCCCCCTCGGACCGCGGGCGGCGGCCCGCCCGGCCCCCGGGGCACCCGCCGCCCGCAACCGCGCCCCGCCCGGCCTCGACGAGGAGAGACCCATGCGGCACGATACGGCCGTGAGCGACTACCCTCCGGCGGCCACCGGGCGAGGGCCCGGCGCCGGCACCGACACCGACGCGGGAGCGGAGCTGATCCGCGCCCTGCACCGGGAGCACGCCGCCCCACTGCTGCGCTTCGTCCTCCACCTGGTCGGCGGGGACCAGCTGCGGGCCGAGGAGGTGGTCCAGGAGACCCTCCTCCGCGCCTGGCGCAACATCCACCGGCTCGACGGCCGCCAGGGCTCGCTGCGTCCCTGGCTGGTCACCGTCGCCCGGCGGATCGTCCTCCACGGGCCTCGCAGCGGCCTCCCGAAACCCCGTGAAGCCGACGACACCGCCCTGGAGTCGATGCCCGCCGAGGACGAACTCGCCAAGGCCCTGCGGCTGATGGCGATGGCCGACGCCATGGAGGCCCTCAGCCCCGCCCATCGCGAGGTGCTGGCCGAGACCTGCCTCAAGGGCCGCACCGTGAACGAAGCGGCCGTGGCGCTCGACCTCCCGGCCGACACCGTCCGGGCCAGGGTCTTCTACGCGCTGCGCTCACTCAAGATCGCACTCGAGGAACGAGGAGTGACATCGTGACCACCCCGGAGGGACTGCACCTGGACGTGGGTGCCTACGCCCTCGGGCTGCTCGAACCCGGGGAGACGGCGCAGTTCGCGGCACACCTCGAAGGCTGCGCGCGGTGCGCCGCCGAGCTGGCCGAGCTGTCCGGCCTGGAGCCGCTGCTGGCCGAGTTCGCCGAGGCCACCCGACCGGCCGGCGCCGCACGGGGCGCGGCCGCCCCTGACCTACTGCCGCAGCCGAGCCCGCAGTTGCTCGACCGCCTGGTCGCCCGGACCGCCGCCACCCGCCGGACGGCCCGCACCCGCCGGCTGTTCCTGGTGGCCGCCGTCGTCGCGCTGCTGATCGGCGGCCCCCTGCTCGGCGCGGCCGTACGCGGCGCCGACACCGTCGCATCGGCGGACCACCACCCGACCAGCCCAGCCTCCTGGCTGATGGACAGCGGCGAGCTCCACAGCGCCACCGACCCGAGGACGGGTGCGGCGGCGACCGTCTCGCTGGAGGACAAGAAGTGGGGCACCCACGTCGCCCTGAAGCTCGGCAACGTCCAGGGCCCGCTGAACTGCTCCCTGATCGCGGTCTCCCGCTCCGGCAGGGAACAGCCCGTCACCAGCTGGGCGGTGCCCCCGGCCGGCTACGGCGTGCCGGGTGCCACCGACCCGCTCGTCACCCACGGCGGGGTCGGCTTCCCGGCCACCGAGATCGACCACTTCGAGGTGCGCACCGACGACGGCCGGCAGCTCGTGTCGATTCCGCTCCGGGCTTCCTGACCTCCGGCCGGCGGCGGTGGCTTCCGCCTGCGGGCCCCGGGAGCCGCCTCCCTGACGGGTCGCAGTCGGGGCCCGCCCCGGGTTCACCCGGCTCCACCCGTGGTCGACCGGCCGTCCCACCGGCCGTCAGCGTGGCCGCAGTCCGTCGAAGACCACCTCGAAGATCCGCTCCCGGGCGGCCGGGTCGGCCCTGAGCTGCTCCATCGTCGCGCCGGTACCGACCAGCAGGGCCATCAGTTCCGGCAGGCCCAGCTGCGCGCGGACCACCCCGGCCCGCTGAGCCCCGGACAGCAGCTCGGCCAGCCGGGCCTGGATCTGCGCGGTCGGCTCCCGCAGGGACGCATGCACGTCCACCCCGGCCGCGGCGAGCGCCTGGGTGAACTCGTTCTTGCCCGCGGACTGTTCGATCACCAGGCGGAAGCAGCCGAAGAAGGCCTCGGCCGGATCGGCCTCGGCCGCCAACTGCGCGGTCAGGGCCGCCAGCTCCTCCAGTCTGCGCACCATCACCGCCTCCAGCAGCGCCTCCTTGGTGGGGAAGTGCCGGAAGAGGGTGCCGACCCCGACGCCGGCGGCCCGGGCGATCTCCTCGGTCGGCACGCCGACGCCGCGGGTGGTGAAGATCTCGGTGGCCGCATCGAGCAGCCTGGCCCGGTTCCGGGCCGCATCGGCCCGCAGCGGGCGATCCTGAGCGTCGCTCATCCCACTCTCCCTCCCGCGCCGATGGCGGTACCACTGTGGACAACCGGAGTCGCCAGTCCGTATCGTTGAAAACGGAGTCGCTAGTCCGATTCTAGCGGCAGAGACTGCTGGGGGTTGATCATGTCCAAGACGCTGTCACCGCGCGAGGTCTTCCGGAAGCTGATCGAGGGCATCGGCGCAGGGCGGTACTCGGAACTGGCCGAGCTCTATGCCGAAGACGCGGTGGTGGAGACCGTTTTCGAGCCGGTCGGGCCGCGCCGGTTCGAGGGGCGGGCCGTGCTCAGGGAGCGGTTCGCGGAGGTTTCCGCGAGTTCGCCGGTGGAGTTGACCCCGGTGAACGTGGTGGTCCGGGAGACCGACGACCCGGAGGTGGTCGTCGCCGAGTTCGACTACAAGGTGCACCACCGGGTGACCGGACGGACTTTCCAGAGTGCCAACATGCAGGTACTGCGGGTCCGCGACGGCCTGATCGTCAGCAGCCGGGACTTCCACGACCATCTCGCCCTCATCGTGGCCGGCGGCGCCCTGCCTCAGCTGGTGGAGGCGTTGGAGGGCAGGTAGCGCGTGCGGGACGCATGAACACCGCGACCGGCGGACCGGGCGCGTCGGTGGCCTGGCCGGGGGTCGTTCCCGGGCTCACTGCCCGAGCTGCTGGCCACCGTCGACGCCGAGGCGGCCGCGCGGGTCGGGCCCGACGGCGGTGCGTGACGTCGGGCCCGACGGTGAGGTGTGACGCCGGACCGGTGGATCAGGCCCGAGCGGCCGCCACCGCCGCCGGTCCGGCCCATTCCTCGGCGAGCAGGCCGAGGACGACCTCGTCGCTGTAGGTGCCGTACGTCCACGCGGAGCGCCTGAAGGTCCCTTCGAGGACGAATCCCGCACCGGTCGCGGCGGCGATCATCGGCGCGTTGTCCGCGAGGGTGTCGACCTGGAGCCGGTGCAGCCCGCGAACGGTGAAGCCGTACAGGCACAGGACGTCGACCACCTCGCGCGCCAGGCCCCGGCCCCGGAAGGCGGGACGCAGCGCGATGCCGAGGTGGGCGCCGCGGTTGTGGGTGTCGATACCCCAGAGCAGCGCCTCGCCGGCCAGCTCGCCCGACGCGAGCTCGACCACCGAGAAGCAGGCCGCCTCCTCGGAGGGTGCGGCCACGGCGTACGGGGACTCGGCGGCCCCCGGCGAGATGGGCTGCCAGGGGCGGGAGTCGGCTCGGGAGCGGGTCGCGACGTCGTCGTACAGTTCCGCCTGCAGGACGGGGACGTCGCTGTCGTGCCGGGCCCGGAGGGCGATCTTGGAGGTCAGTAGCATGTCACATGGTTTACAGCCACGAGGGCGCCCCCGCAATCGAATTTGGCGCGCCCCGCCGTTACGGCGAGGTCGGCCCAGACCGGACAGGATCGGTCATGGCGACAGATCCCCTGCCGGCCCGGGCGCTGGTGCCCGGGCCGGCTCCGCGCAGCCGGTCACGACTGCCGGACGCACTCGATCAGATAGTCGCCGGTCGCAGGGTCGATCGTGACCCCGTGCGTCTCGCTGCGGAACCCGGGGAACTGCCGGTCGAACTCCTCCAACGCTCCCAGGTAGCGCAGCAGCGGACCGCCGACCTCGCCGACGGCCTCGCCCGGCATCAGCACCGGGATCCCCGGCGGCGTGACCGTGACCATCGCGGCGGCCACCCGGCCGGCGGCCCGCGCCAGTGGCAGCCGCTCGGTGCCGCCCCGGATCAGCTGCTGGTAGCAGTGCTGGGGCGGCGCCACCGGTTCGGGCAGCTCGCGGAACGCGGTGTCAAGGGCGTCGATCAGCTCGGCCCCGGTCAGGTGCTCGTGCATCTGTCGGCAGAGCTGCTTGAGCGTGAGGCCGGCGTAGCGGTGGGGAGACTGCTCGACGAGGCCGGGCAGGACACGGTCGAGCGGCGTGTCACCGTCGTGCAGCGCCTTGAAGTCCATCAGGGCGTCCATCAGGGTGCCCCACTTCCCCTTGGTGATGCCCATGGAGAAGAGGACGAGGGTGCTGTAGCTGTCGGTCTTCTCGACGACGATGCCGCGGGCGGCCAGGTAAGTGGTCAGGATCCTGGCCGGAACGCCCCAGTCGGCCGTCTCTCCGGTGGCAGTGACGCCCGGACAGGTGATGGTCACCTTGATCGGGTCGAGCAGGCAGTACCCCTCGCTGAGATCGGGGAAGCCGTGCCATTCGGCCTCCGGCTCCAGATGCCAGCACCGCGGCTCACGGCTCAGTAGCGCGGACGGCGCGTCGGCGAAGTCGAAGCGCTCTCCGGTGGCCGGATCGGTGACGGTGGGCGGCTGCCACACCCCGAAGAACCACGAGGGCCGGTCGCCGGCGCCGGCGATCCGCCGCGCCGTCCGCACCACGGCCTGGCGGAACCGGATGGCCTCGGTGACCGCCTCGTCGATCAGCCACTGCCCCTGCGGGCCGTCCATCATGGCCGTGGCGACGTCCAGCGAGGCGATCCCGGGGTAGAACGGCGAGGTGGTGCCGTGCATCATGAAGGCCTCGTTGAACCGCTCGTGCTCGACCGGAGCCCGGGGAGCCGACCGCACGTGGACCATCGCACTCTGGGAGATGGCGGCGAGGAGCTTGTGCGTCGACTGCGTGGAGAAGACGGTGGGCCGCAGCGGGTCGTCGAAGGTCTCCGGGCCGACCGCCATACCGTAGCGGCCCGCGTACAGCGGGTGGAAGCGGGCGTAGGCGAACCAGGCCTCGTCGAAGTGCAGCCGGGGCGTGCTGGGCGCGAACGCGCGGGCGGTCTGGACGGTGTCGTAACACAAGCCGTCGTACGTCGAGTTGGTGATCACGGCGTACTGCGCGTCCGAGGCGACCGCCCCGGCCGTCAGCGGGTTGGCCGCGATCCGGGCGCGCACCGCCGCGGGATCCGTCCGAGTCGGCGGCAGCGGCCCGGCGAGCCCGTAGCCGTTCCGGGTCGGCACGAGGTAGACCGGGCGGGCGCCGGAGATCACCAGCCCGTGCAGCACCGACTTGTGGCAGTTGCGGTCCACCAGGGCGATCTCGTCGCGAGTGACGCTGTAGTGGCCCACCATCCGGTCGGCCGTGGAGTCACCGTGCAGGACGAAGTACGTGCGGTCGGCCCCGAAGACCCGGGCGGCGTTGCGCTCGGCCTCGCCGATCGGGCCGCTGTGCTCGAAGAGGGAGCCGAGCTCGCCGACCGAGATCGACAGGTCTGTGCGGAACAGTCGCTCGCCGTAGTAGTCGAAGAACGCCCGCCCGGCCGGGGACTTGAGGAAGGCGACGCCGCCCGAGTGGGCCGGGGTGTGCCACGAGTACTCGTGCGCGTCGTCGAACCGGCACAGCGCCTTGAAGAACGGCGGCAGGATGTCGCTGTGGTACGTCCGCGCGGCGGCCGCGACCCGGCCGGCGACGAAGGCCGGAGTGTCCTCCAGGGGCCAGATGTAGCCGGTCACCACCTCCGAGACCCAGAGCGGTAGCGCCTCGAACTCCCGCTCCGCGTCGGACAGGACGAGGAACGACGGGAGGCCCTTGAAACGCCGCCCGATCGTCCGCAGCACGGCGGCACCGCCGCTCTCCGCGCCGTCCGGCCCGGCACCGGGCTCGCCGCCGGGCGCGAGATCCCACGCGACGACGGCCGCGGCGAGCCCCGCCTCCGTCTGCAGCACGGCCTGCGCGTCCCGGGCGGTGCCGGCCCACCGAAGTTCGAAGCCCCGGTTCTCCAACTCCTTGCCGACCCGCCGGAGCTGCTCACCGGCGGCGCCCGTCCGCACCGGACCCTCGTGCAATGCCAGCAGGACCGCGCTCTTCCCCATCGGCCACCACACTCTTTCCCTGATCAGGAGGCGTTGATATCGCCTCAGTGTCAGCGTCGGAGGGCACGTGCCAGAGACTTTTGCCACCTTGTTCGCCCGATCGAGTGGCAGCCGGCGTACCGTGCGTGACGCCGGCGGGCCCGTACGCGCGTAACGTTACGAGGTGCCCCCGGCCGTGCGGTTGGTAGCGGTTGGGGTGCGGCAGGCACGCCCGACTGTCACCGGTCCGTCCGAGGGCTGAAGTCCGGATCAGGAGAGCAGCACGTGAGTACAGCGCAGGCCGGCCCGGGGGACTACAGCCGGGTGCCCAACCCGGAGCAGGCCCTGAAGTACGCGATTCGGCACATCGCGGGTGACCGCGTCGAGATCGTCGAGGGAGTCATCACCCCCGTGTCGCCGTCCTGGGCCCATGAGACCGCCGTCGACCTGATCCGCGAACAGATCGGGCCCCGCATGCGCGAACTCGATCTCCGCGCCGGGTCCGGGAACCTCGACCTGCCCGGCACGGAGAACTTCTATGTACCGGATCTGGCGGTGGTACCCGCCGCACTGGCCAGGACCGAAGGCGCGCTGCTGCCGGACCAGACCGTGCTGGTCGTCGAGGTGACGTCCCCGTCGAACGGCGACACCGACCGGACGGCCAAGCGACGCCGCTACTCGCAGTTCGGCGCTCCGGTCTACCTGCTGGTGGACCGCCAGGAACGCACGTGCACGCTGTTCTCGCAGCCGGGACAGCTCGGCTACACCCGCGTGGAAGGGCCGCATCCGTTCGGCACCCCGCTGCAACTGCCGGCCCCGCTGGCGCTCGAACTCGACACCACGGGGTTCTGACCCCGGCCCCGCAGTGCAGCCCCGGCCCGCGCGGGTCAGAACTCGTCGGCTCCGTTGCGCAGCTCGGGCGTCCAGTAGCCGGTGGCCCAGGCGGCCGGGTCGACGGCGATGCCTTCGGCGCCGGGTGCCTTGACGGTGGTCTGGCCGTTGCTGCCGCTCAGGGTGACGGAGAACGCGGTCACGGGCTCGTTGTTCTCGTGGACGCCGCCGTTGGAGAGCTTCACGAGGGCGTAGGCGGGGGCGCCCGGGGCGAGGACGACGGGGGCGGCGGGCTTGCTCTTGGCGACGGCGGGGACGTTCTCGCGGTGGCTTTCGAGGAACTGGATCTGCGGGTAGTCATTGAGCCTGCAGCTGTGGCCGCTGGTGTTCTTGGCGGTCAGGACGATGTGAGTGTAGGGCGGCCCGTCCTGGTGGGCGGCGCTGATGGCCACGTCCTTGACGGCGCACAGGGGCGTGGAAGCGGCGGCCGTCGGGGCGGGGGCCTTGGTGGCGGCGGGCTGCGCGGCACCGGCGCTGTCCCCGGTCCCTGTGCCGCTCCCGGTCCCTGCGCCCTGTGAAGCCCCGGAGCCCTGTGAAGCCCCGGCACCCTGGGCAGGCTGCGTCTGTGAGGCGGCCGGTGCGGCCGGTGCGGCGGCCTTGGTCGCCGCACCGCCTCCGCCTCCGGCAGCGCCGCCGTCGCCGTTGCAGGCACTGACGGTCAGGACGAGTGCGGCGGTGCTCACCGCGGCCAGGGCAGTGGTGCGGCTGCGGAAGGTGGTCATCGGAACTCCCCGTTGTCATTCGTACGGTGTGACGCAGCGTCCGGTGCGTCGGGGCACCACCCTGGCCCGGAGGTCGTCCCACCCGCCAGGCCCGGCCGCCGATCCGGGACGCCGGGACGTTCCATGCCTGCTGACCTGCGGAAACGCGCGAGCCTGGAATGCCGGTACGGGACGGCGCCGCCGCTTTGCCGCCCCGGCGACGGTTGTGCGCACCCGGCCGCCGGTGACCGGTCCCGCCGTCTCCCCCGAGGGCATCTTGTGGGAAAGCGGATGATCGCCTGTCATGCCCGCCGCGTTCCCCCTAGCCTGTGAGGGCTCACGGGAGGGGGAGACGTTGGAGCAACTCGGCGCCGCGGACCCGCAACAGGTCGGGCCGTACACGCTCATGGGGCGGCTCGGGTCCGGCGGCATGGGCGCGGTGTATCTGGGGCGGTCGGCCGGCGGGCGGACCGTCGCCGTCAAGGTGGTGCGGCCGGAGCTGGCCGAGGACGGGTCCTTCCGTGCGCGCTTCCGGCAGGAGGTCGCGGCGGCCCGCCAGGTCGCCGGAGCGTTCACCGCGCCGGTGGTGGACGCCGACACCGAGGCCGCGACGCCCTGGATGGCGACCGCGTTCGTGGTCGGCGTCTCCCTCCAGCAGGCGGTGGCCCGGCACGGCCCGCTGCCCGAGGAGACCGTGCGGACGCTGGCGGCCGGGCTGGCGGAGGCGCTGGCCGAGGTGCACCGGGCCGGGCTGATCCACCGTGACCTGAAGCCCGGCAACGTGCTGCTGGCGCTGGACGGGCCGCACGTCATCGACTTCGGCATCTCCCGGGCGGCCGACGGCACCGGGCTGACCACCACGGGCGCGGTCATCGGCTCGGCGCCGTACATGTCGCCGGAGCAGGCGCTGGGGGAGCCGCTCACCCCCGCGAGTGACGTGTTCGCGCTCGGCTCGACGGTCGCCTACGCGGCGCTCGGCACCCGGCTGTTCGGCGACGGCGCCGGGGCGGCGGTGCTGTTCCGCGTGGTGAACACCGAACCGGACCTGGGCGGGCTGCCGGACGGGATCCGGCACCTGGTCGCCGCGTGCCTGGCCAAGAATCCGAACCACCGCCCGGCGCCGGGCCAGCTCGTCGAGCTGGTGGAGCGGATCGGCCGCCCGGATCCGGCGGGCGGCTGGCTCCCGCAGGCCGTCGCGGCGGACGTCCTCGGCGTCCGGGGTGTCCTGACGGCGCTGCCCGGGCCGATGCCGGCCCCTCCCGCCGGTCCACCGGACGGCTCGCCACACGTCACGCCGCAGGGCCCGCCCGAGGCCACGCCGCCGTTCCCCGCGGACCGGGCGCCCGAGGACGCGGTACCCGGCCGCCGCCCGAGCCGCCGGGCCGTGCTGCTCGGCGCCGGCGGCGGTGTGCTCGCGGCGGCCGGGGCCGCCGCCACGATCGCCCTGCTGAGCGACCGCGGCGGCAGCGCCGGTGCCGGCGGCACGGCCACGGCCGGCGCTTCGAGCGGTACGCCGACCGCCCTCGTGCGCCCGTCCGGCCTCGACGTACCCGAGGCCAGACCGAGCTGGCAGGTGACGCAGCCGAATCCCTGCCCCCAGGTGCTCTCCGCCGAAGGCGTGGTGGTCTGCGTCTCCATCCTGAAGATCTGGGGCGTGGACGATGCCGGGCAGACCAAGTGGACGGTGGACGGCACCACCACCGGCGGCGTCTTCGCGATCGACCCGACCACCCCGCGGCCCGTCGCCGGGCTGGACGGCGGCCGGCTCCACGTCTCCGGCCAGGGGGCACTGGCGCCCGAATTCCTGAGCT
Source organism: Kitasatospora sp. NPDC041988 (assembly GCF_055588525.1). Lineage (NCBI taxonomy): Bacteria > Bacillati > Actinomycetota > Actinomycetes > Kitasatosporales > Streptomycetaceae > Kitasatospora > Kitasatospora sp. NPDC041988. Next base: position 53,939 of record NZ_JBVJCO010000001.1, read on the forward strand.
TCACCCTGGCCGACGGGAAGCTCGACTGGAGGCTGGCGCAGGACCAGAAGAACCTGACGGGCGTCGTCGCCTTCGCCGGGATTCGCGCCGGCAAGGCCTACCTGCTCGGCGCGGGCGACGGCAAGGACCGTGGAGCCGCCCCGAGTGGCACCCACATCTGGGCGGTGGACCTCGCCGCCCGCCGGAGCCTCTGGGTCCACGGCGAGGACACGACGCTGGTCCAGACGGCGCTGCTGCCGGGCGACCGGATCGTGGTCTCCAACTTCGACCAGCTGAAGGCCCTGGACGCGAAGGGCGGGGTCGCCTGGGAACGCAGGCTCCCGCCGCTCAGCCTCGGCACCGCCGGGAAGTACGTCCTCGCCCTCGACAAGGACAGCACGCTGACCGCCCTGGACCCGGACGACAAGGGCAGCCCGGTGTGGACGGTGAGCGGCGTCGTCGGGGCCGCCCCGCGCGGTGACGGCTTCCCCGGCAGCGAGGACGGCAGCGTTCTGTACTTCCTCCGGAGGGACGCGGACGGCGGGTACTCGGTGGGCACCCTGGACCCGGCGAACGGTCGCACCGGCTGGAGGACGCCGCTGCCGCTCGACTCTCCGGAGGCCGCCCTCCTCGGGGCCCGCCTGCTCTGCGCCGACGGCAACCTCTACCGGATGGGGCCGGACGCCGTGATCTGGGCCCTCGACCCGGCGAACGGGAAGGCCCGCTGGAAGTACTCCGGACTGAAGGGGAAGGACACCTTGAAGCTGGCCTGGACGGCCGGCGCCGGACGGCTCTGCGTCTCCGACACGGCCACCCGGACGATCACCTCCCTGCCCGCGAAGGGGTCCTGAGCATGCGCCAGCTGGAAGCCAACGACCCGACCAGGATCGGCCCGTACGCCCTGCTCGGCCGGCTGGGGGCCGGCGGCATGGGGGTGGTCTACCTCGGCCGGTCGGCCGGCGGACGGACCGTCGCGGTCAAACTGGTCCGGCCCGAACTGGCCGGCGACGCGAAGTTCCGCGCGCGGTTCCGGGCCGAGGTCTCGGCGGCCCGGGCGGCCTCCTCGGCGTTCACCGCCCCCGTCGTGGACGCCGACACCGACGCGCCCGTGCCCTGGATGGCGACCGCCTTCGTGCCGGGGGTCGCGCTGGACGAGGCGGTCCGGCTGGTCGGCGCGTTCCCCGACCACGTGCTGCGCATCCTGGCGGCCGGGATCGCCGAGGAGCTGAAGAACATCCACGCCGTCGGGCTGACCCACCGGGACCTCAAGCCGAGCAATGTGCTGCTTGCGCTGGACGGGCCGCACGTCATCGACTTCGGCATCGCGCGGGCGGCCGACGGCACCGCGTTGACCGCCGAGGGCGCGATCTTCGGCACGCCCGCCTTCATGTCGCCGGAGCAGGCCATGGGGGAGCGGGCGAGCGGGGCGAGCGACGTGTTCTCGCTCGGCTCGACCCTGGCCTTCGCCGCCTCCGGCGGGACCGGGCCGTTCGACGGCGGGCATCCGCTGGAGATGCTGCGCAAGGTGGTGAGCGAGGAACCGGACCTCGCGGCGGTGCCCGGCGGGGTGCGGCTGCTGGTCGCGGCCTGCCTGGCCAAGGCCCCGGGGGACCGGCCGACGCCGCAGCAGCTCGCCGCCTCCCAGGGGGTGGGACCGCTGACACCGGGGACGTGGCTGCACCCGGTGCTGGTCGCGGCGATCGAGGAGGCGGCGGCGGTGATGGCCCCGCTGGCAGCCGCCGCGCCCCCGCCACCCCCGTCGCTCCCGCCGGTCCAGCCGCCGCTGCCTCCCGGGCCGGGCGGACCCGCCGGGCCGCCGCCGGTGGGGCCCTCGGCCGAGGTGCCGACGGGGCAGCCGACGCTGCTGCTCGGCCGGGTCACGCCCGCACCCCCGGCCCGGCCCGGCCGCCGCAAGCTGCTGCTCGGCCTGGCCGTCGGGGCGGTGGCCGTGGCCGGCGGTGGCACCGCGCTGTTCCTCACCCGGACGGGCGACCGCGACAAGCCGCAGGCCGCTGCCGGGCCCGGGACGGGCTCCGGCAGCCCGCCGCCGACCCCGGCCGCGAACCCGACCGACTTCTCGCGCTCGCTGGACACGGACGTCCTCGCGACCCCGCTCTGGACGACGCCCGTGGACGAGCCGCTGATCGCGGTGACGGGCGAGGGTGACACCATCGTCGTCGCCGGAATGAAGGGCGTCTCGGCGTTCGACCGGGCGGGGAAGCCCCGATGGGGACCGCTGACCAACTACTCCGCACCGGCCGGGGTCGGCAGCGGCGACTGCCCGGTGGCGGTCGGCGGGGGCATGGCCTACGTGATGGGGTACGGCGGTGAGACCGACCTGACGTACGTCTTCAAAGCCGTCGACCTCGCGACCGGAACCGTCGCCTGGACCTTGAACCGGCCGGACCTGCGGATCGCCCGCTCCGCCTCGGTGGTGGGACTCCTCGACAACCTCGTCTACGTCCACGGGGAGGCGATCGGCACCTTCCACCTCCCCGACCCGAAGGCCCCGGTCGCCTACACGGGGGGCTTCGTGTGGGCGGTGGATCCGGCGACGCGTCAGCTCCGGTGGCAGCTTGTCCGAGCGCGCGGCGTGACGGAGACCACCAGGCTCTCGATCCCCTCCACCGGGACCCGCCTGCTGTGGGAGACCTACGACCTGGACCTCAACACCTACAAGAAGACGGGGAAGCTGGAGGCCCTCGACGTCAACGACGGCGGCAAGAGCCTCTGGCAGCAGCTGGCGCCGGGCAGCGGAGCCACGGTCATGATGTTGCCCTTCTTCGGCGACGGCCAGCACAGTTCGGCCGGGGGCTACTTCCTCTACCTGGGCGACCGGCTCTACGCGGTCGACCCGGCGGACGGGAAGGTGGCCTGGCAGTCCGCCGGGGAGTGGGCCTTCAAGGGGGCGGTGGCGAGCCCCGACGGCACCACCGTCTACGCCCTGGGAGCGCACTACGCGAAGGCCTGTACGGTCGTCCAGGCGTTCGACGCCAAGACCGGTGCCGTCCGCTGGTCGGGCTCCCTGCCCAGCGGGCTGCTCCAGGACATGGCCGCGCACTACGCGGACGAGACCCTCTACATCTGGGTCCACGGCAAGGTCTGGGCGCTGGATCCGGCCACCGGCTCCCCCCGCTGGACCTTCGACTTCCACCCCAGCAGCGGCAGTGCGACCCCCGTGCCGTACTGGGCCGGCGGCGGCCGGCTCTACGGCCCGACCGAGAAGGGCCTGGTGGCGATCGCCGCCGACGGCAAGGCGGCTCACGGCTGAGGCGCACCGCCCGGCGGCCGCATCCTCGGAGGCCGTGACGCCGCCGGGCGGCCGTGTGCCCGAGGACACGGCGGGAGCCCGGTTCGGCGGAACCGGCCGGGGTAGGTGCCGCGTCGAAGCGTTCGAGGGCGCGCCGGCCGGCGGCCGTACGAGGGACGGGGGCCGCGACGGTCATGGGATTCGTGATCCTGCTCGTTGTGCTCGGTGGCGGGGCCGGCCTGGTCCTGTCCGGCGTCAGCAAACTGCACACGGTGGTGCCCACCTGCTACGGCCGGCCGATGGAGCCGGGCGACATCTGCCACCCCAAGGTCACCGGATCGTTCTCCGAGGGGATGCCCGAGCCGCACGACACCACCTACCAGGAGCAGTTGGACAGCCTGACCAGCGGGGGCTGGACGTCGATCGCGCTCGGTGCGGTGCTCGTGGTGCTCGCGCTGGTGATCGGGATCGGCTGGGCGGCCGAGGTGGCCCGCGGCCGGGAGACGTGAGCCGCGCCCTCCTCTTCCGGATGCCGTGCGCGGGGCCGCCGACCGGCGGGCCCACGCACGGCATCCGCTGCGGGGTGGGTCAGCGGGGCATGACCGTGATGCCGAGCATGCGGGCGCCGGTGTGGGTGCGGGGGCGGTGACTGCTGCCCGGGGCGAAGACGACGTAGGTGCCGGGGCCGTGATGTTCGGTGCCCTCGATCACCTCGCCGCTCAGTACGTAGTAGCGCTCCTCTGCGGAGTGGACGTCGACCTCCGGCCACTCCGTCCCGGGGGCGAAGTCGATCAGCCAGCCGCGGGCGTACTCGGTCGCCGGCAGCCGGCGGCGCACGATCCCGGGTGCGACGTCGGCCGGTTCGACGTGGTCGACCTGGACGGTGGTCTTCAGTGCTGTGGCGTCATGGGTTTCGCTCATGCGGCCACTGTGCGGCAGGGCGGTGCACGCCTTCGAGAGTCTGGAAAGACATCCATGGATATATTCCTGCCATGAGCCGTCATCGCGTGGTCGCCCTGCTGAACGAGCCCCAGTCGCCCTTCGAACTCGCCTGCGCCAGTGAGGTCTTCGGCACGGTCCGCCCGGAGGTGCCGGTGCGCTACGACTTCCGGGTGTGCACCGAGCGCCCCGGGCCGGTGGCGACCACGGCCGGGTACGCGATGCTCGTCGACGCCGGGCTGGACGCCCTGGCGGAGGCGGACACCGTGATCGTCCCCGGGTGGCAGCCGCCCGGCGGCCCGGTGCCCGAGGCGGTCGTGGCGGCGCTGCGGGACGCCCACCGCCGCGGGGCCAGGATCGTGGCCATCTGCACGGGGGCGTTCCTGCTGGCCGAGGCCGGACTGCTCGACGGCCGCCGCGCCACCACCCACTGGCGCCGCACCGACCAGCTCACCGCGGCGTTCCCCGGCGTCGAGGTGGACCCGGACGTGCTGTACGTCGACCACGGCGACGTGGCGACCAGCGCCGGGACGGGGGCCGGCATCGACCTGTGCCTGCACCTGGTGCGCGCCGACCACGGCGCGGCGTACGCCGCCCAGGTCGCCCGGAGCATGGTGCTGCCGCCGCACCGGGAGGGCAGCCAACTCCAGTACGCCGTGCGGCCCGAGCCCGCCCGGGCCGTCGACGAGTCGCTGGCACCCCTGCTGGAGTGGGCCTCCTCCCGGCTCGGCACCCGGCTGACCCTCGACCGGCTCGCCGAGCACGCCGGGCTGTCGAGCCGCACCCTCGCCCGGCGCTTCGACCAGCAGCTCGGCGTCAGCCCCGGCCAGTGGCTGCTGCGTCGGCGGATCGAGGCGGCCCGGGTCCTGCTGGAACGGACCGACCTGCCGGTGGAGGCCATCGCCACCCGGGTGGGCCTCGCCTCCGCGGTCAACCTGCGCCACCGGTTCCGGGCCGCCCTCGGCACCACCCCCGGCGCCTACCGGCGGGCCTTCGGCGAAGCCCGGTAGGCGCGGCCCGGCAGGAGCGGTCTGGTAGGAGCGGCCTGGTCGGCGCGGCCCGGCTCGAACGGGCCGGGGAGGGCCACCCCGCAGGGGGAGCTGTCCTCGCATCGGCCGTGCGGCGACGGACCTGCCGTCCGGGCGCTCTACCGCCGGAGGGTGTCCTCGATCGCGAGGCTGTCCGCGTAGCGGGGGAGGAGTCCGGCGGCGCGGGCCTCGGCGAGGGTGGGGGCGACGCTGTCGCGGTCCGAGAGGATCGGGGGCGTGTCGGTGGGGACGGGGAGGGCGAGTTCGGGGTCGAGGACGGAGACGGCCTGCTCGTGCTCGGCCACGTAGGGGTGGGTGAGGAGATAGGAGACGACGGAGTCCTCGGCCCGGCTGATGAAGGCGTGCCCCACCCCGACGGGGAAGTAGACCGCTTTGAAGGTACGGGGGTTGAGGAGGACGGAGTCCCACGCGCCGTAGGTGGGTGAGCCGATGCGGAGGTCGACGACGATGTCGAGGACTTCGCCGTGCGGGCAGTACACGTACTTGGCGGTGCCGGGCGGCGTGGTGGTGAAGTGGATGCCGCGGACGACTCCGCGGCGGGAGCGGCTGTGGTTGCTCTGCGCGGTGGGGAAGGCGGGGAGGCCGGTCGCCTCGGTGAAGGCGGCGATCTGGAAGGGCGAGACGAACAGTCCGCGGTCGTCGGGGAAGATGCGGGGGGTGAACTCAAGGGCGCCGTCGACGGCGAGTTTGCGTGCTTCCATGTCGTCTCCTGGAGGCGGGGCGGGCCGGTTGGCAGGCGGGGCGGGCCGGTTGTCACGCGGGCTGACAGGCCGGGCAGGCGGATGCGCGGGGCGTCTGCGGGGTCAGAGCTTCCGGAGGATCTCGCGGAGGGTGTCGATGACCCGGTCCTGCACGGCGGGTGTGAGGGTGGGGTACATCGGGAGGGAGAAGATCTCTTCGGCGAGCTGTTCGGTGACGGGCAGCGAGCCCCGGCCGTAGCCGAGGTGGGCGAAGCCGGTCATGGTGTGGACCGGCCAGGGGTAGCTGATGTTCAGTGCGATGTCGTGGGCCTTGAGGGCCTCCAGGACGGCGTCGCGCTGCGGGTGCCGGACCACGTAGACGTAGTAGACGTGCTCGTTGCCGGGGGCGGTGGCGGGCAGGACGAGGTCGGTGTCGGCGAGGCCCTGGCGGTAGCGGTCGGCGACGGCGCGCCGGGCGGCGGTGTAGTGGTCGAGCCGGCGGAGTTTGCGGCGCAGGATCTCGGCCTGGACTTCGTCGAGGCGGGAGTTGTGGCCGGGGGTCTGTTCCACGTAGTAGCGCTCGGCCATGCCGTAGTAGCGCAGCCGGCGCAGCCGTTCGGCGGTGCCCTGGTCGCGGGTGAGGACGGCGCCGCCGTCGCCGTAGGCGCCGAGGACCTTGGTCGGGTAGAAGGAGAAGGCCGCCGCGTCACCGGTCGAGCCGGCGACGCGGCCGTGCCGGCGGGCGCCGTGGGCCTGGGCGCAGTCCTCGACGAGTTTGAGGTCGTGGGCGGCGGCGAGCTGCTGCAGGGGTGCGAGGTCGACGCACTGGCCGTAGAGGTGGACCGGCAGCAGGGCGCGGGTGCGGTCGGTGATCGCGGCGGCGACCTGACGGGTGTCCATCAGGTAGGTGTCCGGGTCGATGTCGACGAAGACGGGGGTGGCTCCGGCGCCGTCGATGGCCAGGACGGTGGGTGCGGCGGTGTTGGAGACGGTGATGACCTCGTCGCCGGGGCCGATGCCGAGGGCCTGCAGGGCGAGCTTGACGGCGTTGGTGCCGTTGTCGACGCCCAGGCAGTGGTCGACGCCGTGGTAGGCGGCGAACTCGTCCTCGAAGGCCCGCATGCTGGCACCGAAGACGAGTTGTCCGGAGCGGAAGACCTGGTCGACGGCGTCGAGGAGGTCGGCGCGTTCGTTCTCGTATTCCTGGAGGTAGTCCCACACCCGGATGGTCATGTGTTCTGCTGGTCCGTTCTCTGCGTGGTGGTGCCCCGGGGCGGATGCCCGGCCGGGGAGGGGTTCGGTGGCGTGCCCGGGGTCAGCCTGGTCGGCCGGGGGTGCCGGCGAGGGCGTCGACGGTGGCTGCCAGGGCCTGTTCGAGGGGCACGCTGGGCCGCCAGCCGGTGGCGTGGCGGAAGGCGGAGGAGTCGATGGTGACGCTGCGGAAGTCGGTCGCGGGGGCGTGGTCGGGCGGGGTGACGGAGAGCACGGGTACCGGAGGGCGGCCGGTGCGGGCGGCGACGAGGCCGGCGATGGTGTGGAAGACGTCGCCGAGCGGTTCGCCGTGGCCCGAGCCGAGCAGCCAGTGGCCGCCGACCAGGCGGTGCGGTTGACGGGCGGCGGCGGTGAAGGCGGTGGCGACGTCGGTGACGCAGAGCAGGTCGCGGCGCACGGTGCCGTCGTGCCACAGGGTGAGCGGTTCGCCGGCCAGTGCCCGCCGGATCATGTACGAGACCACGCCCCGGTCGTCCGCCCCGGGGGCGGTGGGCGCGCCGAAGACGGTGGGCAGGCGCAGGCTCACCCCGCGTACCGCTCCGGCGGCGGTGGCCTCCTTGAGGAGCTGTTCGGCGCGGAGTTTGTGGCGGTCGTACTCGGTCGCGGGGTGGTCGGGTTCGCTGCCGTCGATCGGCTCGGTCTGCGGCACTCCGATCTGGGAGGCGGCGCCGGAGTAGAGGAGCAGCGGGGGCCGCCCGCCGGGCGGGCGGTTGCCCAGTACCTCGGTCAGGGCGGCCATCACGCCGATGTTGACCGTCTGCGGGTCGTCGCCGGTGTCGGCGGCGCGCCATCCGCCGGTGTGCATGACGAGGGAGACGACCACGTCCGAGCCGGCCACGGCCTCGGCCAGGGCGTCCCGGTCGGTGAGGTCGGCGCTGCAGACCTCGGTGGAGGAGGCGCCCGCGGGTACGGTGCTGGGCCGGCGGGCCACGGCCCGCAGCCGGACGGGGAGGCGGCTGAACGCGGCGGTGACCGCGGAGCCGACGAAGCCCGAGGCGCCGAGCACCGTGATCAGCGGGGTGTCGTCGGGGCCGGGGAGGGGGGCCGTCATGGGTGTCTGGTTCCTTCGTTCGGCCGCGGGCGCCGCCCCGCCCGGGGCCTGGGGCGGCGGGGCGGGCCGTCGGGGGCGGGTCAGGACGCGGTGGCGGACAGGGCGGCCGGCCGTCGGCGGGCGGCGAGGAGGGTGACGGGGCGTTCGACCAGGGTGTGCAGGATCCACGCCAGGCCCAAGGAGAGGGCCAGGCCGAGCAGGACGACGAGCAGCTCGACGCCGGTGGAGGAGGTCCACTCCGGGCCGAGGGCTTTGCGCAGCTGGGTCAGCACGAGGTAGTGCACCATGTAGAAGGCGAAGGACAGTTCGCCCAGCCGCACCCAGAGCGGCGTGCGCAGCAGGGAGGGCGTGCCGCGGGTGTCGGCGGTCGCCGAGGCGGCGATGAGCGGGCCCACCCAGACGGAGGCGAGGCCGCCGACGCCCAGCAGGTAGGAGGAGTAGGTGGAGACCAGGTAGCCGGCGACGGCGAGGGCGAGGCCGGGCAGCAGGCCGACGCGTATCCACTGGCCGGTCAGGACGAGCCGGGCCAGCAGGATGCCGAGCAGGAAGTCCAGCATCCGTACGGGCGGGAAGAAGTAGACGAACCACACCTGGTGGAAGGACATCGACTCGAAGCCGGGGTAGGGCAGGGCGGGTTCGTTGGAGATGACGTAGCGGGCGGTCAGGGCGGCGGCGGCGCACAGGGCGACCACGGCCGCGGTCGCGGGCCACAGTGCGCGTCGCGGAATGCGCTTGACGGCCGGCAGCAGCAGGGGGAAGGCGAGGTAGAACAGCAGCTCGCAGGAGAGTGACCAGCTGACCGGGTTGCCGGAGGCCGAGACCAGCGGGTCCGGCCACCAGGACTGCAGGAGGAGCAGGTTGGGCAGCCACCCGCTGACGCCGAGGGCGGTGCCGGTGCCGACGGTCAGCAGCATCGCCGCCACGAAGGTGACCAGGTGGTTGGGGAAGATCTTGGCCAGGCGCCGGCGCAGGAACTGGCCCCGCGGGGCGCTGCCGCGCTGGGACCAGGTGAGGACGAAGCCGCTGAGGACGAAGAAGAACCCCACGCCGTAGCTGCCGCCGCGTTCCATGGCAGAGTGCAGGTGTTCGCCGGTTGTGCCGCTGACGAACCCGACCTCGACGAAGCCGTGGTAGAGGAAGACCAGCAGTGCGGCGGCGAACCGCAGGCCGGTCAGGGTGTCGAGTCTGGACGCCGGGGCGGCGGCGGTGGTTCTCGCGGGGTGCTCGGTCATGGCCTGGTTTCCTTCGGGAGCCCGCGCCGCCCCGGCGGGGACGGCGGACGCGGGACGGCGGACGCGGGACGGCGGACGCGGGGAGGTGGCGGGAGGGCGGACGCGGGGAGGTGGCGGGAGGGCGGGGCGGGGCCGGCACGCGGTGCCGGGTCCGCAGGGGTGGTGCGGGCGGGTCAGGTGGTGCTGAGCAGACAGGCGAGCAGGGTGCGTGCCTGGATGTTGACGTGGTGTCCGAAGCGGGTGATCCGGGCGAGTTGGTCGAGGGTGGCCCACCGGTACTGCGGGGGTTGCTCGACGGGGAACCCCTCCGGGGCCTCGACGAGCATGTTGCGGCTCTGCGCGTGGTGGAAGCGGCCGCCCTCCTCGGACTGCAGGACGTCGTAGTGCACCCGGGCGGCGGGGGCGGAGAGCACGTCGTCGAGGAAGGGGGAGGTCTCGCCGGGCAGGCACTGGACGGTCGGGGCGAGTTCGGGCCCGTTGAGGGAACCCGCCTCCTCGTGGGCCTGCACCAGGACGTGCAGGACGCCGTCGAGGCGGGTGGCGAGGAAGGCGTGGACGGCGGTGCCGGTCGGTTCCAGCAGCGGCTGGGACCAGGAGGCCACTTCGCGGTTGTCCGCCTCGACCTGGGCGCCGATGACGGCGAACGGGCCGCCGTCCCGGTGGGCGATGCGGTCGGGGGTGCGGATCCAGCCGGCCTGCTCGGTGTCGGCGAGCGGCACCCGGCGCGCGGAGCCGGGCGCGCCGGCGCGCATGTCGGTGAGCCAGCGGGTGAGTTCGTCCAGGGTGTGCCGGGGCCGCGCGGTGGGGCTGAGCGACTGCAGGACGGCCGCACCGACGCCGTGGGCGCCGGGCGGGACGAGGCCGTGCGAGTCGATGGGGACGCAGGACAGCACGGTGCGGGAGTCCATGTTGACGAGGTGTTCCTGCCGGAGCAGGCGGCCGATCTGGCCGAGCGTGAGCCAGTGGAAGTTGTGGTTCCCGGGGACGGCCTCGGTGGTCTCGACCACCATGTGCCGGTTGCGCTTGTGCAGGAAGTACGAGCCGTGTTCGGACTGCAGGAGGTCGACCAGGACTTCGGCGCGGCCGGGGCGGGCGAAGTACTCGAGGTAGCGGACGGCCGAACCGCCGTGCGCCTGGGTGTAGTTGCTGCGGGTCGCCTGCACGGTCGGGGACAGCTGCACGGTGTTGATGTTGCCGGGCTCCATCTTGGCCTGCATCAGGAAGTGCAGGATGCCGCCGAACTCCCGGACCAGGATGCCCAGGGTGCCGATCTCGGGCTGGATGATGATCGGCCGGGCGTCGCCCGGGGCGGGGCGGTCGCCGTCCTCGGCGCGCAGCCCCTCGATGCAGAAGAACCGGCCGCTGCGGTGGCGCAGGTTCCCGGTGCCGGGTTCGCTGTACCACTGGTCGAGGGCGTCGAAGGGGATCCGGGAGACCTTGAAGTGGCGTGCGCAGCGCTCGGTGTACCAGGTGTGGAAGGCGCTGAGCGGGAAGTGCGTGCTGTCCTGGGCGGCGAGGGAGAGCATGAAGCGCTGTGCGAGGGAGGGGGTGCCCCTGCCGGGCAGCGGGTGGGCGGCCGGAAGGGGCGGTGACAGCTTTTCCATGGCTTCTCCGCAACGGGTGGGGCCGGCCGGGGCGGCCGGGATGTGGTCGGTGGAGGCCGGACGGCTCGGGCCGGGCTGGGGATCGTCAGACAAGCCCTACGCCCGGTGGTGGGCGCCGCTCTCCTGCGGCAGCGGGCGGGCCTCCCCGTCCGGGGACCCCGCGGGCGGCGCGAGGGCGTCCGGCGCGTCGGTGTCGTGCGTGTCGGCGTTCGGCGCGTCGGCGTCCGCAGCGGCCGCGTCCCGTGCGTCGGCTTCCGGAACGGCGGCGCTCCGCTGGGGGCGGCCGTGTCCGAGCAGCCGCAGCAACGGGACGGGCAGGGCGGTGGTCAGCAGGGTGATGACGGTGAGGATGGCGAACATCCGCTGGTCGATGATCCCGGCCTGCTTGCCGATGCCGAGGACGACCAGCTCGGTCAGGCCGCGGGCGTTGAGCAGGATCCCGAGGCCGGCCGCGTCGCGCCAGCCCATGCCGGCCGGCCGGGCGCAGAGACCCGCGAGGAGCTTGGTGAGCACCGCGGCGACCAGCAGCGCGCCGCCCGCCAGGAGGGTGTCCGCGTCCAGCGGCAGCGCCCCGAGGTCGACCGAGAGCCCGAACCCGAGGAAGAAGAACGGCAGCAGCAGGGTGCCGGAGAACGACGCCACCCGGTCGGCGGCCGCGTCCAGGGCCGGTGTCCCGGTGGGGTACGCCGCTCCGGCGAGGAAGGCGCCGATCACCGCGTGCAGGCCGATGGCCGAGGTCAGCGCGGCCGCGCCGCAGGCCAGACAGAGCAGCAGGACGATGGCCGCGCCGCCGTCGCCCGGTGCCGTGCGGACACCGGCGGCGGGGCGGTCTCCCGCCGCCGCGCGGGTGCGGCCGAGCCGGAGGTGCGCGGTGCGCCGCAGCGCGGTGCGGACCGGCCAGAGCAGCAGCACGGCGGTGGCGAGGCCGCCGCCCGCGGTGACCCACGGGCTCACCGTGGTGCTGCCCTGGGCCAGCGCGACGGCCACGGCCAGCAGCAGCCAGGCACCGGCGTCGCCGACGGCCGCGGCCAGCAGGGAGAGGCGCCCGAGCGGCGTACGGGTCAGGCGCAGCTCCTCCAGGATGCGGGCCAGGACCGGGAACGCGGTGATGCTCAGTGCGCAGCCGAGGAAGACGGTGAAGGCGAGCGGGTCCTGGGCGGGGCCGAGGTAGCGGCTGCCGAGGGCGACCGCGGCCACCGTCCCGGCCGCGAACGGCACGGCGAGGGAGGCCTGGGTGACCAGCACGTTGCGGCTGCCCGTTCCGCGCAGCCGGACCGAGGCGAGCTCCCGTCCGACACCGAACATGAAGAGCACCAGGCCGAGTTGGGCCAGGGCGTTGAGCATCGGCAGGACGCCGGCGGGCAGCAGCCACGCGGTGGCGCCGGGGGAGAGGCGCCCGAGCAGGGTGGGCCCGAGCGCGATGCCGGCGCAGATCTCGCCGACCACCGGCGGCTGGCCGGCCAGGACGGCCAGGCGCCCGGCGAGCCGGGCCACACCCAGGACCACCACGACGGCGATCAGGAAGTGCACGGTGGGATCCGGGTGGGCGCCGGCGCCGGCCCGGGCGGCCCCGCCGCCGGTGCCCTGGACGTGATTCAGGGCGATCAGGCTCACGACCGCCGGCACCACCGCCAGCGCGACGCTGATGCCGATGACGCGCCGTCGGCGCGCGGTGTTGTTCTTCTGGGGGGTTTCGCTGGCTCTCGTGAGCCTGTCCGTACTCATCCGGTCCGTCTTTCTCACGGTGTCCAACAGGTGAGTCCGGGCGAGAACCTAGGTGCCGCCGAAGGACGCCGGATAGGCACAATTGCGCATTCCCCGCGCGCCCGGCGGCCGGTGTGGCGATCCGCCGCCGGTCCGTCGCTGCTCGACTAGGCTGCCTGGCGGCAGAGCTTGGCAGGCCTTGCCGGACCTTGCGATTCCTCGGCAGACCTCGGCAGACCTCGGCAGGCAAGCGGACTTCGGCAGGACAAGGGGTGGGCGTGAGCGGGCAGACGTTGACGGACCGTGCGTTGAACCGTGCGTTGCTGGCCCGGCAGGGGCTGCGGGAGCGGCTCGACCTGCCGCTGCCGCAGGCCGTCGAGGCGATCGGCGCCGTCCAGGCGCAGTACGGGCCGGCGCTGCCGGTCGCCCTCTTCAGCCGGGTGCGGGGCGTGGACGCGGACAGCGTGCGCACCGCGCTGGAGCGGCGCGAGCTCGTGGTCGGCACGCTGCTGCGGCGCACGCTGCACCTGGTGACCCCGGAGCAGCACGGAGCGTACGCGGCCGTGGTGGCGGCGGTCGGGGACGACACCTGGCGTCGCACGCGCGGGGAGTCGGCCGCGACGACGGACCGGCTGCGGGAGCAACTGGCCGAGTACGCCGGGTCGGTGGCGCGGTCGCCGCAGGAGGTCGCGGACTGGGTCGAGAAGTGGGTAGCCGCCAACCCCGAGGCCTTCGACGCGGCCGAGCTGGAGCTGCAACGCACGTACAAGTGGCGGCCGTTCCGTTCGACGGTGGCGCTGGTCCGCTCGCCCGCCGACGGGGTGTGGGGGGAGGGCATCCCGGAGGGGGTGATCGCCGCGCCGCGGTCGCCGGAGGGCGTACCGGCGGAGGAGGCGCTGGAGGAGGTGGTCCTGCGTCATCTGCGGGCGTTCGGCCCGGCCGGGGCCGACGACGTCGCGCAGTGGATCGGCGCGAAGGTCACCCCGGTGAAGGCGCTGTTGGCGTCGTTGGGCGAGCGGCTGGAGGTGTTCCGGGACGAGGACGGACGGCTGCTGTACGACCTGCCGGACGCGCCCCGCCCGCCGGCCGAGGAGCCGGTGCCGGTGCGGCTGCTGCCCTGGTTCGACAGTGCCCTGCTGGCGTTCGCGCCCAAGCGGCGGGCCCGGATCCTGCCGCCGGAGTACAAGAACGCGGTCTACGCCAAGGCCAACCTGCAGTTGAAGCCGACCTTCCTGGTGGACGGAACGGTCGCCGGGGTGTGGTCGCTGGACCGCAAGCGGCGCGAGGCGGTGCTGACCCTCACGCCCCTGCGGAAGCTCACCCGCGCGGTGACGGCGGAGCTGGTCGCGGAGGCCGAGCGGCTGCTGCCGGTGGCCTTGCCGGACGGCCCGGCCCACGTCGTGCTGGCCGACTGAGCCGCCAGCCTGGCACCGCGGCCGGGCGGGGTGCATCCGGCCGGGGTGCACTCGGGCCGGACGCACCGGGCCGGGCGGGGCGGCCGACTGGCCACAACTGAGCAGCGGGCGCGCCCGGGTGGGCGGTAGACAGCAGCCAACCGACTGCTGAGGAGCCCTCGATGCGTGTGCTGTTCACGACGACACCGGCCCCCGGGCACTTCCACCCGCTGGTCCCGCTGGCCGCCGCCGCCCGGGCGGCCGGCCACGACGTCGCCTTCGCCACCGGCCGCTCGATGCTGCCGGAGGTGACGGCGATGGGACTGCGCGGCTTCGCGGCGGGCCTGAGCCGGGACGGCGACGGCGACGCCGAGTTCCTGCGGATCAAGGAGAGCGCCCGGGGCCTGCCGCCGCACGGCGTGGAGATGGACCGGGTGGCGATCGCCCGGATCCTGTACGGGGTCCGGGCCCGCCGGATGGTCCCGGACCTGCTGGAGCTCGCCAAGAGCTGGCACCCGGACGTGATCGTGCGCGACAGCTACGAGGTGGGCGGCGCGGTGGCGGCCGAGGTGCTGGGCGTGCCGCACGCGGCGCTGGACACCACCCCGCTCTACGACATGGGCCCGCTGAAGGACCTCATCGCCGAGGAGCTGGCGAAGGTCCGGGCCGAGGCGGGGCTGGCGCCCGACCCGCAGGAGCTGATGCTCCACCGCCACCTGTCGCTGAGCTGCGCGCCGCCCGGGTACCTGTACCCGGGCCGGACTCGCCCGCGGACCCTGCGGGCGCTGCGGCCGATGCCGTTCGACCGCGCCGAGGGCGAGGAACTGCCCACGTGGGTCACCGAGTTGCCGGACCGTCCGACGGTGTACGTGACCTTCGGGACGATCGCGAACCGCTGGGTGCCGGGGGCCTTCCCCGGCCTCTTCGGCCGGGTGCTGGAGGCGTTCGCCGACGAGCCGGTGAACGTCGTCGCCACCACGGACCGGGACAGTGATCCGGCCGAGCTCGGTCCGCTGCCGCCCAACACCCGGGTGGAGCGCTACATCCCGCAGAGCCTGCTGCTGCCGCACTGCGCGCTGGCGGTCACCCACGGCGGCTTCAACACGGTGGTGGGCGCGCTGGACGCCGGCATCCCGCAGGTGGTGGTGCCGTTCCTGGGGGACCACCCGGACAACGCCCGCCGGGTGGAGGAGCTGGAGATCGGCCGTTGCGTCGACCCGGCCACGCTGACCCCCGAGGCGGTGCGCGCGGCCGCGGCGGACGTGCTGGCGGACGCGCGCTACCGGGAGAACACCGCGCGGTTGCGCGCCGAACTGCGTGGCCTGCCGGGGCCGGCCGAGGCGGTCGGGCTGCTGGAGCGGCTGGTGGCGGACGGCGCCCTGCCGCTGGACTGACGGCTCCGGGGCGGGGGGGGGACTCCGGGGGTTGATTTGGTGGGGACCGCGAGCGAGGGGGGGGGGGGGGGGGGGGGGGGTATCAAGAGGCGGCTGGT
>NZ_JBVJCO010000001.1:69594-120700 GCF_055588525.1 Kitasatospora sp. NPDC041988
CGGCGGCCGCCGGAGTCCGCGGCCCTAGGGGGTGGGTGGGGGCCGACCCCCCCCCCCCCCCCACCCCAACCCCCCCCCCCCCCCCCCCTCCTTCCCCCCCCCCCCCCCCCGGCACCCACGACCGAGGGCCTGTGAGGCGCGGCGGCGCTCACAGGCCCTCGGTCGTGGGCGTGTGTCAGGCCTGCTCGGCCGTCTCCGGCGGGGCCATGTCCTTGAGTACCGCCTCGACGTGCCGCTTGCGCAGCAGGGCGGCGAACAGGATGGCGCCGGTGAGCAGCAGCAGCGCACCGACGGCGAAAGCGGCCCTGAACCCGGAGACCTGGGCGGCGAGTTGGGTCGCGGTGTCCGGCGAGTCGACGCCGTCGAGTTCGCCGGCGGTGCGGCGCACCGCGATGGCCGAAAGGACGGCCAGGCCGATGGCGCCGCCGATCTCCTGCGTGGTCTGGTAGAGGCCGGAGGCCAGTCCGGCGTCCTCCTCGGGGACACCGGAGGTGGCCAGCAGGGTGACCGGGACGAACGCGATGCCCAGGCCGACGGAGAGCATCAGCAGGCCGGGCAGCAGGTCGCCGGCGTAGGAGCTGGAGGACTCGGGCAGGCGGGCCAGCAGCAGCATGCCGCCCGCGCTGACGGTGAGGCCGGCGGTGCCGACCGGGACGGGCCCCAGCCGCGAGACGGTGGGCTGGGCCAGGCCGGCACCCAGCATCACGCCGGTGGCGGCCGGCAGGAAGGCCAGTCCGGCCCGCAGCGGGCTGTAGTCGAGGATGCCCTGCAGGTAGAGCGAGGAGAAGAAGAACATCGAGAAGACGCCCGAGGTGAGCATCAGCAGCACGAGGTCGGCGACGGCCAGGGAGCGGATGCGGAAGATCCCGAACCGCACGATGGGCGAGCGGCCGCGCAGCGAGACCACGGTGAAGATCGCGAGCAGGACCGCCGCACCGGTGGCCGTCAGCAGGGTGCGGGTGGACGTCCACCCCCACGACTCGCTGTTGCTCAGGACCAGCACGAGCAGCAGCAGGCCGCCGGTGACGGTCACCGCGCCGACCACGTCGACCGAGCGGTCGCCGTCCTCGTTGAGCCGGGAGTCGGGGATCAGCCGGGAGCCGAACAGGACGACGGCGCCGATCGGGATGTTGATGAAGAAGATCCAGTGCCAGGACAGCGAGGCGGTCAGCAGGCCGCCGAGCAGCAGGCCGAGCGCGCCGCCCGCGGCCGCGATGGTGCCCCAGGCGCCGAGCGCCTTGGTGCGCAGCGAGGCGTCCTTGAACGAGGTGTTGATGATGGAGAGTCCGGCGGGTGCGATCATCGCCCCGGCCAGGCCCTGGACGCCGCGGCCCGCGATCAGCAGGGTGGCGTCGGTGGCCAGGCCGTTGACCGCGGAGGAGACGGTGAACAGGACGACGCCGGCGAGCAGCAGCCGCTTGCGGCCGAAGAGGTCGCCGAGGCGGCCGTTGAGGATGAGGAAGCCGCCGAACATCAGGGCGTAGATGTTGACGACCCATTGGAGGTCGCCCTGGCTCATGTCGAGGCCGGATTTGATGGACGGCAGGGCGACGTTCACGATCGTGGCGTCCAGGACGACCATCAGGTCGGCCAGGCACAGGAACACGATGATCAGTGCGGGCCGTCCCGGTCCGAGCGGTGCCGCGGCCGGGCTCGGGGGAGTGTCCTTCGCGGGTGAGGTGGTCACATGCGCTCCTGACGGACAGCAGGTCGGTGGACCCGGCGGTGCCGGCTCGCGGGATCGTAGCATCATAAGCGGACCATGTGGTCCGTTTCATGCGGACAGTGCCGCACCGGGCGCTCCCGGCGGGGCGAGCGGCGGTGCGGGCGGTGGTGCAGTGGCGGTGCGAGTGGTGCGAGTGCTGCAGGCCGTGCGGGTGGTGCGGTGGTGCAGGCGGTGCGGTCGGGCGGGCCGTGCTGGTCGCGGGGCCCGGTCGGGGGACCGGGCCCGGGGTCGCGGGCGGACGCTAGGGGGCGCCGAGTGCCTCGACGGCCCGGCGGTAGTGGGCCCGTGACGGGGCGCCGGTGCCCGCGCCGGCCGAGCCGGGTGCGGGTGCGGGTGCGGGTGAGTCGGGTGCCGGCGCGCGCAGGCCGGCGAAGACGACGTCGAGATAGCGCTGCCAGAGGTCGGGCAGGGTGGCCAGCAGCGGTGCGGCGGCCTGCCGGATGCCGCCGAGCAGCAGCAGGACGTCCACGGTGCTGATGTCCGCCCGTACCGCGCCCTCGTCCTGGGCCCGGCGCAGCAGGGTGTCCACCGCGTCGGTCAGCTTCCCCTCGGCCGTCAGGACCTCGGGGTGGGCGTGCGGCGGCAGTGAGAGGGATTCGAAGAAGCCCCGGTCCGCGGCGTACAGCCGGGCGGCGGCCTGCATGAAGGAGTACAGGGCCGCTGCCGGGTCCGCCTCGGAGCCCAGGGAGTCGGCGAGCTCGGTGAGTTCGTCGAGGCGTTCGGTGGCGATGGCGGCGACCAGGTGGTCCTTGGTGGGGAAGCAGCGGAACACCGTGCCCTTGCCCAGGCCCGCTTCCCGGACGATCTGGGAGACGGGGACGCCGAGGCCCCCGGCGGCGAAGGACCGGGCGGCGGCGTCGGTGAGCAGCCGCTGGTTGCGGACGGCGTCGGCGCGCGAGCGCGCCGCCGGTGCGCCGGGCGCGGGGGTGCTGGGCATGGTGCGGTACCTCCAGGGCGGTGGTGTCGGCGGCGGGGCCGTCCCGGCGCGGGGGTGGGGGTCATCGCCCCCGCCCGTCGGCCGGGTCGGTGCCGGCAGGCGCCCCGACGGAGTGCAGCAGGCGCCCGGCCTTATCGTGCCCGACCGGGACGGGCCCGACGACAGCGGGCCGAGCGCCCCGGTGTGGCCGGGTGCGGCCGGGAGGCCGGCTGGGGTCACCCGCTCGGGCCCGGACCCGAGCCCGGGGAAGCCCACCACAGGTTGCGGGCCCCGCCGGGCACGGCGGCCGGCCGCTACTGCCGGGGCTGTGGCGGCAGCAGGACCGGGACGCCGCCGACCACGGGGAAGGCGTGGGCGCACTCCAGGCAGGTCAGCGTTCGGTGGTCGTCGTCGGGGCGCAGGCCGGCGTCCGGGTGGTCGGGGCAGCCGAGGACGGTGAGAAGCGCGGGGTCGAGGGGCATCGGGATCTCCTCCTGGCGGGACGGTGCGGTCGGGGTGGTCGGGGGTGGGGTGGCCGTGGGCCGGTCAGGCCGGCTGGCCGTAGCGGGCGCGCAGTTCGCGTTTGAGGACCTTGCCGAGGAAGCTGCGGGGCAGCTTGTCGGTGACGATGTAGCGCGCCGGGTGTTCGGCCTTGGCCAGCCGGGTCTCGGCGAACACGCGGACGTCGTCGAGCCGGTCCTGGCCGGCCAGCACCAGGACGGCGGTGAGCGCCTGGCCGAGTTCCGGGTCGGGGAGGCCTATCACGGCCACCTCCCGGACGTCCGGGTGCTCGTACAGTTCGGCCTCGACGGCGATGCTGGATATCAGCGTTCCGCCACTGCGCACCGCGTCGGCCGAGCGGTCGAAGAAGGTCAGTTCGCCGTCCTCGTCGACGCGGCCGAGGTCGGTCATCCTGGTCCAGTCGCCGATGTTGAACCGCTGGTCGAGGTCGGTGTCGAGGTAGCGGCGCCTGGGTGCGCCGGTGCGCATCCAGATCTCGCCGACCTCGCCGGCCGGCAGCGGCCGCTGCTGCTCGTCGGTGATCCTCAGTTCGGTCCCGTGGGCGGGGCGCCCCATCGACAGCGGCCTGGCCGGGTCGAACAGGTGCAGGGTGACGGCGGGCGCGGCCTCCAGCGAGGTGTAGGCCATGGCGAGGGTCGCCCCGGGCAGCATGGCCAGCAGCTCACGGGCGACGGCCGGCGGGAACGCGGAGGAGGCGGTGGTGACGGTGTGGATGCTGGACAGGTCGTGCCGCTCGTGGACGCGGGCGCCCACCAGGGCCAGGGCGGTGGCCGGTGTGATCATCATCGAGCCGGCCCGGTGTCGGGCGACCGATGCGGCGATCCGCTCCGGGTCGTCGGGCGGGGCGACCAGCAGGATGCTGCGCGAGAGCAGCGACAGCGAGGCCGTGCCCTGGCTGGAGGAGGTGCCCAGCGGCATCGCGGCGAGCAGGTGGTCCGCGTGGCCGAGGGCGTCGATGGTCGGCTTGGCCCGCCCGAACATCATGTTGCCGTGCGGGACGGTGATGGCCTTGGGCCGGCCGGTGGTGCCCGAGGTGTAGAGGATGTCGGCGATGCCGTCGATGCGCGGCTGCTGGGCCGGCGGGTCGTCGCGGCCGGTGTCGAGCTCCTTCAGGTCGGCCGTCCAGCCGGTGAAACCGGCCGGCGGGGCAAGTGCGGTGCCGTGCACGATGCCGTTCACGCCGCACTCGGCCAGCCGGTGTGCGACCTCGTCGGCCGGCATCGTGTCGTTGAGGTGCAGCGCGGTCGCGCCGGCCCGCTGGGCGGCGTGGTAGGCGATGGAGTAGTCGATCCAGTCGAGCCCGCCGAAGTACAGGGCGATCCGGCGGCGGCGGGACTCCTCCAGGCGCAGCAGCCCGTGGGCGGCGGCGTCGGCCCGGCGGTTCCAGTCGCCGAAGGTGAGCGGGGCGCGGTCGTCGGTGATGATCGCGACGCCGTCGGGGTCGGCCGCCGCCCGCTCGCGCAGCAGGTCGGTGAGGGTGAGGCCGGGCGTGCCGCCCGGCTGTCCGTCGGTGGTGGTGGATCCCATGTCAGCCCCCCGGCCGGTCAGTTCTTCTCGAGGACGGTCAGCGGCACCCGCCAGACCTGGTGGCGTTCGCGGTCGGGGTCCGGCAGTGCCCGCAGGGCCGCCACGACCGGGACGACCAGGCGCTGCCAGTCCTGCCGGTCGACGTCCTTGAGGTAGGACCAGACCCGGCCGGCGATGCTGTCCGCGTACTGGTTGGGCGTCAGGTCGATCTCGTACGGGTTGACCGACGCCTCCTGGAGCACCCGCAGGCCCACCTTGGCGGCGGCGTCCGCGAGCCGCTCGGGGGTGTCGGGCACCTGCGGCTTGAGGATGTTCAGCGGGGCCTCGGCCGCGACCAGGTCGTCGGGCTCGGCGACGGGGACGCCGTGCACGGTGACCAGGCGGCCGCCGGGGGCGAGCACCCGGGAGGTCTCGGCGAGCACGCGCTGCATGTCGTCCACCACGTGCAGCACGTGCACCATGATCACGTTGGGCAGCGAGCCGGAGGCGAACGGCAGGTGCGCGCCGCTGCCGACCACGACCCGCCCGTCCAGACGGCTGTGCGCGCGGGCGGCCATCTGCGGGGCGACATCCACGCCGAGCACGCTGTGGCCGAGCTCGGTCAGGCCGACGTCGACCAGGCCGGTGCCCAGGCCGATGTCGAGCACCGGGCCCGGGAGCAGGTGGGGGGAGAGGTCCGCGGCGGCCTTGCGCCCGCGCTCCAGGCCGCCGTGGTACGCGTCGTACTCGTCCGCGTCCTTGTCGAACCGCAGGGACTCGCTGGTGACAGAGGTCATGAAGGCGCACTCCAATCAGGGGGCCGTGAGCAGCCACAGCCCGCGTCGAGCCAAGAGGACCACGCGGTCCGCTTGTGCGGGAGTCTAGTCGATCTGCGGCCGCGAGGGGTTGCCCAACATTGAGCAGAGCCCCCTTTCCGGGCCCGGTTAGCGTGGCCGCACCGCGGAGCCGGGTGTGCGGACCGGCCACCGGCCCATCCCGCGGAACCGGGCAGAAAGGAATCCCCCATGGCGTGGACCGATATTGCGCCGGCCGCCGAACAGGTCGCCGAGCCGGCCGAGCAGCTCCTGCACACCGGAAATTCCGGGCTGATCATCCACCGGGTCGGACAGCTCACCTACGAATTCCGGACCGAGGGCCGCTCGTTCGCCCGGGATCTGCAGTTCTTCACCAACAAGGCGCTGCACCCGAACGCCACCACGTTCGTCTACGAGGAGCTGTTCGGCACCCAGGACCGGCTGCACTGGCTGATCCACATGCGGGCCCCCAACGACTACGGCCAACTGCTGGAAATGGTCGACCACAACACGGAGTTCCAGGAGGTCGCCACCAACGACCGGCTCACCGAGCAGGGCGGCGGCAACTGGGAGCGGATGTTCGTCCAGGGCTCCTTCCAGGAGAAGGTGATCGTCCCCCAGCACGGCCTCACCCACGCCGACCACGACGAGGACCTCGGCGGCCTCTTCGCGGTGCCGGCCCGCTACCAGAGCCGCCAGCCCGTCGAGCAGCAGCTGAACAGCGCCAACGCCGGCGTCATCGTCCACCGCGCCGGACAGGTCAAGTTCGAGTTCCGCAAGGACGGCCGCAACTTCGCCTTCGCCTGGCTCGACCGGATCAACGAGAAGCTCGCCGGCCACGCCACCGTCTTCCTCTACGAGGAGCAGTGGGGCACCCAGGACCGCATCCACTGGATGATCCACCTGCGCAGCCTCGACGACTACCGCCTGATCGTCGAACTGGAGCGGACCGACCCCGAGTTCCGCGAGATCCTGACCGGCCCGCGGATCCCGGCCGGCCGCGGCGGCGGCACCTGGGGCCGGATGTTCCTGGACGGCACCCTCCAGGAGACCGTCCTGGTCCCGCACCACGCGCCGGCGGCCGGTTAGATGGAGGTCGGCATCGAGGCGGTCAACGCCTACGTCGGCCGGGCCTCGCTCGACGTGCGGACCCTGTTCGAGGCCCGCGGGCTGGACGTGCGCCGCTTCGGCAACCTGATGATGCGCCAGAAGTCGGTCAACCTGCCCTGCGAGGACGCCGTCAGCAACGCCGTCAACGCCGCGAAACCGCTCGTCGACGCCCTCACCCCGGCCGAACGGGACCGGATCGAACTGGTCGTCGTCGGCACCGAATCCGGCCTGGACTACGGCAAACCGCTGAGCACCTACGTGCACGACGCCCTCGGCCTGGGCCGCCGATGCCGCTCCTTCGAGACCAAACACGCCTGCTACGGCGGCACCGCGGCACTGCGCAGCGCCGCCTCCATCCTCGCCGTCGGCGGCGACCCGGACGCCAAGGCCCTGGTGATCGCCGCCGACGCGGCCTCCGCCGCCGCCCGCGACACCTACTGGGAACCCTCCCAGGGGGCCGGCGCCGTGGCGATGATCGTCGGCGGCCGGCCGCGGATCCTGGCCCTCGACCCGGGAGCCAGCGGCTTCCACAGCTTCGAGGTGATGGACACCCTGCGCCCCCGCCCGGACCTGGAGGCCGGCAACTCCGACCTCTCCCTGCTCTCCTACCTGACCTGCCTGGAACAGAGCTACCGTCACTACGCCGAGCGCGTGGCCGGGGCGGACATCGTCACCACCTTCGACCGCCTCGTCCTGCACACCCCCTTCGCCGGCATGGTCCGCGGCGCCCACCGCACCCTGCTGCGCACCCTCAAGGGGTACAGCGCCGCCAAGACCGAGGCCGACTTCGAGCAGCGCACCGCCCCCTCGCTCGACTACTGCACCCGGGTCGGCAACGTCTACTCCGCCGCGCTCTACCTCGCCCTGTGCTCGATGATCGACCACGACGGACCCGGTGCCGGGGCCCGCCGGGTCGGACTGTTCTCCTACGGCTCGGGCTGCGCCTCGGAGTTCTACAGCGGCGTGGTGCCCGAGGGCGCGGGCGCGCAGCTCGCCGCCCTCGGCATCGACGCCGCCATCGAGGACCGCTACCCGCTCTCGATGCCCGAGTACGAGACGATCGCCGACGGCGGCGCGCTGCGCATGGCCGGCGTCCGCGACCAGGTCTTCGACCCCGCCGACCACGGGCCCGTCTACGAGCGGGCCTTCGCCGGCCGGGGGCTGCTGGTCCTCGACGAGATCAGCGGATTCCACCGGAGGTACCGGTGGAGCTGACCACGCCCGCCGCGGGCAGCCCGCGCACGCTGCGCCTGGAACGGGACCGCGGCCGGCTCACGGTCACGCTCACCAGGCCCGCCGAGCGCAACAGCATCACCCGCGAGCTGATCACCGAACTCGGGGCCGCCCTGGACCTCGCCGAACAGGCCGAGGACTGCCGGGTGGTCGTCCTGCGGGCCGAGGGCGACACCTTCTGCAGCGGTATGGACCTCTCCGGCGTGGCCGAGGCCGCCCGGCCGGACGCCGCGGACACCCGCCAGGGCGGGGAGGACTACTTCGCGCTGCTGGAGCGCCTCACCACGATCGGGCGGATCGTGGTGGCCCAGGTGGACGGCCAGGCGGTCGGCGGCGGCGTCGGGCTGGTCGCGGCCAGCGACTTCGTGCACGCCACCGGCCGCAGCCGCTTCAGCCTCCCCGAGGCGCTGTGGGGGCTGCTGCCCTGCTCGGTCCTGCCGTTCCTGATCCGCCGGGTCGGCTTCCAGCGGGCGTACGCCATGTCGCTCGGCACCCTGCCGGTCGCCGCGCGGGAGGCGGCGGCCCACGGGCTCGTCGACGAACTCGCCGACGACCCGGCGCCGGCGCTGCGCCGGCTGCTCTTCCGCGCCTCCAAACTGCCCCCGGACACGGTGGCCGACCTCAAGAGCTACATGCGCCGGCTGTGGATCCTCGACGACCGCACCCAGCGGACGGCGGTCGACGAGTTCGTCCGGCTGATGACCACCGGCCCGGTCCACGAGCGGATCGCCGGCTACACGGCCGGGAGCGCCGGGACCGCCGGGACCGCCGGGACGGGCCCCACCGCGCCGCTGCCGCCGCGCTGAACCCGGCTCTGCGGCCCGGCGCTCCGCCCCTCCGGCACCGCGCCTGGCCGGCGCCCCGGCGGCTCCGGTGACCTCGACGGTTCCCGTGACCCCGACGACTCCGATCGACTCCGACGACGAGAGGACACCCGTGCGCGCCTGGATCTTCCCGGGACAGGGATCGCATCGGCGGGGCATGGGCGCCGGGCTCATCGAGCGCTTCCCGCAGCAGCTGGCGACGGCCGACACCGTCCTGGGCTACCCGCTCGCACCGCTCCTCCTGGACGACCCGGACCAGCGGCTGACCGACACCCGCTACGCCCAGCCGGCGCTCTTCACGGTGGAGGCGCTCACCGTGCTGGCCGCCCGCGCCGACGGCGAACCCGGGCCCGACGTCCTGGCCGGCCACAGCCTGGGCGAGTACGCGGCGCTGTTCGCGGCGGGCTGCTTCGACTTCGAGACCGGGCTGCGGCTGGTCAAACGGCGCGGCGAGCTGATGTCCGGCGCCGCGGACGGTGCCACGGAGGGCGCCGCGGAGGGAGCCACGGACGGTGCCACCGGCGGTGTCCCGGCCGGCGCCGCGGGCGGGGGAGGGGACGGGGGGATGATCGCCGTCGTCGGCCTGCCCGCCGAGCAACTGGCCGAGGCCCTGGCCCGTTACGGCGCCGACGCGGTGGACATCGCCAACCACAACGCGAGTACCCAGCTGGTCCTCTCCGGCCCGGCCGCCGAGCTGAGAACGGTGGCCGCCCGGCTGCGCGAGGAGAAGGCGGCCAGGACGGTGCCGCTGGCCGTCCGCACCGCCTTCCACTCCCGGTACATGCGCGAGGCCGCCACCGCGTTCGCCGCCCACCTGGCCGGCTTCACGCTGCGCCCGCCCGCCGTACCGGTGATCGCCAACGTCACCGCCGCGCCGTACGGCAGCGACGTGGCCGCGCTGCTGGCCCGTCAGATCGCCGAACCCGTCCACTGGGCGCAGAGCATGGCGCGCCTGATCGACCTCGGCGTGCGCGAGGCGCGCGAGTGCGGGCCGGGCACGGTGCTGACCGGGCTCTGGCAGACGGCCCTGAAGGACCGCGGGGCCACCGCCCCGCAGCCGCCGGAACCCGCGCCCCCGACCCGCCCGCAGCACGTCCGCCCGCAGCCTGTCCGTCCGCAGCCTGTCCGTCCGCAGCCCGTCCACCGGGAACCCGCCGGCCCGCAAGCGGCTCCGGCCCCGGTGGTGTTCCGGCCGGAGAGCCTCGGCAGTGCCGAGTTCCGGGCGGACCACCGTGTGCGGGCCGCGTACCTGGCGGGCTCGATGTACAAGGGCATCTCCTCGGCCGAATTGGTCCTGCGGATGGGCCGCGCCGGCCTGCTGGGCTTCCTCGGCACCGGCGGCCTCGGCCTCGACCGGATCGAGCGCGACCTCGCCCGGATCGCCCGGGAGCTGGGCCCCGACCGCCCGTACGGCGCCAACCTGCTGCACACGCCCGCCGACCCGGCGCGGGAGTGGGTGCTGGCGGGGCTCGTCGTCCGCTCCGGGGTGCGCTGCGTGGAGGCGGCCGGCTTCACCCGGATCACCCCCGCGCTGGTCCGGGCCCGGTTCAGCGGCGCCCGCCGGGACGCCGACGGCCGGCCCCGGGCCGGGCGCCACGTGGTGGCCAAGGTCTCCCGGCCGGAGGTCGCCCAGGCCTTCCTGGCACCGCCGCCCGCGGCGCTGGTGGGCCGGCTGCTCGCCGAGGGCGCGCTCACCGCGCAGGAGGCGCAGATCGCCCGGGAGCTGCCGGTCAGCGGCGACCTCTGTGTGGAGTCCGACTCCGGGGGTCACACCGACGGCGCCGTGGCGCTGGCCCTGCTGCCCACCGTCGCCCGGCTGCGCGACCGGGCGGGCGCCGAGTACGGCTACCACCGGCGGGTGCGGGTCGGGGCGGCCGGCGGGCTCGGCACCCCCGAGGCGGTGGCGGCGGTGTTCCTGATGGGCGCCGACTTCGTCCTGACCGGCTCCGTCAACCAGTGCACCCCCGAGGCGGGCACCGCGGACGCGGTGAAGGACATGCTGGCCGGGCTGGACGTCCAGGACACCGCCTACGCGCCGGCCGGCGACATGTTCGAACTGGGCGCGCGGGTCCAGGTGGTCCGCAAGGGCACGCTGTTCCCGGCCCGGGCGAACAAGCTCTACCAGCTCTACCGGCAGCACGACGGCCTGGACGGG
This sequence comes from Kitasatospora sp. NPDC041988, assembly GCF_055588525.1. NCBI lineage: Bacteria > Bacillati > Actinomycetota > Actinomycetes > Kitasatosporales > Streptomycetaceae > Kitasatospora > Kitasatospora sp. NPDC041988. The sequence continues at coordinate 80,402 of NZ_JBVJCO010000001.1, forward strand.
CTGGACGCCGCGACCCGGCGCTCGCTGGAGGAACAGTGTTTCGGCCGCCCGGTCGAGGAGGTCTGGCGGGAGACCGAGGCACACCTGGCCCGCACCGCTCCCGAGGAGCTGGCCCGAGCCGCCCGCAGCCCCCGCCACCGGATGGCCCTGGTCTTCCGTTGGTACTTCGTCCACTCGACCCGGCTGGCCCTGCGCGGTGCCCCCGACCAGCAGGTCAACTACCAGATCCACTGCGGCCCGGCGATGGGCGCGTTCAACCAGCTCGTCGCCGGCACCGAGCTGGCCGACTGGCGCCGGCGCCATGTGGACGTCATCGCCGGCCACCTGATGACGGGCGCCGCCGCCGTGCTGGCCGACCGGACGAACGAACTACGGCGTGCGCAATTGTGAGCAGGAAAAAGACACCCCGGCTGAATAGTCTCTGACAGGCGAATTCCAGAATGCTCCGGAATTCGCTCGCATTCGATCAGGAGGGCCCCATGTCGACATCGGAGACCGGAGCACCGGAATCCATTGAAAACGCCCGGGCGGCCGTGCCGCCGGCCGGCGGCCAGACCGTTCTGGCGCCGGAGCACATCCTGCACTCCGGGAACTCCGGAATGATCGTCGAACGCACCGCCCAGGTCCGCGGTGAATTCCACTCGGAATCCCGTGAGTTCGCCCGGGAACTCGCCGAGTACATCAACACCACCCAGCAGGGCGTGGCGAGCGTCTTCGTCTACGAGGAGACCTTCGGCACCAAGGACCTCGTGCACTGGCTGATCCACCTGAAGTCGATGGACAGCTACGAGACGCTGGTCCGCATGGGCAGCCAGGACGAGGGCTACCGCAACCTCTTCGGCAAGATCAGGATCGGCGAGGAGAAGGGCGGTGGCAGCTGGGCCCGCATGTTCGTCGACGGCACCCTGCGCGAGGCCGTCCTGCTGCCGCAGTTCTGGGGCATGTACGGCACCGCGGTGGACGGCACCCTGGAACGCCAGAGCTCCGTCTTCAAGGACACCGGCACCGCCGTCGTGCTCCCGTCGGCCCGCCACCAGACCGGCCAGGGCGACGACCAGCTGCTGCACTCCGCCAACGCCGGCCTCCTCATCCACCGCACCGCCCAGATCGAGTACGACTACCGCTCCGAGGCCCGCCAGTTCGCCCGCGAGGCCGCCGCCGCGATCAACGACAACCTGGCCGGCGAAGCCACCGTCCTCCTGTACGAGGAGGCGTTCGGCCCGGCGGACCGCATCCACTGGCTGATCCACCTGCGCTCGTTGGGCACCTACCAGCGCCTGCTCCAGCTGCACGTCCAGAACGAGAGCGTCCGGGAGATCTTCTTCCGGGAGCGGGCGCCCGAGAAGGGCTCCGGCGGCACCTGGGCCCGGATGTTCGTCCAGGGCACCATGCAGGACGTCGCCCTGACACCGCACCACTGGGGCCTGTACGCCACGCAGTACCCGTCCGCGGGCTGACCCGCCCGCCGAGGACCAGGAGGTGTCGGCCATGAGCGGCCGGACGCTGCACGAGATCTTCCAAGACCGGGCCCGCGAGGCGCCCGACCGGATCGCCGTCACCGCGGCCTCCGGGCAGCTGACCTACGGCGAACTCGACGCCCGGGCCGAGGAGCTGGCGGCCCGTCTGACGGCGCGCGGAGTCGGCCCCGGCACGCTCGTCGGGCTCGCCGCCCACCGCGGCGCCGACCTGGTGGTCGGCCTGCTCGGCATCCTCAAGGCCGGCGGGGCCTACGTCCCGCTCGACCCCGACTACCCCGAGGCCAGGCTGCTCCACCTGGTCACCGACACCGGCGTCGAGGTGGTGGCGGCCACCGGCCCGGCGGCCAAGGCGCTGCCGGACGCGCTGACCGCCCAGGTCGTGCCGATCACCGCCGAGGCCACGCCGGCCGGCGCCGGAGCGCGCGAGCGCACCCAGGCGGCCGACCGGGACCTCGCCTACGTGATCCACACCTCCGGATCGACCGGCCTGCCCAAGGGCGTCCTGGTCGAACACCGCCAGGTGGTCCGCCTGTTCGACACCACCCGGGACTGGTTCGGGTTCGGCCCCGACGACGTCTGGACGCTCTTCCACTCCGCCAGCTTCGACTTCTCCGTCTGGGAACTCTGGGGCGCCCTGCTGCACGGCGGCCGGCTGGTCGTGGTCGACAAGGACACCACCCGCCGGCCCGCCGAGCTGCACGCGCTGCTGCGCGCCGAGCGGGTCACCGTGCTCAACCAGACCCCCTCCGCCTTCCGCCAGCTCGCCGCCGCCGACGCCGAGGCGCCGGGGCCGGACGCTCTCGCGCTGCGCCTGGTCGTCCTCGGCGGGGAGCGCCTGGACGTGCGCGACCTGGCCGGCTGGCTGGAGCGGCACGGGGACGCGTCGCCCCGGCTGGTCAACATGTACGGCATCACCGAGACCTGCGTGCACGCGAGTTACCGGCCGATCACCGCGGCCGACCTGGCCACACCCGAGCACAGCCCGATCGGCGTCCCGCTGCCCGACCTGGACTTCGTCCTGGCCGGCCCGGACGGCGCCCCGGTGCTCGACGGCACTCCCGGCGAGATCCTCATCGCCGGTGCCGGCGTCACCCGCGGCTACCTGAACCGGCCTGAGCTGACCGCCGAGCGCTTCACCACGGAGTCCTTCGGCGGCGGGCCCGTCGCCCGGTACTACCACTCGGGCGACCTCGCCGTGCGCACCCCCGACGGGCAGCTGCGCTACCTCGGCCGGATCGACGACCAGCTCAAGGTCCGGGGCTTCCGGATCGAACCGCGCGAGATCGAGCACCGGCTGCTCGGCCACCCCCTGGTGCGCGCGGCCGTCGTCCTCGCGCACGACGTCGACGGAGACGTCCGGCTGGCCGCGTTCGTGGTGCCCGAGCCCCGCCGACCCGCCGACCCGGCCGTCGACCCGGCCACGCTGCCCGACGACCTCGCCGGGCACGCCGCCGCCGGCCTCCCGGCCCACCTGCGGCCCTCGCTCTACCGGGTGGTCGACGACCTCCCGCTCACCCCGCAGGGCAAGACCGACCGGGACGCGCTGCACCGGCTCCTCGACACCGAGCCCGCCGCCCTCCCGGACCAGTACGCCCCCGGCGGACCGACCGTCCTCGACGCCGTGACGGCCATCGTCCACGAGGTCCTGCGCGGCCCCCGCCCGCCCGCCCCCGAGGCCGACCTCTTCGACACCGGGGCCACCTCGCTCGCGTTCACCCGCATCCTCGCCCAGCTGAACCGGCGCTTCGCGCTGCGCCTGACCGGCGCCGAGCTGGACGGCGAGGCGAGCATCGCCCGGCTGGCCGCGTGCGTGGCGCAGCAGAGCGGCCGCCACCCCGGGCAGGGCGCCGGCGGCGACCACGACAACCCCGTGAAGGAGCAGGCATGACCCGGGCAGCAGACGGCCGCGCGTTCGCGCTGTCGGCCGAGGAGCTGGAGAGCTTCCGTACCAACGGCTTCTTCGGGCCGTTCAAGGTCTACGAGCCCGAGGAGATGACCGCCCAGTGGCGGCGCGAGCGGCTGGCGCTGATGGACCGCTCGATGGCCGTCTACGGTGACGAGGCCGCCTCCTCCGGCAACACCAACATCTCCAACTACGACCGCCACCTGGACTCGGCGTTCCTGGCCGACCACATCGGCCGGGCCGAGATCGTGGACCGCGTGGTCGGCGCCCTGGGCCCGGACGTGCTCTGCTGGCGCACCGAGTTCTTCCCCAAGTACCCCGGCGACGAGGGCACCGACTGGCACCAGGCGGACACCTTCGCCAACGCCTCCGGCAAGCCGCAGATCCTGTGGCCGCCGGAGTTCAAGGAGTTCGGCGGCACCATCACGGTGTGGACCGCCTTCACCGAGGCCACCGTCGACAACGGCTGCCTGCAGTTCATCCCCGGCTCGCACGAGCAGATGAACTACGACGAGGCCAAGAAGATGCACTACGACCCGGACCGGATCAACCAGCAGGACAAGGACGGCGTGCGGCGCGGCTTCTTCGGCTACGACTACCGCGAGCTGCGCAAGGACGAGAACTTCGTCCCCGACGAGTCCAAGGCCGTCTCGATGGTGATGAAGCCGGGCGAGGCGATCATGTTCTGGTCCACCCTGATGCACGCCTCGCACCCCAACGACGGGGCCGAGCAGCGGATGCGGATGGGCTTCGCCTCCCGCTACGTCCCCACCTCGGTACGGGTCTACCCGGACACCGAGGTGATCGAGGAGTACGGCGGCGAGGTCTCGCTGGACCGCTACGGCGCCGTCCTGGTGGCCGGCCAGGACGTCCACGGGCACAACCGGCTGACGGACCGTACCACCCGGGGCCATGTCTTCCCGGTCTGACGCAGGCGCCGGAGCGGGCCTCGCGCCCGCTCCGGCGGCCCGGCTCGCCGAGGCCGTGCTGTCGCTGCGCCCGCTGCTCGACGTGCTGGCCCCGGTGACCGTCCCGGCCGGGTCCCGGGCCCGGTCCCTCGGCCCGCTGCTGGCGGCCGTCACCCGCCGCCTCGGCGCCCCGCCCGTGGCGGTGCGCGCCGAGACGGGGGAGCCGGACACCTTCGCCCGGGTGGTCGCCGCCCGGCTGGACCTCGCGGGCCTGCCGGGCAGTACGGACGCCATGGCCGACGCCGCGGCCGATGCCGTCGTCGACGCGGTGGTCGACGCTGCGGTCGACGAGGTCGTCGCCGCCGACTTCGAGGGGTTCTGCACCCGGCTGGACGCCACGGCGCCCGACGGTGCGCCACTGCGGGTGCTCACCGCGGGGCGGCCCGCCGAACGCGCCGTGGTGCTGGCCCTGGCCCCCGGCATGCCCGCCCGGCTGGCCGAGCGGTGGATCCGCGAACTCGCCCGCACCCACTACGTGGTGACCTGGGAGAGCCGCGGCCTCTTCGCCGGCCCGGGCGACCCGGCACCGCCCGGCTACGACGTCACCGCCCAGGCCGGCGACCTGCTGGCCGCCCTCGACCGCGCCGGCGCCGCCCGGGCACACGTGGTCGGCCTGTGTGGCGGGGCCGTGCCGGCCGTCGCGGCCGCCGCGCTGGACCCGGGGCGGATCACCTCGCTCAGTCTCTGGCACGGTGACGTCCACCTCGGCCCGGACAGCCCCCGGACGGACCACCAGCGCAACCTGCACGCCCTGCTGGAGATGGCCTGCGAGGACCCGGACCTGGCCGGGACGATCCACGCCACCCTCTGCCGCTCGATCGGCGACAGCGTCCCGGCCGACCTCGCCCACCTGGTGCTCTACCCGTACGCGACGGTCGAACTGTTCGGCCGCTACTGCGCGTTGAACAACGCGGTGATGGGCACGGACCTGCGCCCCCACCTCGCCCGGGTGAGCGCGCCCGCGCTCGTCGTGACCAGCGCGGACGACGACACCGCCCACCCCGGCGCGTCCGCCCTGGTCGCCGCCGCGCTGCCGGGCTCGGTGAGCGTGGTGCGCCCGCACGGCGACCACCTCTCGCTGTTCCGCGGTGAACCCGCGCTCTTCGAGACGCTGGACGCCTTCCTCGCCGAGCACCCAATCTGACACCCCTGCGCTTGCTCCGCCCTGCGCCTGCGTCTGTCCAGTCCCGTGTCTGTCCCTGCCCCTGCCCCTGCCCCGCTGCGCCGCGCCCTGCCGGGCCCGTCAAGGAGGAACCCATTGAACCGCGACGAGATCGCCGCAGCGGTCACCCGTCTCGTCGATGAGGTCGGGCCCGCCGGGGCACCACGGCCCGCCGCGGACCTGCCGCTGCGCGAGCACGGGCTCGCCTCGCTCGCGGCGACCCGCCTGGCACTCGGCATCGAGGCCGCGTTCGGGGTGAAGATCGCGGTCGACTGGATCGGCGGCGGTGCCACCACTCGTCAACTCATCGACAAGATCGCCGAGTTGACGGAAGATGGCGGCGGCGGCCGGAGGCCCGTGCCGGAGCCGGCCGCCCCCGGCACGCCGGGGCACGACGAACCGCTCCCGCTCACCCCCGTCCAGCAGGCCTACCTGGTCGGCCGCGACCCGGATCTCGGCACCGACCCGGTCGGCTGCCGGATCTACCGCGAGTTCGCGCCGCCCGCACTCGACCCGGCCCGGGTGACCGCGGCCTGGCACCGCGTGGTGGCCCACCACGACATGCTGCGCATCCTGGTCGACGAGGACGGCCGCCAGCGGATCGCGCCCACGGCGCACCCGGCCGTCCCGGTGCACGACCTGACCGCCGCCGCCCCGCAGGCCTTCGCCGACCACCTGAGCGCCGTCCGCGAACGGCTGGCGGACCCGGCCTGGCAGCGGGACACCGGCTGGCAGCCGCACCACGTCGAGGTGTCGCTCGGCCCGGACGGCGCCGGCGCCGTCCACCTGGACATCGACGCCATGCTGACCGACGGCCACGGCCTCCAGGTGCTGCTGGACCACTGGTGGCAGTGCTACCAACAGCCCGGCCACCCGCTGCCCGCCCCGGCCGTCCCGCTGCGCGAGGCCGTCCTGGCCCTGCACAAGCGGCGCTCCACCCCCGCCCACCAGGCCGACCTGGACCACTGGTGCGCCCGGCTCGCCGGGGCGACGGCCGCCCCCGCGGCCGCCTTGGCCCGGCCCCCGGCCCGCCTCGGCGGCCACCCGCGCCGCTCGCTCGGCGCGGCCCTGACCCCGGCCCAGTGGAACGCCCTCAAGGCGCACGCGGCGCGCCTGGGGGTGTCGCCCACGGCGCTGGTACTCACCGCCTTCGCCGAAGTCCTGGCCGCCGACGCCCCCGGCCGGCCGTTCACCCTGGTACTGACCACCACCGACCGGGTCCGGCTGCCGGCCGGCACCGAGCAGTTGGTCGGGCCGTTCACCTCCACCGCGCTGCTGGCCGTCACACCACAGCCCGACCACTCCTTCGACGCCGCCGCCCGCGCCCTGCACGACCGCCTCTGGGCCGACCTCGCCCACACCGGCGTCTCCGGGGTGGAGGTCCTGCGCGAGCTGCGCGCCCGGGACAGGTCGGCGCCGCCGGCCGCCCTGCCGGTCGTCTTCACCAGCCTGCTGGACACCGGCAGCGCCACGCCGGACGGCTTCTCAGCCCACCTGGCGCACGCGGCCGGCCGAACCGCCGGCATCGCCCTCGAACACCAGATGTGGGAGACGGGCGGCGCCCTGCACTACCGCTGGGACGTCGCCGACACCCTGCTCGCCCCCGGCGCCGCCGACACCCTCTTCACCGCCCTCGGCAACACCCTGCGCGACCTGGCCTGCGGCGCCGGCACCGACGAGGAGTCCCGGCCGCTCAACCAGCTCCAGCAGGCCTACTACGTGGCCCGCGCCCAGGGCGCCGCCGCCTGGGACGGCTGTCAGGTCTACCACGCCTTCGAGCTCGACGAGTTGGACATCGGCCGGCTGGAGGACACCTGGCACGCCATGACCGAGCGGTACGACGTGCTGCGCAGCCACCTGTCGTCCGACGGCGAACTGCGGGTGCGCCGCACGGCCGGCCCGCGCCGCCGGATCCCGGTCATCGACCTCCCCGCGGACGGCCCAGCCGGCCCCGACACCCCCGACACCCCCGACACCCCCGACGGCCCGGGCGGCCGGGCCGTGGCGGACGCGCTGCGCGACCGGATGGCCGGAACGGCCTTCGCGCTCGGCCGCTGGCCGCAGTTCGACCTCCGGGTGACCCGGGCCGCGACCGGGCGGGCGACCCTGCACTGCGCCATCGACCTGGCCGTCGTCGACGGCCGCAGCCTCCACCTGCTGCTGCGCGAGCTGGTCGCCGGATACGCGGGGCGGACCACCGCCCCGCCCGCCCTGCCGGCCCCCGCCGCCGAATCCGCGGCCCCGGACCCGGCCGCCGTCGCCTACTGGCGCGAGCGCTTCGCCGCCCTGCCCGCCGGCCCGGCCCCGGCCGGGGGAGCCGACCGCCGCCGGATCCGCCACTCCGGCGTCCTGACCGGGTGGCAGCGCACCCGGGCGGCCGCCGAGAGCCGCGGCCTGAGCCCCGACGCCGCGCTGCTCGCCGTCCTCACCGAGGCCCTGGCGAGCCGGGTGGACGGTGACTTCACGGTGGTCGCCGCCCGCTGGCACCCCGACGACGAACACCGCCGCCCGGGCGAGCACACCCGGCTGAGCTGGCTCGACCACGGGCCGGCCGCACTCCCGCTCGCCGGGCGGGCCGCCGCCCACCAGGCGCGGATGGACCAGGACGACACGCTCGGCGCCGGCGCCGACGGGCTCGCCGAACTGCGCCGCGTGGTGATGCGGGAACGGGCCGGCGCAGGCCTGGCCTTCCCCGTCGTCCACACCGGGCTGCTCGAACTCACCGAACACGCGCCACCGCCCGGGGCACGCACCGCACGGTGGATGACCTACACCCCGGACGTGAGCCTGGACAGCATCTGCGTCGAGGAGGGCGACGAACTGCACTACCACTGGGACGCGGTGCCCGGCGACTTCGCCCCGGCGAACCTGGAGGCCATGTTCGCCGCCTACCGGCACCTGCTGGCCGGGCTCGGCGAGGCCCTCACGGCGGCCTCTCCCACGGCTTCCGCGGCCGGGACCGCCACCGCCACCGAGACCGAGACCGCGAGAGCCACCGCCACAGCCACCGCGACCGAGCCGGAGCCCGCCCCTGCCCGGGTGCTCAGCCCGCAGGACCGGGAGCTGGTGCTGCACACCTGGAACGACACCGCCGTGCCCGTCCCCGACGAACGCCCCGTCCACCTGTACGTCGAGGACCAGGCCCGGCGCACCCCGGACGCGCCCGCCGTGCTGCACCCCGGCGGCACCGTCAGCCACCGCGAACTCGACCGCTGGGCCAACGGCATCGCCCACCGCCTGCGCGCGCTCGGCGTCGACACCGGCCAGGTGGTGGCGATCGGCGCCCGGCGCGGCCCGGCCCTGGTCGCCGCCGTCCTCGGCATCCTCAAGGCGGGCGCCGCCTACCTGCCCGTCGAACCCGCGGCCCCCGCCGAGCGGACCGCCGGCATGCTCGCGGACACCGGTGCCACCCTGCTGCTCACCACCGCGGACACCGGGCCGCTCGCCCTCCCGGACGGCGTCCGGGTGCTGGAGATCGACCACGACATCGTGCCCGCCGCCACCGCGCCCCGGCCGACCGCCCGGCTGGACAGCACGGCGTACGTCATCTTCACCTCGGGCAGCACCGGGCGCCCCAAGGGCGTCGCGGTCGCGCACCGCCCGGTGGCCAACCTGCTGCACTGGTGCCGGCGCACGTTCGGCCTGGGGCCCGGCGACCTCGGGCTGATGGTCACCTCGCTCGGCTTCGACCTGTCGGTGTTCGACATCTTCGGCCTGCTCGGCAGCGGCGCCGCCGTCTACATCGCCGACGAGGCCCAGCAGAAGGACCCGGCGCTGCTGCTCGACCTGCTGCTGGAGCAGCCGATCACCTTCTGGAACTCGGCGCCCACCACGCTCGCCCAGCTGATGCCGCTGCTGCCCGACCCAGCCGGCGGCGGCACCGGCGGCGAAGGCGACCCGGGCGGCACCCACGACCTGCGCCTGGTCTTCCTCAGCGGCGACTACACCCCGCTGTCGCTGCCCGACCAGCTGCGGGCGGTGTTCCCGCGCGCGGAACTGGTCAGCCTGGGCGGCGCCACCGAGGCGACCGTCTGGTCCAACTACCACCGGATCGGCACCGTCGACCCGGCCTGGCGGAGCATCCCGTACGGCCGGCCGATCGACAACGCGCGGTACTACGTCCTGGACGAGCGGCTGGAGCCCTGCCCGATCGGCACCGAGGGCGACCTCTACATCGGCGGGGACTGCCTGGCGCTCGGCTACCACAACCGGCCGGAGCTCACCGAGGAGCGCTTCCTGCCCGACCCGTTCGTGCGGCGCGAGGGCCAGCGGATGTACCGCACCGGCGACCGCGCGGCCTTCGGCCCGGACGGCGTGATGACCTTCCTCGGCCGGGCCGACACCCAGGTCAAGATCCGCGGACACCGGGTCGAGCTGGGCGAGATCGAGCACCGGCTGCGCAGCCACCCCGCCGTCCGGGAGGCCGTGGTGCTGGTGCGCCCGAGCGCCTCCGGGGACCACAAGGTGGTCGGCTACCTGCTGGCCGCCGGTGACCCGCCGCCGGTCTCCGAGCTCCGGGCGTACGCCGCGCTGGCCCTGCCGGACTACATGGTCCCCAACCATCTGGTCTTCCTGGACACCTTCCCGGCGACCGCCAATGGCAAGCTCGACCGGGCCGCGCTGCCCTGGCCGCTGGCGACGGCCGCCCCCGGGCTCGTCCCCGTGCCCGCTGCGGCCCCTGCCCCCGCCGTGTCCGCCGCCGCCCCAGCCGTCCCCGCCGCTCCTGCCGTGTCCGCCGCCGGGCTCGCCGAGGAGATCGCGCAGATCGCCTCCGGGCTGCTCGACGGCCTGCCGGTCGACCCTGACCAGGACCTCTGGGACCAGGGCGCGACCTCCTTCACGATGGTCCGGATCTCCCGGACCCTCCAGCAGCGGCACGGGGTGCGGATCCCGGTCAGCGCACTGCTGGACACTCCGACGGCGGCCGGGATCGCGGACCGGCTCGCCCGCGAACTCGGCGCCGTCCCGGCGCCCGCCCCGCAAGCCGTGCCCGTGCCCGAGGCCAAGCCCGAACCCGTGCCAGGATCCGCACCGCAGGCCACGCTCGCTCCGGAACCCGCCGTTCCCGAACCCGCCGTTCCCGAAGCCGCCGTTCCCGAACCAGCGCCCGCGGCGGCCCCGCAGTCCGTGGACGTGCTCTCGCCCGAGGAACGCGCCGCCTTCAAGGACGGCCGGTGGAACCTGCGCCGGCCCTCCCCGGCCGAGCCCGCCGTACCGCTGCCCGCCCCCGACAGCCCCGCCGGGCACCACCTCGCCCGCGCCAGCCGACGGGAGTTCGGCCCCGGCCCGCTGCCCTACGCCCAGCTGTGCGCGCTGCTCGACCGGCTGCGCGCGAGCGAGGCGGACGGCCGCGAGCGGCGCGGCTACCCCTCGGCCGGTGACACCTACGCCGTCCAGACCTACCTGCACGTGCGCCCCGGCGCCGTCGAGTCGCTGCCCGGCGGGGTCTACTACCACGACCCGGTCGCGCACGCGCTGCGCCTGGTCAACCCGGCCCCCGCACTCGACCGCTCGGCCCACTTCTTCTACAACCGGCCGCTGTACGACCGGGCCGCGTTCGAGCTCTACCTGATCGGCCAGCCCCGGGGCATCGAGCCGCTCTACGGCGCGGACGCGGGCCGCTTCCTGCTGCTGGAGGCCGGCTACGTCGGACAGCTCCTGATGGAGGCCCAGCAGGAGACCGGGGTCGGCCTGTGCCCGATCGGGAGCGTGGCCTTCGACCGCGTCCGCACGCAGCTGCGGCTGGACGACGGCCAGCAGTTCCTGCAGTCCTTCCTCGGCGGCCGGGCCGCCGACCTGCCCGCCGCCCCGCCCGCGGCACCCGGGCCCGCGCCGGTGGCAGCGGCCGCGCCGGCCGAGCTGCCGGGGCCGGCCCGGCGCGCCGGCGTCACCCCCGCCGCCGTGATCGGCCTCGCCGGCCGCTACCCGCAGGCCGGCTCGCCCGAGGAGCTCTGGCGCAACCTCCTGGACGGCCGCCGCTCGATCGCCACCGCGCCCCCCGCCCGCGCCGCCGACACCGGCACCGTCCCCGGTGGCTACCTCGACGACATCGACGGCTTCGACCACGCCCTGTTCCGGCTCTCGCCCGCCGAGGCCGGCACGCTCGACCCGCAGCTGCGCCAGCTACTGCACGCGGTGCACCAGTGCCTGGAGGACGCCGGGCACACCACGGACTCGCTGCGCCGGGCGGCCCCCAGGGTCGGCGTCTACGTGGCGACCATGTGGAACGACCACCAGCACGTCGGCGCCGCGCGCTGGGAGCGCACCGGGCGCGCCGAGGTGTCGGCCGTCGCCGCGGACATCCCCAACCGCATCTCGCACCTCTTCGGGTTCCGCGGGCCCAGCGTCGCCGTCAACACGTCCTGCTCCTCCTCGCTCACCGCCCTGCACCTGGCCCTGGAGGCCCTGCACCGAGGCGACTGCGACGCCGCCGTGGTCGGCGCGGCCAACCTGGTCGCGCACCCGTACCACACGGCGCTGCTGGCGGGCCTGGGACTGGTCGCCCCCGACGGCGTCCGGGGCGCCTTCGACGCCGCCGCGAGCGGCTGGTCCCCCGGGGAGGGCGTGGGCGCGCTGCTCCTGCGCCGGGTCGAGGACGCGCGCCGCGACGGCGACCACCTGCACGGGGTGGTCGAGGGCAGCTGGATCGACTTCGCCGGCGGCTCCAACCGCTTCGGCGCCCCCGACGTAGCCGCCTTCCAGGAGTCGATGGCCCGCGCGCTGGACCGGGCCGGGGTCACCACCGAGGAGGTCGGCTACGTCGAATGCGCGGCCACCGGGGCCGCGTTCGCCGACGCGGCCGAGGTGGAGGCGCTCGGCGGGCTCTTCCGGGACCGCCCCGGCGGCCCCGTCGTGCTCGGCACGCTCAAGCCCGCCATCGGCCACCTGGAGGCCGCCTCCGGACTGGCCCAGCTCACCAAGGTCCTGCTTCAGCTGCGCCATCGCACCATCGCCCCGACGCCGACCGCCGGGCAGCTCAGCCGCCTGGTCGACTGGGACACCCTGCCGGTCCGGCTCGCCGACCGCCGGCTGCCCTGGCCCGCGCCCGAGGGCGCCGCGCCTGCGCGCGCCCTGGTCAACGCGGCGGGGGCGACCGGCTCGCTCGGACACGCGGTCGTCCGCCCGGCGACGGTCGCGGAACTCTCCCCGGCCGGCGGCGACACCCCGCGCGGTCCGCTGCTGGCGGTGCTCTCCGGCCGCGACGAGGCCGCCCTGCGCGGCGCGGCGGCCCGCCTGGCCGACCGGCTGCGCAGCACGGACCCCGATCCGGCCGACCTCGCGTACACCCTGCAGACCGGCCGCACCCACCACGCGCACCGGCTCGTCCTCGAGTGCGCCGAGGGCCTGCCCGCGCTGCGGGCCGCGCTCGCGGACTACCTGGCGGGCGGGCGGCCCTCCGCACCGGCCGACGGGCCCGGCGCCGCCTGGCTGGCGGGTGCGGAGGTGGACTGGCCCGCGCAGTGGTCGGTGCCGGCCCGCCGGGTGCCGCTGCCCACCGAGCCCTTCCCGGCCGCGCCGGCCGCCCGTCCGGGCGCCCCGCTCCCGGGACCGGCTCCCGCCGGGCCCGCCGTGCCCGCCGTGGAAGCCCGACCGGTGCCGTCGGGCCGGGACGTCGCCCGCGTCGAACGCCGCCTGGTGGAGCTCTACGCCCGGGTGTCCGGTCTGCCCCAGGCCGCGATCGACCCGCACACGCCGCTGGACCAGTACGGCCTCACCTCCTTCCTGGTGGCACGGCTCAACGCCGACCTGCGCGCGGAGTTCGGGATCACCTCGGCCACCCTCCTGTTCGAACAGCGCGACCTGGCCGGTGTCGCCCGCAGCGTCGCCGCCCTCGCCGCCCCGGCGGCCGCCGCCGAGGCCGCGTCAGGCCCGGTGCCCGCCGCCGCGGCCGCGGACGACCTCGCCGTGATCGGCCTCGCCGGCCGCTACCCGGGCGCGGCCACCGTGCAGGCGCTCTGGGACCAGCTGCTGGCCGGCGCGGACCTGGTCACCGGCCTGCCCGCCGAGCGGCGCACCGGCCGGCCGGGGGAGGAGCTGATGCAGGGCGGCTTCCTGGACGGGGTGGACCGCTTCGACCCGCTGCTGTTCGGCATCACCCCGCACGACGCCGACCTGATGGACCCCCAGGAGCGGCTGCTGCTGGAGGTGGTGTGGGAGACCCTGGAGGACGCCGGCTGGCCCAGGGACCGGCTGCGCCGGGCCCACGGCTCCCGGATCGGTGTCTTCGTCGGCTCGATGCACCACGAGTACCCGTACTTCGGCGTCGAGCACGCCCTCACCGGTACTCCCACCGCCGCCGGTTCGACACCGGCGGGCATCGCCAACCGGGTCTCGTACTTCCTGGACGCGCACGGCCCCAGCCTGACCGTCGACACCATGTGCTCCGCCTCGCTGACGGCGATCCACCTCGCCGCGCGCAGCCTGCGCGACGGCGAGTGCGAGGTGGCGCTGGCCGGCGGGGTGAACCTCTCGCTGCACCCGAACAAGTTCGTGCAGCAGCGGGCGATGGGCATGACCTCCTCCGACCACCGCTGCCGGGCCTTCGGTGCGGGCGGCGACGGCTTCGTGCCCGCCGAGGCGGTCGGCGCCGTCCTGCTCAAGCCGCTGGCCCGGGCGGTCGCGGACGGGGACCGGATCCACGGCGTGATCAAGGGCACGGCCGTCAACCACGGCGGCCGCACCAACGGCTACACCGTGCCCGACCCGGCCGCACAGGGCCGGGTGGTGGCCGAGGCGCTCGCCCGCTCGGGCGTGGCGCCCGGCACGGTCGGCTACCTGGAGGCGCACGGCACCGGCACCGCGCTCGGCGACCCGGTGGAGATTGCCGGACTCCAGCAGGCGTTCGGCGCCCTGGCCCCGGGGCAGGTGGCCATCGGGACGGTCAAGTCCAACCTCGGGCACGCCGAGGCGGCGGCCGGCATCGCCGGGCTGACGAAGGTGCTGCTCCAGCTCCGGCACGGCCGGCTGGTGCCCTCACTGCACGCCGACGAGCTCAACCCCGCGATCGACTGGGCATCCTCCCCGTTCCGGGTGCAGCGCTCCGCCGCCGACTGGCCCCGCCCGTCCGGCGGTCCGCGCCGGGCCGGGGTCAGCTCCTTCGGCGCCGGCGGGTCCAACGCCCACCTCGTGGTGGAGGAGTACCCGCGGCCCGTGGCCGGCGTCGAGACGCCCGGCGCGGTGGAGACAGCCGACCCGGCAGGGCCGCAGCTGGTGGTGCTGTCGGGACGCACCGAGGAGGCGCTGACCGCGCTCGCCGGCCGGTGGGCCGACCACCTGCGGAGCGCCCCCGCCCCGGCGGACGGCCGGGCGGTCCTCGCCGACGCGGCCCACACCAGCCGGGTCGGCCGCGAGGAACTGCGCGAGCGGCTCGCCCTGGTGGTCTCCTCGCCGGCCGAACTGGCCGACCGGCTCGCCGCGTTCGCGTCCGGCCGGGGCACGGCCGAGCTGCGCGGGCGGGTGAGCGGTCCGTCCGGGCCGGGCCTGCCCGCCGAGCGCGTCGACCCGGCCGGGTACGAGCTCACCGAGCTCGCCCGGCGCTGGGTCACCGGGACGGCCTGGGACTGGCAGGCCCTGCCGCAGGCCGCCGGGCGCCGGATCGCCCCGCTGCCCGGCTACCCGTTCGCGGCCCGGCGCTGCTGGCTCCCCGAGCCGGTCGTCCTCCCAGACGCGGCCGCACCCACGGGGCCGCGGGAGGCCGTCCCGACGGGGCCGCGGACGGCCGTGCCGGCGGCGGTGCCCGGTCCAGGCCCGGACAGCACGCTGGGTGTGCCGTTGCGCGAGCGCCGGTGGACGGCGGGCCCGCAGCCGGTCGCGGGCGCGGTGCCGCCCGGGACGGTGGCGGTGCTCGCCGGCCCGGGCAGCGAAGCGCTGGCCGCGCAGACCGTCGCGCTGCTCGGTGCCCGGGCCGACTGCGTGCTGCTGCGCGAGGGCGCGGACCGGGGTGACGGCGTGCCGGCCTTCCACGACGAGGCCTCCGCACGGCGCGCCCTCGCCGGGCTTCCCTCCCTCGCCGGAGTGCTGGACCTCACCGACGTGGGCCGGCCGGACACCGGCCCGGGCCCGTGGACGGCGCGGATCGCCCTGCTGCAGGAGCTGATCCGCGCTCACCGGGGCGAACTGCGGGTGCTCCAGGTGACCGAGGGCCTCCAGGGCGTCCCGGGCCCCCGCCCGTCGTCGGCCGGCTCCCGGGTCGCCGGGTTCGTCCGGATGCTCGGCGTGGAGTACCCGAGGGTCCGCGCGACCCATCTGGACACCGACCTGCCCCGGGCCGAGTCGATCGCCGCCGAGTGGGCGGCCGGGCACCCGCCCGCCGAGGTCTGCCACCGGGACGGCCGGCGGCTGCTCCCGCAGTGGAGCACCGTCGAGGCGCCGGCAGCGGTGCCGTTCGCGGCCGACCCCGCCCGGGCCTACCTGGTCACCGGCGGCACGCGCGGCCTCGGGGCGACGGTCGCCCGTCACCTGGTGGCCCGGGGAGCGCGCCGGATCGCCCTCGCCGGTCTGCGCGAACTGCCGCCCCGGGAGCGGTGGGACGACCCGGGGCTGCCCGTGGCCACCGCCGAGGCGGTGGGCACGGTCCGCGACCTGGAGCGGGCGGGCGCCCGGGTGCTGGTGTTCACCGGTGAGCTCTCCGGCCGGTCACGGCTGTCGGCCTTCCTGGCCGAGGCCCGCACCGGCCTGGGTCCGATCGCCGGGGTGGTGCACTGCGCGGGGCTCGGCTCCCGGGGCCCGGCGGCCTTCGTCCACAAGCGGTGCGACGACATCCGGGAGGTGCTGGAGCCGAAGACGGACGGGCTGGAGACCCTCGCCGAGCTCTGCGCCCAGGACCGGCCGGACTTTCTCGTCGTCTTCTCCTCGGCGTCCTCGGCGTTGCCCCGGCTGGCGGCGGGGGTGAGCGACTACGCGGCGGCCAACGCCGCGACGGACTTCACGGCCGGCCGGCTGGCCCGGCTCGGCCATGGTCGGGTCCGCGCGGTGCAGTGGCCGGTCTGGGCGGACGGCTCCGCGGGGGAGGAGGCCAGGGCGGCCGCCCGGGCCGCCGGGCTCGGTGAACTGTCCACGGCCGACGGACTCGCCGTCCTCGACTGGGCGATGGCCTCCGACGGCCCGGCGGTCGTCCTGGCGGCCCCGCCGGTGGACCAGGCCGCGCAGCCGGCTCCCCCCGAGGCCGATCCTGTCCTGCCTGTCCCGGACTTGGAATCGGGTGCGGTGCCCGGGTGGCTGGCCGAGGTGTTCGAGGCGGTCGCGGGCGTCCCGCGCGGGGAGCTGGAACCGACCGCGTCCTTCGCCGAACTCGGCGTCGAATCGGTGATGCTGGGCGAGCTGGTGGTGGAGATCGAGCGCCGCACCGGCCGCCCGCTCGAACCGGCGGTGCTGCTGGAGCACGACACGCCGCAGGCGCTCGCCGCCCACCTGGCCCGGGTGCTCCCGCCCCGGCCCGCGTCGGCTGGACCGGCCACCGCGGCTGCACGGCCCGCGCCGCCCGCTCCGGTCGAGCCGACCGCGCCGCCCGCTGCCGCGGAGCCCGTCGTCGGCAGCCGGACGGACCGGATCGCGGTCGTCGGGATGGCCTGCCGCTTCCCCGGCGCCCCCGGGCTCGCCGCCTTCTGGGAGCAGCTGGCCACCGGGGCGGACGCGGTCACCGAGGTCCCGCCCGGCCGCTGGGACACCGCGCGCCTCTACCGCCCCTCCTACGAACCCGGCCGCAGCATCAGCCGGTGGGGCGGCTTCCTCGACGCCATCGAGGACTTCGACCCCGACCACTTCGGCATGACCGAGGAGGAGGCCACCGGCCTCGACCCGGCGGTGCGGCTCTTCCTGGAGGGCGCGGAGAGCGCCCTGTGCGACGCCGGCTACCCGGAGGAGGAGCTGGCCGGCCGCCAGGTCGGCGTCTTCGCCGGCGCCCGGATGTCCGGTTACCGGCACCGGGCCGGGGCGGGCGGCCCGGCCGGACTCGGCGGCGACCAGAACTTCATCGCGGCCCGGATCGCCCACCAGTACGACCTGCGCGGCCCGGCCATGGTGGTGGACAGCGCCTGCTCCTCCGCGCTGGTCGCCGTCCAGCTCGCCTGCCGCAGCCTGCTCGCCGGAGAGTCCGAACTGGCCCTGGCCGGAGCCGTGGAGGTGCTCCTGGACGAGGAGCCCTACCTGGAGTTCAGCGCGGCCCGGGCACTCTCCCCGTCCGGCCGGTGCCGGACCTTCGACGAACGGGCGGACGGCTTCGTCCCGGGCGAGGGCTGCGGGGTGCTGCTGCTCAAGCGCCTCGACGCGGCGTTGCGCGACGGCGACCGCATCCACGGCGTCATCGACGCGGTGGCCGTCAACAACGACGGCCGGACGATGGGCCTGACCACGCCCAACCCCAGGGCCCAGGCCGCCGTGATCCGCCGCGCGCTGGCCGACGCCGGGCTGCGGGCCGGGCAGATCGGCATGGTCGAGGCGCACGGCACCGCCACCCTGATCGGCGACCCGATCGAACTGCGGGCCCTGACCGACGCCTTCGCCGACGGCACCGCCGAGGCCGGCCGCTGCGCGATCGGCAGCGTGAAGTCCAACCTGGGCCACCTGCTCAGCGCGGCCGGGATCGCCGGGCTGATCAAGGCACTGCTGGCGGTGGAACACGCGGCGATCCCGCCCACCGTCGGCTGCGAACGGCCCAACCCGCGCTTCGACCTGGCCGGTTCGCCGTTCCGGGTGAACACCGGACTCTCCGCCTGGCCGGCCGGGAGCCGCCGGATCGCCGGCGTCAGTGCGTTCGGCCTCGGCGGGACCAACGCGCACGCCGTCGTCGGCGAGCTCGACCCGGGCCTGCGGGCAGACCACCACCCCGTCCGGGAGCCGCTGCCGCAACCGGAGCTCAAACGGCGCCGCCACTGGCTGGAACGCGGGCCGGACGCCCGGCCGCCGCACGGGCCGGTGCCGAACGGGCCGATACCTCCCGGGGCGGTACCTCCCGGGCCGGTGCCGGCCTCCCCGGGGCCGGTGGCCTCGATCCTCGACCTCCGCTTCGCCGGTGACGACGACGCGATCTCAGAAAGCCTCGGGCAGAGGGGAACACGGCCGTGACGGACCGACCGATCGAGTGCCGCGTGGTACTGACGGCCACCGACTTCATCATGCGAAACCACCATGTGCACGGGGTCTCGGTCATGCCCGGGGTGACCTTCCTGGACATCCTGCTGCGCATCCTGCGCAGCCAGGGCCTCGACCACGAACGGGCCGTCCTCACCCGGATCCTGTTCACCGAGGCGGTGGCCACCACGGAGGGCCGGGACCGCGAGATCCGGATCACCGTCGGTGCGGCCGACGCCTCCGGGCAGCGCCCGGTGCGGGCCGACAGCCGCTGGTCGGGCGTGCCCGGCTCGCCGTGGCGGGAGAACCTGACCGCCCTCCTCGGCTTCGACACCGCACCGTCCGGCTCCGGAGCCGCCGGTACCACACCGGCCGGTACCGAAGCGGCCGTCACCGCGCCGGCCGGCACCGCGCAGCCCGCGGCGATCGACCTCGACGCCCTGCGCTCCGGCGCCGTGCGCCGGTACGCCATGGCCGAGCTGTACGCGCGGGCCCGGGACGAGAACATCCGGCACGGTCCGGCGATGGCCTGCCACGGCCGGCTGCACGTCGGTGACGGCTATCTGCTGGCCGAGTTGACCACCGACGCCGAAGCACCCGATCCGGCGGCCTTCCACCTCCACCCCGCACTGCTCGACGCCGCCACCATCGCCGCGTACGGGCAGACCGAGGCCGTCTCCCGCGAGCCGTTCATCCCGGTCTACATCGACCGGTTCCGGGCGCCCCGGCCGCTCGGCCGGACGGTCCACCTCTACGTGCCGGGCGTCGAGCGGCTGGCCGGCTCCGGCGACGTGATCCGCAGCGACTACGGCCTCTACGACGAACAGGGCCTGCTGCTGGCCGAGTTCGGCGCACTCACGTGCAAGCGGATCCGCCGTCCGGAGCTGATTACCCGGCTGCTCGACGAGCCCGCGGCCCGGTCGACGGCGGCGGCACCGGAGACGGCTGCCCAGACCGCCCCGACCGCCCCGACCGCCCCGACCGCCCCCGGCGCCCCGACCCCCCAGGCCGAACCGGCCGGGGCGGTGTCGGCCGGGCCCGACGCCGTCGCCGCCTACACCGCGCGGCTGCGGCAGCTCGCCGGCGAGGCGCTGGACCGGGACCCGGCCGAGGTCGGCAGCGGCACCGGCTTCTACGAGCTCGGGCTGGACTCCGCCGACCTGGTCCGCATCAGCGCTCTGCTGGAGGAGACCGTGGGCAGCCCGCTCTACCCCACGCTCCTGTTCGAGTTCACCGACATCGACAGCCTCGCCGCCCACCTCGCCGAGACCCACCCCGCCGGCGCGACGGTCACCACCGCACCGGAGCCCTCCGCCGCTGCCGCCCTCGCCGTTGCCACCGTCCCCCTGGCCGCTGCCACCGCCGCCGGGCCCGAACCGTCAGCCACCGCCCTGTTCCGGCCGCGCTGGTACCCCGCCCCGGCCCCGGCCGCCACCCGGCCCGAGGGCGACCTTCTCCTCTTCGCCCCCGACGGCGGGCCGGACGGCCTGGCCGCCGAGCTGGCCGCCCGGTGCGACGGCGCCACGGTCGTCAAGGTCGGCCCCGGGCCGGTGTTCGAGCAGGCCGGAGCCACCGGATACCGCCTGGACCCGGCCGACCCCGGGCAACTGGACCAGCTCTGGTCGGAGTTGGACGCCCGCGGGATCCGTCCGGCGGCCCTGGTGGTCCCGGCCGCCGCGGAGCCCGCCCCGGCCGAGTCCGACGGCCCGCACGGCCCGGCCCTGACCGTGCTGCGCCTGGCGCGCTCCGTGCTGGGCCGCCGTCCGGCCCGGGCCGCGCAGCTCCTCTTCGTCCACCCCGCCCCGGCCGGTGGCGGCGCGCCGGAGCACCTGGCGGTCGGCGCACTCGCCCGGTGCGTCACGGCCGAGGCCCCCGCCCTCGCCTGCCGCTGCGTCGGCGTGCAGCACTGGACGGCCGGCGCCGTCGCGGACGCCGTCCTGGCCGAACTCGCCGCCGGCGGGACGGCGCCGCAGTCCCGGCACCTGGACGGGCGCCGCGAGCTGCGGGGCCTGGCGCCCGCCGCCCTGCCCGCCACCGGCCCGGACGCGCCCCTGCCGCTGAAGCGCCACGGCGTCTACGTGGTGACCGGCGGCGGCGGGGCCCTCGCCACCGTCCTGGCGGCCCACCTGGCCCGGCGTTACGCCGCCCGGATCGCACTGGTCGGCCGCCGCCCGATGAGCGCCGAGCAGGCCGCCCGGGCCGAGGAGTGGCGCGCCGCCGGCGCGGAGGTCGCCTTCCTGACGGCCGACGTCACCCGCCGGGCCGACGTCGAGGCGGCGCTCGCCCTCGTCCGCGAGCGGTTCGGGCCGCCGGACGGCGTGTTCCACACCGCCGGCGTCACCGCGGACTCGCTGGTGCGCAACAAGCCGGACGGCGCGCCGCCGGCGGTGGTGGCACCCAAGGCCCTCGGCGCGGTGCACCTCGACCGGGCGACGGCCGGGGACCGGCTCGACCTGTTCGTGCTCTACTCCTCGCTGTCCGCCTCCCAGGCCAATCCCGGGCAGAGCGACTACGCCTTCGCCAACGCCTACCTGGAGCACTTCGCCGAGGCCCGCGCCGGCCGTGCGGACCGGCCCGGGCGGACCCACGCCATCGGCTGGCCCATGTGGGCCGACGGCGCGATGAAGCTCACCCCCGACGCCCTCGACCACGCGCGCCGCACCAGGGGGACGTGGCCGATGCCCACCGCCGACGCCCTGGACCTGCTGGAGCGCGTCCTGGCCGGCCCCGGCGGTACGACGGTGGCGGTGCACGGCGCCCCGGACCGGGTGACCGCGCCGTTCACCGGCGCCGATGCCGCCCCTGCCGCCCCGGTCGCGGACGAGGCCCTGGCCGGCGCTCCGGTCCGGGCGCACGACCGGCCCGAGGCCCCGGCCGCAGGGACCCCGCAGCCGGCCGAGCCGCCGCACGCCGCCGAGTCCCAGGACGCCGTCGCGATCATCGGGCTGGCCGGCCGCTACCCGCAGGCCCCCGACCTCGACGTGTTCTGGCAGAACCTCGCCGAGGGCCGCGACAGCATCACCCCCGTCCCCGAGGAACGCTGGGACCACAGCGCCTACTTCACCCCCGAACGCGGCCGGCCCGGCTCCACCTACAGCCGCTGGGGCGGGTTCCTCGACGGCGTGGACCTCTTCGACCGCGAGTTCTTCGGCATCTCCCGGCGCGACGCCGAGCGGATGGACCCGCAGGAACGCCTCTTCCTGACCATCTGCTGGCAGGCACTGGAGGACGCCGGCCGCCCGGCGCCCACCCTGACGGGGGAGACGGTCGGCGTCTTCGCCGGCGTCATGTGGAACCACTACCAGCTGTTCCAGGACCAGGGCGTGGCACCGACCGCCCTGCACGCCGCCGTCCCGAACCGGGTCTCCTACACCTTCGGCCTCACCGGGCCCAGCCTGGCCGTGGACACCGCCTGCTCGTCCTCCCTGACGGCGATCCACCTCGCCGTGGAGAGCCTGCGCCGGGGCGAGAGCACCCTGGCCCTGGCGGGCGGGGTGAACGTCACCGTCCACCCGCAGAAGTACCTCCAGCTGGCGCAGGGCCAGTTCCTCTCCGACGACGGCCGCTGCCGCAGCTTCGGCGCCGGCGCCACCGGCTACGTGCCGGGGGAGGGCGTCGGCGCGGTCCTGCTCAAGCCGCTGCGCCGGGCGCTGGCCGACGGTGACCACATCCACGGCGTGATCCGCGCGTCGGCCGTCAACCACAGTGGGCGCACCAGCGGCTTCACCGTCCCGAGCCCGCACTCGCAGGCCGAGCTGATCCGCACCGCCCTTCGGCGCTCCGGTGTCGACCCGGGCACGATCGGCTGCATCGAGGCCCACGGCACCGGGACGTCACTGGGTGACCCGGTGGAGATCGAGGGCCTGCGCCAGGCGTTCGCCGGCAGCGCGGCGACGCCCGGCAGCTGCGCGGTGGGCTCGGTGAAGTCCAACATCGGGCACCTGGAGAGCGCCGCCGGGATCGCCGGCCTGACCAAGGTGCTGCTGCAACTGCGCCACCGCCGGCTCGTCCCGTCCCTGCACGCGGGCGAGCCCAACCCGCACCTCGACCTCACCGGCTCGCCGCTGCGCATCCAGCGCGAGGCCCAGGAGTGGGCCGGGCCGGCGGACGGCGGCCCCCGGCGGGCCGGGATCAGCGCGTTCGGCGCCGGCGGTGCGGGCGCCCACCTGGTGGTCGAGGAGCACCCGGCCCCCGCCCGACCGGCAACCGGCCCCGACGGGCCGCTGCTCTTCGTCATCTCTGCCCCGCACCGGGCCGCCCTGCACACGCAGGCGCGGCTGCTGCGGGCCCACCTGGACGCCGGCCACGCCGGGGGACCCGCCGGGGAGCCGCCCACCGCGACGCTCGTCGGGCTCGCCGCCGACCTGCTCGGCGTGCGCACCGACCAGGTCGACCCGGACGCCTGGCTGGGCGATCTCGGGCTGGACCCGTCCAGCCTGCTGGAGCTGGCCCGGCGGATCGGGCAGGAACTGGCCTGCGACCTTCCACCGGCCGCCCTCGCCCCGGACGGCTCGCTTCGCGGGATCGCCGAACTGGTGGCCGCCGGCCGGCCCGCCCCCGGCGCCGGCCCCGATCCGGCCGACGTCGCGCACACCCTGCAGGTCGGCCGGACGGCGCGGCCCCACCGGCTGGCCGTGGTCGCGGACGACCGGGCCACCGCGCTCGACCGCCTGCGGGCGGGCCTGGACGCCTTCCTGGATGCCTTCCCGGACGGTGCGCCGCCCGAGGACGCCGGGCTCTTCACGGGCGGCCCGGACCGGCCGGGAAGCAGCCCGGCGGCAGCGCCGCCCTCGTCCGAGGCCTGCGCGCAGCTCCTGCGGCAGGGGCGCCTGAGGGAGCTGGCCGCCGCGTGGGTGGCGGGCGCCGAGGTGCCCTGGCACGAGGCGCACCGCGGCCCGGGCGGGGGGCCCGCGCCCCGGCGGATCCCGCTGCCCACGCACCCCCTCACCGAGGAGAGCTGCTGGCTGGGCCGCTGGCGCGGCGCGCCGCAGGAGCCGGCCGCCGCCGGGAAGGCCATGGCAGAGACGGAGCAGCCGACGGTGCAGGAGCGGACAGCACAGCAGTCGACGGCACAGCAGCGGACGGGGGATCAGCCGGTGGCGCCAATGGGCCTTCCCGGGGCCGGTGGGCCCGCGGTCGAGCTGCGGATCCTCGATCCCGGTATCGCCCTGGTGGTCATGCACGGCGACACCAACATGTTCACCGAGGAGACCGTGCGCGGCCTGGAGTCCGCCTTCGCCGAGCTGCGCGCGGACGACGGCGTCAAGGCCGTGGTGCTGACCGGCGGCGGCCCGGCGTTCAGCATGGGCGGCACACCCGAGGCTCTGGAGCGCCTGGCCGGCGGCCGGGGCAGCTTCACCGACGTGCCCTTCCTCTACGAGGGCCTGCTCTCCTGCGACCGCCCGGTGATCGCCGCGATGTCCGGGCACGCGGCCGGCGGCGGGCTGATGTTCGGCCTGCACGCCGACCTGGTGCTGATGGCACGCGAGGGGACGTACGCGGCCAGCTTCCTCAAGTACGGCTTCACCCCCGGCATGGGCGCCACCTATGTGCTGGAGCGCCGGTTCGGGCGGTCGCTGGCCACCGAGATGTTCTACACCGGCAGGCCGTTCAGCGGCGCCGAGCTGGAGCGGCGCGGGGCGCAGGTCACCTTCCTGCCACGGGACGAGGTCCTCCCCGCCGCGCTCGACCTGGCCCGGGCGGTCGCGGCCCAGCCCGCCCTGCCGGTGCGCGCCCTCAAACGCGAGCTGGCCGGCCGCACCCTCGCCGAACTCGGCACGGTGGTGGCCCGCGAGGCCGAACTGCACCGTGTCGTGCTCGGCGAGGACGCGGTGACCCGCGTGCACGAGCACAGCGCGAAGGTGCGCGGCTACGCCCACCCGGCGAGCGCGGCTCCGCCGGCTCCGGCTGCCCCGGCGGCCACCTCCCGGGCGCCTGCCGACGCCCCGGCACCGGTCCGGGCCCCGGCACCTGACCCGACGCCGGAGCCGACCCCGCTGCCGACCCCGCTGCCGGAGGCCGGGGGACCGGACCGCGCCGAGGTCGTCGCCGTGGTCATGGAGACGCTCTGCGGCCACCTGTACCTCGACCGGGACGAGATCGACGCCCGGCTGACCTTCAGCGAGATGGGCGTCGACTCGCTCGGGGCGGTCGAGATCGTCCGCGACGTCAACCAGCACTTCGGCCTCGACCTGGACTCGGTGGCGGTCTACGACCACCCGACGCTGGACCGGCTGGCCGACTTCGTCGGCGCCGAATCCGCCCGGGGCCGCGCCCTGCACGCCGCCGCCGTCCGCCCGGCTGCCCCGTCGGCCGCCGCGCAGGCCGCCGGGCAGGCCGTTCCCCCACAGACCCCGGCCGACCGGCCCGGTGACGGGCCATCGCAGGGCCGGTCGGCCGGCTCACCGCCCCCGCTGCAGCTCCGCCCCACGGGGGCCGCCGGGCCGCAGGACTCGCCCCAGGACGTGCCTCAGGGCATGCCCCAGGACGCGCCCGGGCCCCTGGCCGGTCCCGGGCAGGTGGTCCTCGCCCCGGTCCCCGGCAGGACCGCGTCCGCACCCGCATCGGCCGGCGCGTCCGCATCCGCACCCGCGGCCGGCCCCGCCGCCGTCCCGCCCGTCACCCTGCCCGCCGTCCCGCCCGTCACCCCCTCCGTCGCCCGGCCCGAGCCGGCGGGGCCGGTGGACATCGCCGTGATCGGCATGTCCGGCCGCTTCCCCGACGCCCCCGACCTCACCACCTTCTGGTCCAACCTGGTCGCCGGCCGCAGCAGCATCCGTGAGGTCCCCGCCGAACGCTGGGACGTCGCCGAGCACTTCGACCCCGACCAGCGGGCCGAGGGCCGCACCTACAGCAAGTGGGCCGCCCTGCTCGACGACGTCGACCGGTTCGACGCCTCCTTCTTCCACCTCTCCCCGATGGAAGCCGAGCTGATGGACCCCCAGCAGCGGCTCTTCCTCCAGGAGGCGTGGTCGGCCCTGGAGGACGCGGGCTACGCACTGCCCGGCACCGAACGGGCCCGCTGCGGGGTGTTCGTGGGCTCCGGCGCGGGCGACTACCTGCGCCTGCTGGAGGAGAACGGCCAGGACGGCACTGGTCAGGCGTTCCTCGGCAACGCGCCCTCCATCCTGGCCGCCCGGATCGCCTACCACCTCAACCTCGGCGGCCCGGCCGTCGCCATCGACACCGCCTGCTCCTCCTCCCTGGTGGCCGTGCACCAGGCCGTGGCGGCCATCCGCGCCGGCGACTGCGACACCGCCGTCGCGGGCGGCGTCGCGGTGATGCTGACCCCCCGGATGCACGTCTGGACCAGCCGCACCGGCATGCTGTCGCCCACCGGACGCTGCGCCCCCTTCGACGCCTCGGCCGACGGCATCGTCCTCGGTGAGGGTGTCGGCGCCGTGGTGCTCAAGCCGCTGGAGCGCGCGCTGGCCGACGGCGACACCGTGTACGCGGTGATCAAGGCCACCGGCACCAACAGCGACGGCCGGACCAACGGCATCACCGCGCCCAGCGCCGACTCCCAGGCCGCGCTCCTGGCGGACGTCCACCGGCGGGCCGGCCTCGCCCCGGACGAGGTCGGGTACGTGGAGGCGCACGGCACCGGCACGGTGCTGGGCGACCCGATCGAGGTGAAGGCCCTCACCCGGGTCTTCCGCGACCGGGCCGGGCAGGCCGGCGTCTGCTACCTGGGCTCGGTGAAGTCCAACATCGGGCACACCACCCTGGCGTCGGGCATCGCCGGATTCATCAAGGTGGTGCTCGGGCTCCGTGCGGGGGTGATCGCACCGTCGCTCAACTTCGAGCAGGCCAACCCCGTGATCGACTTCGACGGCGGGCCGTTCCGGGTCGCCACCGCCGCGGTGCCCTGGCTCCCGGGTCCGTCCGGGCGGCGGGCCGGCGCGGTGAGCAGCTTCGGCTTCAGCGGGACCAACGCGCACGTGGTGCTGGCCGAGGCGCCGCCGCAGGCCGCGCCCGCCGCCGGCCCGTCCGGGCAGGCCGTCGTCCTGCCGGTCTCCGCGCGCACGGCCGGCGCCCTGCACGACCGGGTCCGCGGGCTGGCCGGGTGGCTGACGGAGCAGCACGACCTGGAGGACACCGCCCGCACGCTCGCGCTCTCCCGCGCGCACTTCCCGGCCCGGGCCGCCTTCGTGGTCCGGAGCACGGCCGAACTGCGCGAACAGGCCGAGGAGTTCCTCGGCGGCGGCCGCCCGGCCACCGACGGCCACGGCGAGCGGCTGTGGCGGCTCGCCGAGGAGTACCTGGCGGGCCGCGAGGTGGACTGGGCCGCCGCGCACGCCCACCGGCCGCGCCGCAACGTGCCGTTGCCCGGCTACCCCTTCGCGCGGACCAGCCACTGGACCACCGCCCCGGCGTCGGTCACCGCCCCGGCGCCCGTCACAGTCCCGGCATCGGTCACCGCCCCGGCCTCCGTCACCTCCCCGGTCCGGCCCGGCGCGCAGGCCCCCGGACGCTCCCCGGGCGCGCCCGAACCGGCGGCCGCGCCCGCCGCCGGTGCCACCCCCGAGTACCCGCTGCTGGTCTGCCGGCCGAGCTGGTCCGAGGACGCCGGACCGGGCGAGCGGCCGCCGGCCGGCGGCGGCCGCCGGGTCGCCCTGGCCCACGCGGAGGGGGACGGCCCGCTCGCCGACGCGCTGGCCGCGCTGCACCCGGACGACGAGGTGGTCCGTATCCCGCTGGGCGGCGCCGCACCCGTCCCCGGCCCGTTCGACGCGCTCTACGTGCTCGCCGGCCGCGCGGGCGCCGTCCCGGAGCCGGCCGACACCGCGCCCTGCGGCGACCCGGTCACCCTGGCCGCCTTCTACCTGCTCAAGCAACTGCTCCGGGTGGGCCAGGCGGCCCGCCCGCTGACCGCGACCTTCGTCGTGCACGGCGTCCTGCCGGTCACCCCCGGGGACCGGGTGCAGCCGCACGGCGCCGGCCTGGTCGGGCTCTCCCGCACGGTGGCGGCCGAACACCCGCTCTGGCAGGTGAACTGCGTGGACGTCACCCCGGACGCCCTCGCCGCCGACCCCTCCCGCACCGCCCGGCGGATCGCCGCCGAGGACGGCATACACCCCGTGGTCGCCCTGCGCGGCGAGCACCGCTACCTGCGCCGCTTCGAGCCGCTCGCCGCGCCCCTCCCCACGGACGCCGCCACCGGGGACGCCGGTCCGCGTCTGCGCAAGGGCGGTGTCTACCTGGTGGCCGGCGGGACCGGCGGCCTGGGCGGCGCGGTGAGCCGGCACCTCGCCGCCGCGTACGGCGCCCGGCTGGTCTGGCTCGGCCGCCGGCCCGCCGACGACCCGCAGGTGACGGCCCGGGCGGCCGAGATCGCCCGGCTGGGCGGCGAGGTCCGTTACGTCCGCGGCGACGTCACCGACCCGGACGCCGTCCGGGCCGCGGTGGCCGAGGCCCGCGACTCCTTCGGCGCCCTGCACGGCGTCCTGCACGCTGCCGGTGAGCTGCGCGACGTCCCGCTCGCCCGGATGACGGAGGTGGAGTTCACCCGGGTGTTCGCCCCCAAGGCGGCCGGCGCCACCGTCCTGGTCGGGGCACTCGCCGGGGAGCAGCCCGACTTCTGCGTCTTCTTCTCCTCCGCGGCCTCCTTCGTGGCCTCGCCCGGACAGGCCAACTACGCGGCGGCCGCGACCTTCGAGGACGCCTGCGTCTGGTCGGCCCGCAGCCGCTGCGCCTTCCCGGTGTCGGTGGTGAACTGGGGCTTCTGGGGGAGCGTCGGCGCCGTGGCCACCGCGCACCACCAGCGCTCGTTCGCGGCCCTGGGCGTCGGCTCCATCGACCCGGCGGAGGGCGCCTCGGCGCTGGAGCGCGTGCTCTCCGGCGGGGCCGGGCAGGCGCTGGTCATCAAGGCCGACCCGGCCCGGCTGGCCGGGCACGGCATGCCGCTCACCGGTGCCCCGGCCCCGGCGGCCGTGGTCCCGGCCCCGGAGCCTGCCCCGATGGTCCCGGCGACGGCCGACGCGGACCTGGAGCGCCGGGCCCGCGATCACCTCAAGCGGGTCTTCGCCGGGGTCCTCAAGTGCGAGGAGGACGAACTCACCGACCGGGACACCCTGGAGACCTTCGGCATCGACTCGCTGATCGGCGCCGAGATCGTCGAACGGCTCGCCGCCGACCTTGGCGAGCTCCCGGCGACCCTGCTGTTCGAGCACGCGACGATCGAGCGGCTCGCCGCCCACCTCCTCGCCGTCCGGCCGGAGCCGCTGACCGCCGTCCTCACCCGCACGGGGGCGGGCCCCGAGCCGCTCGCCACGGCTGCCCCCGCCGACACGCAGCAGGCACCGGAGCCGGCCGACGCGGTGACGGGAACGGAGGCGGTGCGCCCGGCGGCCGCACAGGACGCGGGCGAAGACCAGGCCCGTGAGGAGCAGGCCCGTGAGGAGCGGGCCCGCGACGGCAGCCTCGACATCGCGGTCGTCGGTGTCACCGGCCGCTACCCGGGCGCCCCGGATCTCGACACCTTCGCCCGCAACCTCGCCGCCGGTGCCGCCCACATCACCGAGGTGCCGGCCGACCGCTGGGACTGGCGGGAGCACTTCGACCCCCAACGCGGCCGGCCGAACCGCAGCTACGGCCGGTGGGCCGGATTCCTGGACGGCGTCGACGAGTTCGACCCGCAGCTGTTCGGCATCCTGCCGCGCGAGGCGGCCGCGATCGACCCGCAGGAGCGGCTGTTCCTGGAGACCTGCTGGAACCTCCTGGAGGAGACCGGCTATCTCGGCGCGCACACCCGGGTCCCGGAGACCGGCGTCTTCGTCGGCCTGATGTACGGCTCGTACGGCCAGGTCGCGGCGGCCTCCGGCTGGCCCCGGGGCGAGTTCGGGGCCGCGCACTCGGCGTACTGGTCGGTGGCCAACCGGGCCAGCTACCACTTCGACCTGACCGGGCCCAGCTTCGCGGTCGACTCGGCCTGCTCGTCCTCGCTGACCGCCGTTCACCTGGCCTGCGAGAGCCTGCGCCGGGGCGAGTGCCGGATGGCCGTCGCCGGCGGCGTCAACCTGATCCTGCACCCGGCCCACCTGGTCGCGCTGTCGGCCCGCGGCATGCTGGCCGGCGGCGACGCCTGCCGGACGTTCGACGCCGCCGCGGACGGCTACGTCCCCGGCGAGGGGGTGGGCGCCGTCCTGCTCAAGCCGCTGGCGGACGCGGTGGCCGACGGTGACCGGATCTGGGCCGTCATCAAGGGCAGCCGCGCCAACGCGGGCGGCAAGACCAGCGGTTACACCGTCCCGAACCCCAACGCGCAGGCCGATCTGGTGGCCGGGACGCTCGCCGCGGCCGGGGTCGACCCGCACACCGTCGGCTATCTGGAGGCCCACGGCACCGGCACCGCGCTGGGGGACCCGATCGAGGTGGCCGCGCTCGCCCGGGCCTTCGGCGCCGCGCCCGACGGGCAGGCGGGTACCGGCTGGGACGGTCCGCCGGTCGCGATCGGCTCGGTCAAGGCCAACATCGGCCATCTGGAGGGCGCGGCCGGGATCGCCGGGCTGACGAAGGTGCTGCTGCAACTCCGGGACGGCGTGCTCTACCCGAGCGCCAACCTGGAGCGGATCAACCCGAGGATCGACTTCGACACCTCGCCGTTCCGGCCGCTGACCGAAGCCGCCCCGTGGCCCCGGCCCGCGGCGGACCAGGACGGGCGGGCGGGTGCCCAGCCGCGCCGGGCGGGCGTGAGCTCGTTCGGCGCCGGCGGGGCCAACGTCCACCTGGTGCTGGAGGAGTACCTGGGCGCGGACGCGCCGGTGAGCGCCCCCGAGCCCGCCGGGCAGGAGGAGGTCTTCGTCCTGTCCGCCCGGACGCGGGAGCGGCTGGCCGTGCTCGCCGGCCGGGTCGCGGACCATGTGGCGGCCGTGACCGGGGCCGGGACGTGGACGGGGGCCGGCGACGACGCGCCGACCCTGCGCTCGCTCGCCTGGAGCAGCCAGACCGGACGCCGGGAGCTGACGGAGCGGCTGGTCGTGCTGGCCGACAGCCTGCCCGCCCTGGCCGAGGGCCTGCGCGCCTTCGCCGAGGGGCGCCCGGCCCCCGGCGTCCGGACGGGCACCGCCGCCCGCACCGCCGCACCGCTCCGGGACGGCGCGGACCGCGCGGCGGCCGTGGCGGCCTGGCTGGCCGGGGCCGAGGTGGACTGGCGCACGCTCTGGTCCGGCCCCCGGCCGCGCCGCACCGCCTTCCCGACGTACCCCTTCGACCGCGCCCGCTACTGGCTGGCCGAGCCGTCCGCCGCAGGGGCCGCAGGGGCCGCCGTGGCCACCGGGGAGGTCGGGGAGGTCGGGGAAGACCCCGCGACGGACGCCACGCCGCAGCCGGGCCTCGGCGAGGAAGCACCGCAGGCCCCCGACGCGCAGAGCGACCCCGAGCAGCCGGGCGAGGAGGCCCTGCTGCACTTCGCCCGCCCGGTCTGGGAGCCGGTGCCCGCGCCGGAACCGGTGGTCGGTGCCCCGGCGCCGCGCGTGGTGCTGGTCGCCGCCGAGGAACCCGGGCCGGCCGAGGCGCTGGCCGGGCGGTTCGCCGCCGACGGGGTGCAGGTCGTCGCACTCGCCCCTGCCCCGGACTACGCCCGCACCGACGACACGGGCGGCTACCGTCTGGCGCTCACCGACCGGGAGCAGTGCCGGCGGCTCGTGGCGGATCTCGCCGAGCGCGGCCTGGAGCCGGACGGCCTGGTGTTCTGCGCCCCCGAGGGCGCGGCCGGCCAAGGCGGTGACGACCTGTCGACCGGTCTCGACCGAGGCTTCCACGCCCTGGTCGCGCTCAGCACGGCCCTGCTCGCCCGGACGGGGGCCCCGCGCGACCTCTGGGTGGTCTACGGGTTCACCGCCCCCACCCCGTCGTCCCGGCCGCAGGACGCGGCCGTCGGCGCCGCGCTGCGCAGCCTGGCGCTGGAGCACAGCCGGCTGGGCGCCGCCCGGGTGGCCTTCGAGGGGGCCGACGCGGTGGCACCGCCCGAGCAGCGGGCCGCCCGGCTGGTGGCGGAGCTGGCCGGGTGCCGGCCCGGCGCCGTCGCCGAGGTCCGCTACCAGGGCGGCGAGCGGCAGTTGAGAGGCCTGCTCGACCACATGCCCGCGCCCGCAGCCGAGTTGCGGCCGCGCCCGGACGGCGTCTACCTGGTCACCGGCGGCGCCGGGCCGCTCGGCCTGCACACCGCCCGGCTGCTGACCTCCCGCGCGCGGGTGACCGTCCTGCTGGTGGGCCGCTCCGCGCTGGACCCCCGGCGCCAGGCCCGGGTGGACGAGCTCGACCGGGGCACCGGTACCGTCCGCTACCTGCGCGCCGATGTCGCGGACGGGGACGGGATGCGCCGGCTGGTCGCCGAGGCGGTCACGCAGTACGGCCCGCTACGCGGTGTCGTGCACGCGGCCGGGGTCACCCGTGACGCCCGCGCGGTGACCAAGAACCGGGCGGACCTCGATGCCGTGCTCGCCCCGAAGACGGCCGGTGTGCTGGCACTCGACGAGGCGACGCTCGGCCAGCCGCTCGACTTCTTCGCCCTCTACTCCTCCGTTGTGGCCTACAGCGGCAACCCGGGCCAGCTCGACTACGCCTATGCCAACGCCTTTCTCGACGAGTTCGCCGAGCAGCGGGCCCAGCGGCACGCGGCCGGCCTGCGCGCCGGGCACACCGTCTCGATCGCGTGGCCGCTCTGGGAGGACGGCGGCATGAGCGTGGACGCCGCCACCCGGGAGCTGCTCGCCCGCCGCTGGGACATGGCGCCGATGAGCACCGCCAACGGGCTGCGGGCGCTGGAGTCGGCCCTGGGCGGCCGGGAGACCCGGGTCACGGTCGTCCAGCGGCCGGCCCCCCTGCCCGTCCCCGAGGAGGCACGTGCCCCCGAGGAGGCACGTGCACCCGAGGAGGCACGCGCCCCCGGGCAGGCACCGGCGACTGGGCAGGCACCGGCGGCCGGGCAGGCGCCGGCGCACGAGGAGGTGCCGACGGCCGAGGTGGAGCGCGAACTGCGGGCGATGGCCGCCGGGTTCCTCCTGGTCGAGCCCGAGGACGTCAACGTGGACGACCAGCTGCTGGAGCTCGGGTTCGACTCCCTCACGCTGACCGAACTGATCAACCAGGTGAACGAGCTCTACGGCCTCGACCTGCTGCCGACCGTCCTCTTCGAGTGCCCCGACCTGGCCTCGTTCGCGGTCCACCTGGTCCGCCACCACGCCGGTGAGGTCGCGGCGCGCCACCGGCCGCAGCCCCTCCCCGCCCCGGTAGAGCCGCAGCCCGCTCCGGAACGACGGGAGACGCCGCAGCCGGTCGCCGTCACCGCCGAGCCCGCCGTCACCGCTGAGCCCGCCGTCACCGCCGAGCCCGCCGCCGCAGCGCAGCCCGCCGCCTCGGTGGCCGCGGCGGCGCCTGCTCCCGAGCCCACACCCGCCCCCGCACCACGGCCCTCCGGCGCCCGGCCGCTCCCGGTGGCGGTGGTCGGCATGGCGGCGGTGCTGCCAGGCTCCGCCGGCACGGCGCAGTTCTGGGACCACCTGATGGCCGGCCGGGACCTCGTGACCGACGTGCCGCCGGACCGCGCCGAGCTCGGCCGGGCGGCGGGGCCGGCCCCCTTCCGGGCCGGGTTCCTCGCCGACGTGGGCCGGTTCGACACCCGCTTCTTCGGCATCGCCCCGCGCGAGGCTGCCCTGATGGACCCGCAGCAGCGGCTGTTCCTGGAGACCGCCTGGCGGGCCGTCTGGGACGCCGGCTACCGCCCGTCCGACCTCGCGGGCACCGCGACAGGCCTGTTCGCGGGCGTCTCGACCTCCGATTACGCCGACCTGCTCGGCAAAGCCGCCGTCACGGTGGAGGCGCACAGCGCCACCGGTGTCGCGCACGCCGTCCTCGCCAACCGGGTCTCCTACCTGATGGACCTGCACGGGCCGAGCGAGTCGGTGGACACCGCCTGCTCCAGTTCGCTGGTGGCGATCCACCGGGCGGTCGGGGCGCTGGCGGCGGGGGAGTGCGAGCAGGCCCTGGTCGGCGGGGTCAACGTGCTGCTCAGTCCGGCGCTGTTCAGCGCCTTCCGGCAGTCCGGGATGCTCAGCGCCGACGGCCGCTGCAAGACCTTCGACGCCGGGGCCGACGGCTACGTGCGGGGCGAGGGCTGCGGGGTCGTCCTGCTCAAGCCGCTGGAGCGGGCGCTCGCCGACGGTGACCACGTCTACGGCGTGGTCACCGGGTCGGCGGTCGGCCACGGCGGCCGCGCCGGCTCGCTGACCGCGCCCAATCCGGAGGCCCAGGCCCGGGTCCTGGTGCAGGCACACCGCGCGGCCGGTACCGATCCCGACCTGCTGGGGTACCTGGAGGCGCACGGCACCGGGACCAGCCTCGGCGACCCGGTGGAGATCGAGGGCATCAAGCAGGCCCTCGCGACGCTCTACGCCGACCGGGGCCGGGAGCTGCCCGACCGTCCGCACATCGCGGTCGGATCGGTGAAAACCAACATCGGCCACCTGGAGGCGGCGGCGGGCATCGCGGGGGTGATCAAGGTGCTGCTCGGCCTGGAGCACCGCGAACTCCCGCCCCACCTGCACCTGGAGCGGCTCAACCCGCACATCCGGCTGGCCGGGACACCGCTGCGGATCGTCGACGGTCCGCTCCGGTGGGAGGGTACGGCCGGCGCCGACGGCGTGCCCGTGCGGTGCGCGGGGGTGAGCTCGTTCGGCTTCGGCGGCACCAACGCCCACGTGGTGCTGGAGTCGCCCCGGCCCCGGCCGGTCCCCGCCGCCGACGACGGCAGCCCGCGCCTGGTGGTGCTGTCCGCACCCACCGCCGCGCAACTCCAGGAGTACGCGGGCCTGTTGGCCGACCACCTGGAGCTTCGCGAGCCCGCGCTCGCGGCAGTTGCCCGCACCCTGCAGACCGGGCGCGAGGAGTGGCCCGAGCGTCTCGCCCTGGTGGTGCGCGACCGGGCCGAGCTGGTGCACGGGCTGCGTGCGGCGGCCGGGGGCACCTGCCCGTCCGGTGCCCACCGTGGCACCGCCCGCCGGGCCGCCCGGGCGGTCCGCGACCACGAGAGCGTTGCCGGCCCCGCGGACCTCGGTCACGTGGACCGCAGCCATGCGGACCGTGACCCTGCGGACCGCGACCACGTGGATCGTGACCACGTGGATCGTGACCACGTGGACCTCGACAGCCACGCGGACCTCGACAGCCACGCGGACCTCGACGGGCAGGCCCGTGCCTGGGTGGAGGGCGCCGCGGTCGACTGGGCCCGCCTCTGGGCCGGGCCGCTGCCGCGCCGCACCCCGCTGCCCGCTGTTCCCTTCGCCGGGACCCGTCACTGGTTCGCCGCCGGCGCACCGCAACCGAGTCTGGAGGCCACCATCGAAGCGTCACCGTCCTCGTCCGCGGCGCCGTCGCCCGTGCGGGCCCCGGCCGACCGCCGCACGCCGGTACCCGCTGCGCCCGCCCGGGGGAGGGTGAAGCTGCCCCCGCTCGCCGCGCCCACCGGCCCGGAGCCCGAGCCCCGCGCAGCCGAGCCCGCCCCTGCCCCGGCCCCCGCGCCCTTGCCCGCCCCCAGCCCCGTACCTTCCATGGCCCCCGTGGCCCCCGTGGCTCCCGCCGCGCCCGGCGTCGGGCTCCCGGAGATCCGGCGGACCGTCACCTCGCTGCTCTCCGACATCCTCGGCATCCCCGAGGAGGAGCTCCCCGCCGACCAGCCCTTCGGCGAGCTGGGGCTGGACTCGGTCTTCCGGATGGACCTGGCCCGGATGCTCAACGAGACCTACAGCCTGGACCTCAAGGCGGCCGAGCTCTACGAGCAGGACTCCGTCGAGCTGTTGAGCGCCGGCGTCGCCGCCGCGATCGCCTCGCTCCCCGCCGCCCCCGCCGCCCCTGTCACCCGCGCCGCCCCTGCCGCCCCCACGGCCCCCGTCACCCGTGCCACCCCCGTCGTCCTGGAACAACACCACACCGGAGAAGGTGATCTGACGGACACTCAACTCGCCGGCTTCATCGAGGCGACGGTCGACCGAGCCGTCGACCCAGGGGCGGGCTTCGCCGACCAGGGCTTCACCTCCTTCGACATGCTGAGGGTCGTCGCCGCGCTGGAGCGGCGGTTCGGTCCGCAGCGCAAGTCC
Organism: Kitasatospora sp. NPDC041988; assembly: GCF_055588525.1. Lineage (NCBI taxonomy): Bacteria > Bacillati > Actinomycetota > Actinomycetes > Kitasatosporales > Streptomycetaceae > Kitasatospora > Kitasatospora sp. NPDC041988. Next base: position 116,074 of record NZ_JBVJCO010000001.1, read on the forward strand.
CTGCTGTTCGACCACCCCACGGTGGGCGCGCTGGCCGGCCACCTGTCCGCGGCGCACGGCGCCGCGGCGGCCGCCCTGCTGGCCGCGCCGGCCCCCGCCCCCGCCGGCGGCCCGGCGCCGGACCTCGCGGCCGAGCCCGCGGTCGGCGGCCCGGTGGTGGTGCGCAAGCGTGAGCTGGCGGACCGTCCGGAGATCGCCGCGGTGATCGCGGAGCTGGACCGCCGGCACGCCAAGGAGGGCGGCCTGCCGGGCCGGGACATCGCGCCGCTGGTCTTCCTCGGCTCGGCCCGCAGCGCCTACTTCAACTTCTCCCAGCGGGACGGCTCGCTGCTGGCGTGGAGCTACGTCGGCTCGGAGCAGGACCTCGCGGAGCTGACCCGCGAGTACACCGAGCACGCGGAGGGCCACGGGCTGAAGCCCAACCTGCTCTCCATGGTGCGGCTGACGGAGGTGGGCGGGCGCGCGTACTCGGCCACGCCCTTCGGTGTGGTCCAGCGGATGGAGTCCATCCAGGAGTTCAGCCTCTCGGGCGCCCGGATGCAGCGCCTGCGCTACATGGTGCAGCGCTTCGCGCGGATGCCCGGGGCGGGCGTGCGCGAGTACCGGGTCGGGTCCGACCCGGCCACCGACACCGCGATCGCCGGGCTGATCGACGGCTGGTGCGCCACCAAGGACATGGTCAATCCGTATGTGGCCACCGTGCGGGACGAGATCAGCCGCGGGGTGCTCGCCGAACGGCACCGGATGTTCCTCACACACTCCGGGGGACAGCTGTGCAGCGCGGTCATCGTCACCCGGATCCCGTCCGAGAACGGCTACCTGCTGGACCTGGAGTTCTACTCCGAGCAGACGCCGAAGGGCGGCCTGGAGTACACGATCGTGCGGATCGTGGAGCTGCTCGCCGAGGAGGGTTGCACGATGTTCAGCTTCGGGGCGAGCCTCGGCGTGCGGCTCTGCTCCTCGCCGAACGCCGAGCCGGCGGCCGAGCAGGCGCTGGCCGAGCTGCGCGCCGCCGAGGTGTTCACGGGGGACGGGAACTTCCGCTTCAAGAACAAGTTCCGGCCGGTCAACCTGCCCGTCTACCTGTGCCGGCCGGCCGACGGGGAGCCGACCGACGTCGGCGAGCTCATCCTGATGATCGCCAACCCCGAGGTCGCGGCGGGCCGGCCCCCGGCCGCCCGGGCAGCGACCGCCCGTCCGGCCCCCGCACCTACTCACGTCCCCGCACCGACCCACGTCCCGGTGCCCGTCCCGGCCCCGCTCCCGACCCGGGCGCCCGCCCGCCCGACGGCCCCGCCGCCCGCCCCGCACCCCGCCGTCGTCGCCGAGGCCGCCGTCACCGAGGCCTTCGTCACCGAGGCCGCCGCCGAACGGGCGCGGCGCCTGGCCGCCCACGGCCACAACCCGCTGCTGCTGGACTCCGGCGAGGCCGACATCGACCTCGTCACCGACTCCTGGACGGAACTCGACACCGCCTACGTGGCCGAGGGCATGGCCGCGTTGCGCGCGCAGACGGCCGCCCGGCCAGGCCCGGCCGAGGACCTCGCGGCCCTGCTGCCCTTCCGGTACGTCGTGCCGACCCTGCGGGGCCGCTCCGCCGAGGCCCTGCTCTGCCGGGCCTGGCCCGGCCGGCGCGGGCTGGTGGTGCAGAACGCGCTCTTCCCGACCTGGGCGCTGAGCCAGATCGACCACGGCTTCGCCCCGCTGGTCGTCCCGGCCGCCGCCTCGAACGGGGCGCAGCCGCTCTGGGGGGACGTGGACGTCGACGCGCTGGAGCGGGCGCTCGCCGCCAACCCGGGCACGGTCTCCTTCGTCTGCGTGGAGACCAGCACCAACGCGCTCGGCGGGCTCCCGCTGTCGCTGGCCAACCTGCGCCGGGTCCGGGCCGCCGCGGACGCCCACGGGGTGCCGCTCGTCCTGGACGCGACGCGCGTGCTGGAGAACGCGGCCTTCGTCGCCGAGCACGAGGACGGCGAGCGGGGCCGCAAGGTGTGGGAGGTCGCGGAGGAGATCCTCGCCCTGGCCACCGCCGTCACCCTCGGCCTGTCCAAGGACTTCGGCATCGACCACGGCGGGATCGTCGCCACCGACGACAGCCGGCTCGCCGAGCTGCTCCACGAGGACGTCATGCGGCGCGGCCGCGAGCCGGGCGTCGCCCAGCGCCGGCTGATGGCCGCGGCCCTGGCCGACCGCGAGCGCTCGGCCGCCGCCGTGGCCGAACGGATGGCCGCCGTCCGCGAGTTGCGGCGGATCCTCGCCGACGCCGGCCTGCCGGTGGTGGCGGCCGGCGCCCACTGCGTGCTGATCGACGCGGCCCGGCTGCCCGGGGCCGACCGCTCACCCAACCCGGCGGCCGACTGGCTGGCCTGGAGCTACCGCCACACCGGTGTCCGGGCCGCCCCGCACCTGGCCACCGACCCGGACGCGGGCGCAGCGCTGGTCCGGCTGGCCGTGCCGCTCGGCCTCGGGACCGAGCGGGCGGCGGAGGCCGGCCGCCGGCTGGCGGCACTGCACCGCGACGGGGGCCCGGCCCCGCTGCTCGTCCCGGCCGACGGGCCCGGCGCCGCCGCGCACCCGGCGACCGCCGCCTACCACCCGGCCGCCGCCCTCCCGGCCGACGTCCGCGCCGCGCTGGACGAGGGCCACCGGCCGCTGAGCGACAACCACGCCGTCCTGCGCGAGCACCAGCCGGACGTGCAGCGTCACCTGGTCGCCCTGAGCGAGGGCGACGTCGAGGTGTTCACCGCCGGCGGGGGCAGCCCGCTGGTCCTGCTGCACCCCTTCAACATCGGCGCCGGCTTCTTCGGCCCGCAGTTCGCCGCCCTGGCCGACCGCCACCAGGTCATCTCCGTGCACCACTCGGGCGTCGGTGCGACGACGGCCGCCGCCGACCTGTCGGTGGAGGGCCTGGCCGAACTGCTGCGCCGCACGCTCGACACCCTGGACGTCCGGGGCCCGGTCCACCTGGCCGGCGCCTCCTTCGGCGCGCTGCCCGCGATGTCCCTCGCGCTGCGCCACCCGCACGACGTCGCCTCGCTGACCCTGATCGGCGGGTCCTACCGGATCGGCAACCGGCAGGGCGAGATGAACCGCCTGGCCCTCGTCGCCCGGGAGGACTTCGACCACCTGCTGGCCCAGCCCGGCACCGCGCCGATCGCCGGCCACCGCCAGGGCCACGAGGAGCTGCTGTTGCGCTGCGAGAGCCTCGACGCCCGGATCGGGCTGCGCTACCTCGACGAGTTCGACCTCGCGACGAACCTGCTGCCCGGGCTCCCCGGCCTCACGGCGCCCGCGCTGATCGTGCACGGCCGCCACGACACGGTCGTCCCGCTGAAGACCGGTCACCTGCTGCACGGCACCCTGCCCGACGTCCGCTTCCACGAGTTCGAGGACGCCGGACACTTCCCCAGCCTCACCGCCGCGGAGCGCTTCAACCAGGTCCTCGCCGACTTCCTGGCCGGCATCGACGCGGCCGGCCGACCGGAGACCACCCGATGAACCCGACCCCCGCCCACTCCCCGGCCCCCAGCGCCGCCCACGCCCCCTTCCAGGTGCTGGACCCCGGCACCGTCCGCCGCCGGATCACCGTCTCGCCCGCCATGTGCGGCCACAACTCGCTCTTCCTCGGCCAGGTCGGGGACTGGACCTGGGAGACCGTCGGCGCGCTCTGCGACACCGACGTCCTCGCGGCCAAGGGCGCCGGGGGAGACCCGGCCTACCTCGCGTTCTTCTACTACCGGGTGCGCGGCAGCCGGGACTTCCACCTGCGCAGCCCCACCTTCGGCGACGAACTCGACGTGCTCTCCCGCTCGTTCGACTTCGGCAGCGAGTCGGTGCTGACCGTCCACCGGATCTCCTCGACCACCGCCGCCGGCGACCCGCCCGAGCCCTGGGACCCGGCCGCCTTCCACCGCGGCCCGGCGCCCGGCTGCCTGCACGTGGAGAACTTCAACCGCTGGGTCAGCCGCCGGCACGCCGACAGCAACCGGGGCCTGGTGCCGGCCTCGCCGCCGGACTTCCACCACACCCGGCTGCCCGCCCTGCCCGAGGAGTACTCGCCCCGCCCGCTCTACGGCCGCGCCCGGCGCGTGCTGACCTTCCAGGAGGACACGGCGGGGGAGTACCGCACCGTCGCCCAGGGCTTCACCACCCGGTACGGCATCGACATCACCCGGGACCTCAACGGCGTCGGACTCGTCTACTTCGCGTCCTACTTCTCCTTCGTCGACCAGGCGGTGCTGCGCCAGTGGCGCGCGCTGGGCCGCAGCGACCGGTCGTTCCTGCGGCGCCGGACGGTCGACCAGCAGCTCTGCTACGTCGGCAACGCCGAACCGGACAGCGAGTTCGAGATCGCCGTCACCGTCCGGGCCGCAGTGGCCGACCCGCGCGAGGAGCTCGTCGACGTCGTGGTCCGCGACGCGCACAGCGCGGACCTGATCGCCGTCAGCACCCAGCGGGTGCTGCGGGACCTTGAGGAGACAGAATGAACAGCGAGCAGGACGGCGCGCGGCGCGCCGCGCACGAGGCGGGCCGGGCCCGGGGCCAGCCAAAACCGCCCCAAGAGATCCCCCGCCCCCCGCCCCTCCCTGAATCCCCGGAGATCGCCCGCCGCCAACAAACCAAAGCA
>NZ_JBVJCO010000001.1:120710-194064 GCF_055588525.1 Kitasatospora sp. NPDC041988
AGCAGGTGGCGTGGGGTGGGGGGCGGAGGAGAAGAAGAACAAAAAGAGACCGGCATCGCTCCCCCCCCGCCCCGCACGAGGCTCCCCCTGCCCTCTCCGAGCAGGCGCTGCACGAGGTGATCCGCAGCATCCTGCCCGCGCTGGACCCGCGGGAGATCACCGGGCGCAAGCACCTGAAGGAGCTGGGCGCCGACTCGGTGGACCGGGTCGAGATCATCATCGGCGTCACCCGGAGCCTGGGCATCGACGAGCCGATGTCGAACTTCAGCGCGATACCGGACATCGACGGCCTGGTCGAGCACCTGGCCCGGGGGGTGCGGGCGTGATCGGGATCGAGGCGCTCAACGTCTACGCGGGCCTGGCCGGCATCGCCCTGACAGACCTGTTCGACGGCCGGGGCCTGGACCACGCCCGGCTCGGCAACCTGATGATGGAACGCCGCTCGGTCGCCCTGCCCTTCGAGGACCCGGTGACCAACGCCGTCAACGCCGCCAAGGCGCTGGTCGACGCGCTGGACCCGGCCGAGCGCGGCCGGATCGAACTGCTCGTCACCTCCACCGAGTCCGGGGTGGACTACAGCAAGTCGGTGGCCTCCTACGTCCACGAGTACCTCGGGCTGCCCCGCTCCTGCCGGGTGATGGAGGCCAAGCAGGCCTGCTACGCGGCGACCGGCGCGGTGCAGCTCGCCGCCGGCTACCTCGCCTCCGGACACTCGCCCGGTGCCAAGGCCCTGGTGATCGCCACCGACGTGGCCGTGGTGGACGAGTACGCCGCGTACGCGGAGGCCGCCACCGGCCACGGCGCGGCGGCCGTCCTGGTGAGCGACCGGCCCCGGATCATGGCCATCGACCCGGGCGCCTACGGCCTCCACAGCTACGAGACCCTCGACTCGGCCCGCCCGCTGCCCACCCTGGACATCGCGGACGCCGACCGCTCGCTCTTCGCCTACCTCGACTGCCTGAAGAAGAGCTTCGCCGACTACGCGGACCGGGTGGATGGCGCCGACTTCGCGACCACCTTCGACCGCCTGGTGATGCACACCCCGTTCGCCGGGCTGGTCCGGGCCGGCCACCGCAAGATGATGCAGGAGCACGCCGACGCCCGGCCCGCCGAGATCGACGCGGACTTCGCCCGCAGGGTCGCACCGTCGCTGGTCTACCCGAAGGTGGTCGGCAACCTCTGCTCCGGCTCCCTCTACCTCGCACTCGCCGCCACCATCGACAGCGCCCCCTGCGACCGGCCCGAGCGGGTCGGCCTGTTCGCCTACGGCTCCGGCTGCGCCTCGGAGTTCCTGAGCGGCGTGATCACCCCCGAGTCGGCCCGTACGCTCGGCGCCCTGCGGATCGGCGAGCGCCTGGCGGCCCGGCGCGACATCGGCTTCGAGGAGTACACCCGGCTGCTGAAGCAGACCCGGTCCTGCCTCGTCCCCGAACGCGAGCGCCGGGTCGACGCCGAGGACTGGGCCGACTACCTCGACCACGCCGGCCGGCCGGGCGAACTGCTGGTCCTCACCGGCGTCAAGGACTACCACCGCCGCTACGCATGGCGCTGACCGGCGCACCCCCCGGGCGGGGCGGCCCGCGTGAACGCCCCCGGGGTACCGACACCGGCAACCGGTCGGCCGCGCAGGCGGACCGGCCCGGGCGAGAGGAGTTGAGGACCAGGATGACCGGACGCTGGACCGCCGCGGCGCCGGGTGCGCCGGACGCCGGGCTGCGCCTGTTCTGCTTCGCCCATGCCGGTGGTGGGCCGGCCCTGTTCCGGTCCTGGCAAAGGGAGTTCGGCCAGGACGTGGACATCCGGCCGATCCTCCTGCCGGGCCGGGAAGCCCGCGCGAGGGAACAGCCGTTTCGCCGGATGACGGATATCATCGGTCCGTTGTGCGACGGCCTGCTGCCGTCGCTGGACCGGCCGTTCGCACTGTTCGGGCACAGCCTGGGGGCGGTCGTCGCCTACGAGGCAGCCCGGGAGTTCGCGGCCCGCGGCTGGGGAGAACCGCGCCACCTGGTCGTCTCGGCCCGCCGGGCCCCGCACCTGCCGTCCCGGCGGCCACGGCTGCACGACCTGCCGCAGGACCAGTTCACCGCCGCCGTCGCCGGCATGGGCGGCACCCCGGCCGAGGTGCTCGCCCACCCCGAGCTGCTGAACGCGTTCACCCCCGGCCTGCGGGCCGACTTCGAGGTGAACGAGACGTACACCCCGCTGCCCGGCGGCCTGCTGGCCTGCCCGGTCTCCGCGGTCGTCGGCAGCTCGGATCCCGAGGTCGCCCCGGACGAGATGGCCGGCTGGCGGGACACCACCCGGGGCGGTTTCGACCTGCGGGTGGTGGACGGCGGCCACTTCTACCTGAAGGAGGAACCGGGCGGGCTGCTCGCCCTGATCCGCGACCGCCTCGGCGTCCCCGCCCCGACCTGACACCTGTCCCCAACCCCAGACCCGTCCCCAACCCCAGACCCGTCCCCGACCCCGGACCGGGGCTCGCCCCGGACCGTCCCGGACCGTCCCGCTCCGCCCCGCCCGCCGCGCACCCGCACGGCACACCCAGAAGGAGAACACCATGGAAGAGCTCGACCTCTCCGGCTGCCACCCGCTCTTCGTCCGCCAGATCGACTGCCTGGACAACAAGGACATCGACGCGCTCATGGAGACCTACCACCCCGACGCCGTGGTGGTCCGCTTCCAGGGCATCCTCACCGGCCACAAGGAGATCCGCGAGACCTTCAGCCGCTACATGGACATCCAGGCCAAGTACGAGCGGCTGCTGGAGTACACCCACACCGGCGACACCCTCTTCATGCGCGCCCTGATGAGCGTCCGGGGCGAACGTGAACTCGGCTTCGGCGCGTACGTGTTGAAGGATGGCCTGATCTGGCGTCAGGTCGCCGGAATCGAGGGCGGAATGCGCGACTGGTTCGCGGCCCAGGCCGAATCAGGGCATGCTGGTGAGCCGGGCGGTGCCGCCTCCGCGTGACATCGCGCCACCTTGCCGACCCTCTCCGAGAAGGACACAGGATGAGCAACGCCACCGGGACCCGCGCCCTGAAGAGCTGGGACGAACAGGACATCACCGAGACCGACGGGCGCAAGCTGACCCGCTCGGCCGTCGAGTACTCCTACACCGGCGACATCGAGGGCCAGGGCGTCCAGGAGTACGTGATGTTCTACCGGAGCGACGACTCCACCACCTTCGTCGGCCTGGAGCAGGTCTCCGGCCGGCTGGGCGGGCGCTCGGGCAGCTTCGTACTCCAGCACACCGGTGAACTGACCGGCACCACCGCCGAGGTGACCTGGACGGTCGTCCCGGGCTCCGGCACGGGCGAGCTGACCGGCCTGACCGGCAGCGGCGGCTTCACCGCCACCCACGAGGAGGCCGGCAACGCCCGGTACCGGCTGGAGTACGACCTCGGCTGACCCACCCCCGGGCTGATCCGCGTTCTCCGTGATCTGCCGGCCAGCACAATACTGAGCAGATCCTCCGAGCGCCGACGACCAGGATGGCTGCCGGGCAATCCCGCCCGGCAGCCGCCCCGTTGGACGAGGAGGACGAGCCCCTTGGACGCCCCGACCGAGCCGTCGTCATACCCGGTGCCCCGCACCTGCCCGCTCGACCCCGCCCCCGTCTACCCGCGGTTACGGGCGGAACATCCGCTCCACCGCTCCACCCTGGACTTCGACGGCAGTGACGTGTGGCTGGTCACCGGCCACGCCGACGCCTGCGCCGTCCTGTCCGACGACCGCTTCAGCTCCGACTTCTCCCGGGACGGCTTCCCGGCCCGGATGACCGTCCGCCCGCCCGGCCCGGGCACGTTCATCCGGATGGACCCGCCCGACCACACCCGGCTGCGCCGCACCATCATCGGCGAGTTCCGCAAGAAGCGCCTGGAGGAGCTGCGCCCCGCCGTCCAGGGCATCGTGGACGAACTCGTCGACACCATGCTGGCCGGCGGCGGCACCGCGGACCTGGTCCAGGCGATCGCCCTCCCGCTGCCCACCCTGGTGATCTGCGAACTCCTCGGAGTCCCCTACCGGGACCGCGCGTTCTTCCAGGAGTGCACCCAGGTCATCGGCGACCAGAGCGCGCCGCCCGCCCGCCGCCAGGTGGTCCGCGACGAACTGCGCGAGTACCTCGACCGGCTGGTCCGCGAGAAGACCGCCGAGCCGACCGACGACCTGCTCGGGCGCGCCGCCGCCCGGCTCGACGAGGACGGCATCACCCACGACGAACTCGTCGGCATCGCCACCCTGCTGATGATCGCCGGGTTCGAGACCATCGCCAACCAGATCGGCGTCGGCACCCTCGTCCTGCTCCAGCACCCCGAGCAGCTCGCCGAACTCGTCAAGGACCCGGCCCGCGTGCCCGGCGCCGTCGAGGAACTGCTGCGCCACCAGACGGTCATCGACTACGGGCTGCGTCGGGTGGCGACCGAGGACGTCGAGGTCGCCGGGAAGACCGTCCGGGCCGGCGAGGGCGTGGTCGTGGTGCTCTCCTCGGCCAACCGGGACGAGCGGGTCTTCCCCGACCCGGACCGGCTGGACATCGCCCGCCCGGAGGCGGCCGAACACCTGGGCTTCGGCTACGGCCTGCACCAGTGCCTGGGCCAGCTGCTGGCCCGGCTCCAGCTCCAGGTGCTCTGGTCCACCCTGTTCACCCGGGTCCCGACGCTGCGGCTGGCCGTGCCACTGGACGACGTGCCGTTCCGCAGCGACATGTTCGTGCACGGCGTCCACGCGCTGCCCGTCATCTGGTGAACGGCCGCCCGCCGGTCACCGGTCCCTGACCACCGACGTTTCCTGCCACCGACAACCGACAACCGACAACCGGCGGGTCCGGGCGCACCGCGCGCCCGGACCCCCGCTGACCGAAGGGAGCCGGAGTGACCCGGCCGCAGCCCGAAGACCACCCCGCCGACACCGCCGGCCCCATCGACCCCACTGACCCCGTGGACACCGCCGAGCGGTGCCCGTTCCCGTTCCCGATCACCTCCGCGCTGGACCCCTCGCCCGAGTACGCCCGCCTGCGCGCCGAACAGACGGCCTGCCCGGTCGCCCTGCCCAGCGGCGACCCGGCCTGGATCGTCACCCGCTACGAGGACGTCCGCACCGTCTTCAGCGACCCGCGCTTCAGCCGCCAGGCGGCCACCAGACCCGGCGCCCCGCAGTTCATGCCGGGCGTCGAGGGCGACCCGGACTCCATCGTCAGCAAGGACGCGCCGGACCACACCCGGTTGCGCAAGCTCGTGGCCCCCGCCTTCACCGTGCGCCGCATCGAGGCCATGCGCCCCGGCATCCAGCGGACCGTGGACGAACTGCTGGACGCCATGGAGCAGGGCGGCCCGGGCGGGGACGTGGTCTCCGCACTGTCGGCACCACTGCCGATCATGACCATCGGCGACCTGCTCGGCGTGCCGCGTCACGACCAGCCCCGGTTCCGGCAGTGGTCCGACCAGATGTTCAAGACCGCGCCCGACCAGCTCCAGGAGGCCGTCGCCGCCCGCCAGGCCATGATCGGCTACCTGGCGGCCATGGTGCAGGAGCGCCGGTCCGCCCCCGCCGACGACCTGCTCGGCGTCCTGATCGCCGCCCGCGACAACGACGACCGCCTCAGCGAACGCGAACTCGTCTCCTTCGCCGGCGGCCTCATCGTGGCCGGCTACGAGACCACCGCCAACCGCCTCGCCAACGCCGTCCTCGTCCTGCTGCGCAACCCCGACCAGCTGGCGCTGCTGCGGGCCGAGCCGCAGCGGATCGGCGACGCCGTCGAGGAGCTCCTGCGCTACATCCCCGGCGGTGCGGCGGGCGGCCTGATGCGGGTCGCCACCGAGGACGTCAAGATGGGCAGCGTGCTGATCCGCGCCGGCGAGGGTGTCATCGCCGTCACCAACTCGGCCAACCGCGACGCCCTCGTCTGGGAGGACCCGGACACCTTCGACATCACCCGCCGCCCGGGCTCGCACACCACCTTCGGGCACGGCATCCACCACTGCGTGGGTGCCCAACTCGCCCGGCTGGAGATGCAGATCGGCATCAACACGCTGATCCGGCGCTTCCCCGGGCTGCGGCTGGCCGTACCGGAGAGCGAACTGCCGTGGAAGCGCAACATGGTGATCCACAGCCTGGAGGCGCTGCCGGTCACCTGGTGACGCACCGCCGCCGGGGGAGCACCCCGGCGGCACGGGCAGAACGAACGAGCGGCCAGGGCAGAACGAACGAGCGGGCCGGGGGATCGCCCCCGGCCCGCTCGCCGCTTGCCGCACCCTTCCGTGCCGTCAGCGGAGCTTCTGACTGAAGAACCACTCGTGGCCCTCGTGGTCCTCGACCTTGCAGACCCGCATGCCCTGCGGGGTGTCGGTGGGCGGGAAGACCAGCGTGGCGCCGGCCGCCTCGGCCCGCTTGAACTGGGCGTCGACGTCCTCGGTGTCCACCGACACCATCGCGCTGCGCTGGCCCGTGGTGGCGGGGGAGTGGTAGTCCCCGCCCGGGCCGGCCAGGTAGACCGGGTCGCCGGCCGGCGTGAGCATCTCCGCGTGGAACACCGGGCCGTCGGGGTGGGCGAACCGCTGCTGCTCGGTGAACCCGAACGCCTCGGTCAGCCAGTCGAGCGCGCGCGCGACGTCCTCGTACTTGACATAGGGGATAGCAGCCATGCCCGGAACCCTACGGATCCGGGCCCGCGCCGCCTGGCCAAAGTTGCGCATCGGCGCGACCGGTTCGGAACGGCTGTGCGGGGCGGCGGGATCGGGCGGCCGGCCCGGGCCCGGGAGGGCGACTCAGCCCACCACGAGCTCGAACGCGATCGAGAGCCGCCCGCCGAACCGCTCGCCGGTCGAGCGGTACAGGCCGCCCAGCGGGGTGCGCACGTCCACCGGCCGCCCGCCGCCGAGCGCCGCCAGGTAGGCCTCGTGCGCCTCCAGCGACGCCACCGCCTGGTCCACCGAGCCGCTCACGTCCACCGCGTGGGTCGGCTCGGGGGAGCCCACCATCGCGACGTACCGCACGCCTCCCCACGGCTCGCCGGCCTCCGGGAAGATCCACCGGTTGCCCGCGTCGCCCACCGCGTCCAGCAACGCCCGCCCGGCGTTGCGGTGGTCCGGGGTGTTCCAGCGGCGGGTGTGCGTGGTGTCCCGGTGGTTGTAGCCGACGACCAGCTCCGGCCGGTGCCGCCGGATCGCCGCCGCGATGTCCCGGCGCAGCGCCGGGCCGTACTCCAGGACACCGTCCGGATGGTCCAGGAACTCGACCTCCGCCACGCCCACGATCCGTGCACTGCGCCGCTGCTCCTCCTCCCGCACCCGGGCCGCCTTCGCCGGCTCCATCCCGTCGATCCCCGCCTCGCCACGGGTCAGCAGCAGGTATCCCACCTGCTTGCCCGCCGCGGTCCACGCGGCCACCGCGCCCGCCCCGCCGAACTCCATGTCGTCGGGGTGGGCGACCACGCACAGCACTCGCTCGAAGTCGGTCGGCATCTCCTGCAGCTGGTTCGTCATGAGGCGCAGACAAGCACGCGGGGCCGGGGCCGGTCTGCTCCGAAGTGAGCGCCCGCATCCGGCGGACCGTGCGGTCCGTTTGGTTTGTACCGGGCCTTCACCTGGGCATCTCGGATGCTCAATGCTGCGCAGATCTTGGGGATTTGAAGTGGATACCTTCCTCGCGCGCACGGCCCAGCGCAGGCACGCGAACTAGGAGGAACCATGGCGGACCAACGGCTCACAGTGTCGAGACGAGCCCTCTTGAGGGCGGCGGCCGGCATCACGGCGGGCACCGCGGGGGTGGGGCTGCTGACCGCCTGCGGATCGGACGCCAAGGCTCCGGCCGCGGACGCCACGGCGGCGCCGACCCCCAAGCGCGGCGGGAAGCTGCGCGCGGCCTTCATCGGCGGCAGCAACGAGACCGCGAACGTGCTGAAGGCCGCCAACACCCCGATCGACTACGTGCGGGCCCGGGCGATCTACGACGAGCTCTGCGTGGTCAACGCCGAGGGCAAGATCGAGATGCAGCTCGCCGAGAGCCTGACGCCCAACGCCGACGGCACCGAGTGGACGCTGCGCGTGCGCGGCGGCGTCAAGTTCACCGACGGCCGCAAGCTCACCATCGAGGACGTCCTCTTCACGCTCCAGACCTACGTCGACACCAAGGCCAACCAGGCACCGCTGCTGGCCGACGTCGACCTTGCCAAGACGCGGCGCAAGGACGAACTCACCGCCGTCCTGGTGATGAAGCGCGCGCACGGCTTCCTCGACCAGGTGTTCACCCAGGGCATCTTCGTCGTCCCGGCCGGGACCACCGACTTCTCGGCCGTCCCCGGCAGCGGCCCCTTCATCCTGCAGCAGCACAAGGTCGGCCAGGGCGCCACGCTCAAGCGCAACCCCGACTACTGGGGCAGCGCCGGTCCTTACCTCGACGAGCTCGAACTCGTCTCCATCGCCGACGGCGCGGCCCGGCTCAACGCGCTCAAGGCCGGCCAGGTCGACTACGCGGCGAGCATCTCGCTGGTCGCGGGCAAGGCCGAACGGGCCAACGCCGCCGTGCAGTTGCTCACCCCGCCCAAGTGGGAGTGGCCCAACTTCGGCGCGATGCTCAAGCGCAGCCAGGACCCGTTCACCGACGCGCGGGTGGCGCAGGCCCTCAAGTACGCGGTGGACCGCGACCAGATGGTCGAGCGGGTCACGCTCGGCTTCGGCGAGGTGGGCAACGACCTGTTCGGCAAGTACCTGCCCGACTACGCGCAGGACCTCCCGCAGCGCCAGTACGACCCGGAGCGCGCCAAGAAGCTGCTCAAGGACGCCGGCGTGGACAACCTCTCGCTGACCATCCGCACCAGCGACTACGAGTACGGGCTGGCCGAGGGCGCCGCGGTGCTGGCCGAGCAGGCGAAGAAGGCCGGGATCACCATCGGCCTCGACAAGGTGCCGGCCGGCGACTTCTTCGCCGACCCGAAGGTCTTCATCGGCGCCAAGTTCCAGTCCGCCAACCGCAAGCCGCGACCGCTGCCGCTGGACGTGCTGTTCTTCTACGGCACCGACGCCCTGCTGCCCTTCACCGGCGTGGCCGGCCCGAAGGCCGACGACCTGGTCACCAAGGTCCGCTCGGCGGTCACCGAGGAGCAGCGCAAGACCGCGCTGGCCGACATCCAGCACTACCTCCACGAGGAGGGCGGCGACCTCGTCTGGGCGAAGGCGCCGGTCCTGGCCGCCGCCACCCCGCAGGTGCACGGCGTCAAGTCGCTGGGCTACCCGACGTTCCCGAGCTTCCGAGACGCCTTCCTGGCATGACCGACACCGCTCTCAAGGCCCCGGCGACCCCCGGCACCGGCCGGGGGTCGCTGAGGTCCCTCCTGCTCCGGCGGCTGTTCACCGGCGTCCTGGTGCTGCTCGCCGTCTCGGCGATCGTCTTCGTCGCCACCGACGCCGCTCCCGGTGACGCGGCCGCCGCCTCCCTCGGTCCGGACGCGGACCCGGCCCAGGTGGCCGCCCGCCGCGCCGAACTCGGCCTGGACCGGCCCGCGCTGGTGCGCTACGGCGACTGGCTGCTGACCGTCCTGCACGGCGACCTCGGCACCTCCTACGTGTCCGGCAGCCCGGTCGCCGACCTGGTCGGCGACCGGGCCGGCAACTCGCTGGTCCTCGCCGGGGTGACGCTCGCCCTGCTGGTGCCGCTCGCCGTCGGCCTGGGTGTCTGGGCCGGGCTGCGCTCCGGCGGCCTCGCCGACCGGCTGATCTCGGCGGCCACCCTGACCCTGCTGGCGGTGCCCGAGTTCGTGATGGGCAGCGTCCTGGTGCTGGTCCTCGCCGTCGAGCTGGACCTGCTGCCGGCGGTGTCACTGATCAGGCCCGGCCAGGGACTGCTGAGCAGACCCGAGGTCCTGGTCCTGCCGGTGGTCACCCTGCTGGCGGGCTGCCTGGCGCACAACGCCCGGCTGGTGCGCAGCGGGGTCGTCGAGGTGGCCGGCGGCGACGCCGTCGCCACCGCGCGGCTCAACGGCGTGCCCGAGCACCGGGTGGTGCTGCGCTACGTCCTGCCCGCCGCCATTCCGCCGGTGATCCCGCTGCTGGCGCGCTACCTGTCGTTGCTGGTCGGCGGGGCGCTGGTGGCCGAGACGCTCTTCGGCTTCCCGGGGATCGCCTCGGTCCTGATCCAGGCGTCGGCGGGGCGTGACGTGCCGACCGTCCAGGCCGTCGCCCTGCTGATCGCGCTGGTGACGGTGGTGGCGAACCTGCTCGGCGACGTGCTCGGCATGGCGCTCGACCATTCGAGGAGGATCGTGCTGTGACCCTCGCTTCCACCCCGGTCACCGAACCACCGGCACCCGTCGCGGGCGCCCCGGGCCCGACCGGGGCGGCCCGGCGCCGGCCGGTCGCGGCGGTGGTGCTCGCCCTGCTGGTGCTGCTGACCCTGTGCGGCCCGTGGCTGGCGCCCAAGGACCCGCGGGTCGGTGTCGGCATGCCGTTCGCGCCGAGCAGCGCGGACGCCCCGCTGGGCACCGACCACCTGGGCGCGGACGTCCTGAGCCGGGTGCTCTCCGGCGGGCGCACGCTCATCCTGCTCTCCGTCGCGGTGCTGCTGGTCGCCTACCTCGTCGGGGTGGCGGCCGGCATGCTCGCCGCCTACCGCGGCGGCCTGGCCGCCACCCTCGTGATGCGCGGGGCCGACGTCCTGATGGGCCTGCCGCCGCTGGTGCTGATCGCGGTCATCGCGACCGGCACCGGGCCCGGCCTGGTCGGCGTCGCCATCGCGGTGGTCGCGGTGATGGTGCCGGACATCACCCGCATCGTCCGGGCCGCCACCACCCAGGCCCTGGCCCACGACTACGTCGAAGTGGCCCTGGCCCGCGGCGAGTCGACGGTCGCGATCCTGGCCCGGGAGGTGTTCCCCAACCTGGTCCGCACCCTGGCCGCCGACGCCAGCGTCCGCTTCGCCGGCACCGCCTACGCGGTCGCGACCGCCGGCTTCCTCGGCCTGGGCGCCCAGCCGCCCACCCCCGACTGGGGGCTGATGATCATGGAGAACCAGGGCGGCCTCACCCTCCAGCCGCTGGCCGTGCTGGCCCCGGCGGGCCTGCTGCTCGCCCTGCTCCTGACGGTGGGCCGCCTCGCCGACACCCTCGGCCCGGCCGACACCGCGCGCCGCCGGCGAGGCAGCCGGGGCCTGCGGCGGCCGCGCGTGGCAGGGGCTCCGGCCCGCCCGCGCGCCCTGGCACCGACCGGGCCGGAGGAGGCGCAGGACGGTGCGGCGACCGTGCGGGGCCTGCGCCTGGAGGCCACCGCCACCGGCCGCGAGACCGTCCACGGCGTCGACCTCACCGTCCCCGCCGCCACCGTCGTCGCGCTCATCGGCGACTCCGGCAGCGGCAAGACCAGCACCGCACTCGCCCTGCTCGGCCACACCAACCCCGGCCTGGAACGCACCGCCGGCACCACCCGGCTCTTCGGCACCACCCTGGACGGCCTGAGCCGGCGCGAACTCTCCCGTCTGCGGGCCCGCAGCGTCGCCTACGTCGCCCAGGACCCGCGCACCGCACTGCCACCCAACCTCAAGGTCGCCGACCAGATCGGCGAGCAGCTGCGCACCCTGGACGTCCCGCCCGCCGAGCGGCTGGAACGGGCCAGGACCGCGCTGCGCGCCCTCGGCCTGCCCGACGACCCGGCGTTCCTGGCCCGCCGGCCGCACCAGCTGTCCGGCGGCCAGCTCCAGCGGCTGTCGATCGCCGTGGCCCTGGCCCGCGAGCCCCGGCTGCTGGTCCTGGACGAGCCGACCAGCGCCCTCGACCCGGAGAACACGGCCCGCCTGGTCATGGAGGTGGTCGCCCTGTGCCGCAAGAAGGACACCGCCGTCCTGCTCGTCTCCCACGACCTCGACGCGGTCGCCCAGGCCGCGGACACCGTCGTGGTGATGGGCGGCGGGCGGATCCTGAGCTCCGGCCCGCCCGACGCCTCGCTGGCCGCCGCACCCGCGCCGGTCGCCCCGGCGGCCGCCGAGCCCGTGCGGCCCGGCGCCCCGCCCACGGCGGAGGCGGACCTCACCGCGCCGCTGTCCGCTATGCCGCTGTCCGCCGCGCCGCTGTCCGTCGCGGGGCTGCGGGTCGAGCGGCCCGGCGCCGGACGGATCCTGGCCGACGCCTCGCTGACCGTCCCGGCCGGCGGCCGGCTCTGCATCGTGGGCGCGTCGGGCAGCGGCAAGAGCACCCTGCTGCGGGCGATCACCGGGCTGGTGACGCCGGCCGCCGGCGAAGTACGCCTGGCCGGCCACGTCCTGGCCAAGGAGGTGGGCGGTCGCACCCCGCTGCAACGCCGGCTGCTCCAGCTCGTCCCGCAGAACCCGTACGACTCGCTGAACCCCCGTCACAGCGTGGCGGGGATCGTCGGCCGCCCGCTGCGCCAGTTCGCCCTGGTGCCGCCCGACCAGGTCCGGGCGCGGACCCTGGCCCTGGTCGAGCGGGTCGGCCTGGGCGCCGGGCACCTGGACCGCCGGCCGGCCGCACTGTCCGGCGGGGAGCGCCAACGCGTCGCGCTGGCAAGGGCGTTGGCGGCCAGCCCGGAGGTCCTGCTGTGTGACGAGATCACCAGCGCCCTCGACCGGACGACCGCGCTGGCGGTCCTCGAGCTGCTCGACGAGCTGTGCCGGGACCTCGGGGTGGCGCTGGTGGTGGTCACGCACGACCGCCTGGTCGTGGACCGGATCGGCGGGCGCCTCGCGCAGGTGGCCGACGGCCGGCTGCGCCACCTTTCGGGTCCCGGGCCGCTCTGACGGCCGGGGGAGTGGTCCCGCCCGGAACTGCCCGGGCCGGGCGGGACCACTCCCGGGGTGCCTGACTCCCGGGCGTCTAGACGGACGCGTCGCTGAGGCCGAGGCGCGCCTCGATGTATTCGGCCAGGTTGGCCTCGTTGCGGATGGTGATCCAGCCGCGGCTGGACTCGAGGAGTCCGGCCTCGCGGAATCTCTTGAGGAAATATCCCACCCTCGACCGCGTGGTCCCGACCATTTCGGCGAGTTCTTCCTGGGTGAGCCTGGCGGCGATCTTGAGCCCGCGCTGGTGGCTCTGCCCGAATCGGTGGGAGAGCTGGAGGAGCCGGGCCGCGAGCCGTAATTCGCTTTCCAGGGTGACAAGGTCGACAATGACCCGCTGGCGCTCCGAGAGCCGACCGGCCAGGTGCTCGGCAAATTCTTCGAGGAGGCCGCCGCCGGCGAGAATCTTGAAGAATTTTCCGTACGGGATTCTGGTCAGCTCGGTGTCGGCCATGGCGACCGCCGTCTCGATGCGGCCGAGCTGTGTCATGCAGAGCTCACCGAAGATATCCCCGGCGATGTAGAGGTCGAGCAGACATCGCTTCCCGGTCGATGTCACGATCACGGTTTTGACCTGCCCGGATTTCACGAGGTAGAGACTCTGGTCGCTCTCGGCGCAGTTGTAGATGTGGCCGCCTCGGGTGATGGTCACCGTCGGCAGGGTGTGCTCGATCGACTGGAGAGAGCCGACAACCCGGTCGGTGAACTTCGTCGGGGTGATGGCTGGCTTGGGAAAGCTCATGTGGCATCGGGGGACCGCCTGAGCATCGAAGACGTGGACTTTAATGCCAGGCCCCCCCTACCCCCCTCCGCTTAACGGAAATGTCGAACAATAAATACCGAACATGCGGTCGAGCTGTCAAGACTGGCCATAGCAGTGGCAAACAATCAATCTCGCACAGTCGGCCGGCAAGTGCCCTGCCCGAGTTCTCGCACAGCTTTATCGGCGCAGGCCCGAATCGGGGAGCGGGGAGACGCAGACCGTCCCGAGTTCACCCGGAATCATTCGAACCAGTCCCCGGAGGGAGTGGGAGGAGTAATCGCTGATTTCCTCCAGCCGGTTTATCGATCTTGCCGCCACAGTGCCGTGCCGACTCCCGCCGGATCCACCGACGCCCCGCACCCCGGCCCGCCGCCGATCACTCCGGGCCCGGGCGATTCACCGCCGGCCCGCAAGGCGACGCGGCCGATCTTCCATGCGCGTACGGTCCCACAGGATCCTGAACCGGAGCATAACGCGCACGATTGGTCGAGCATGGTCGAACCAGATTTAAGCTCCGATCAATTCGAGCCAATCCTGCCGGCCGGCGTGCGCGGTGCCGCGCCTTGGCCGGGCGGGTCACCGGCGTTGGTGTGTGCCGGGAGTGTGGCCGAAGGTCCGGCGGAAGACGTCGATGAAGGTGCTGGCGGACGACCATCCGCACCGGTGGGCCACCGCGGTGACCGGGAGGTCCTCGGCGAGCAGCACCAGGGCGTGGTAGAGCCGCAGTTGGGTGCGCCACTGGGGGAAGGTCATACCGAGCTCGTTGGTGCAGAGCCGGGACAGGGTGCGGTCGCTCGCGCCGACCTCTCTGCCGAGGGCGGCGAGGGTGCGCTGGTCGGCGGGGTCGGTGCGGAGGATCTCGTGGAGGCCCCGGAGCCGGGGATCGGCCGGGGCGGGCAGGTGGACGGGTTGCTGGGGCGAGGCCGCGACCTGGTCGAGAAGGACGGCCCGCAGCCGCCGGCGCTGGGGGCTGTCGTCGTCGGGGGTGCGGGTGTAGGCGACGACCAGTTCCCGCAGGAGGGGGCTCACGGTGAGCACGGTCGGCGTGTCCAGGCCGAGCGGGTTGTCGGTCGCGGGCAGGCCCACCAGGTGCAGGTCGAGCGTGCCGTGGGCGTGGTGGGCGTGCACCGTCCGGGCCGGGACCCAGATGGCGTTGGTCGCCGGGGCGATCCAGGTGCCGAGGCCGGTGGTGACGGCCAGCACTCCGCGGGCGGCGTAGACGATCTGGTGATCGTCGTGGCGGTGGGCGTCGATGCCCGTACCGGAGGGCAGCAACTGGGCCCTGGTCGGCGCGACAGGGGTGTGGCGGATTTCCGGCATCGATCGGCAGGATATCGGAAGCACGACAGGCCGGTGGCTGGCGACGATGGCGCAATGCCGAAGAACAAAGCGATCGTCGTGCTCTCCGCCGGCCATGCCTGCGTCGATGTCTACCAGGGTGCCGTGGCGGCGCTCGTCCCGTTCTTCGCCGCCGAACGCGCCTACAGCTATGCCGCCGCTTCGGGCATCGTGCTCGCCGCGTCGTTGGTGTCCTCGGTGACGCAACCGCTGTTCGGAGCGCTCACCGACCGGTACGCGATGCCCTGGCTGCTGCCGGTGAGCACGATCGTCGGCGGTCTGGGCATCGCGTTGTGCGGGCTCGGCGGCTCGTACGCCGTGACGGTCGCGTGCGTGGCCGTCTCGGGGATCGGCATCGCGGCCTACCATCCCGAGTCGGCCCGCGTCGCGCGTCTGGCCGGCGGGGGCGGCCATTCGGCGATGGGCTGGTTCTCGCTGGGAGGCAACGTCGGTTTCGCTCTCGCCCCGGTTCTGGTGGCCGCCGTCGTCGGGGCGGGAGGCCTGAGGCTGTCACCGCTGCTCGTCGTGCCCGCCGTGGCCGGCGGCGTGTTGTGCCTGGTGTTCCTGCGTGGAGCGCAGTGGCAGCAGACGACGCGTGGTTCCTCCGGCGGCGCTGCGGCGCCCGCGGCCGCCGGGGACACGGCATCGTTCGTGAGGCTGGCGTTGGCGGTGGTCTGCCGCTCGGTGGTCTTCACCGGTCTGTCCACCTTCATCTCGTTCTACGCGCGGGAGCGGACGGGAGGTGGCACGGCCTCGGGCGCCGTCGCGTTGTTCGTGCTCTACCTCGGCGGCGCGGCCGGAACCGTCCTCGGTGGCAGGCTGGCCGAGCGCTGGGACCGGGTCACCGTGGTGCGCTGGTCCTATGCCGCCGCCGTCGTCACCGTGGCCGGCCTCGTCCTGGCACCCGGGCCGGCCGTCCATCTCTTCGTGGCGCTGACCTCGGCCGCCCTGTACGTCCCGTTCTCGTTGCAGGTCACGCTGGCCCAGGACTACCTGCCCGCCCGCGTCGGCACCGCCGGCGGCATCACCCTGGGACTGGGCGCCGGCATCGGCGGCCTGGCCGGACCGCTGATCGGGTGGCTCGCCGACGCGACGTCGCTGCAGACCGCCCTGGCCCCGCTGATCCTGATGCCCGCCCTGAGCTGGCTGCTGTTCCGCACCCTCACGGAGCCTGCCGCCCCCGGGCACCCTGCCCCGGCGCCGGAACAGGCCCGGGAGAAGGCGCAGACGTGACGGAGGAGCCCGACCCTCCCGTGCGGGACGCGAGCCCGCGGCGGCACCTCGGCCGCCGCCGGCGCGGGCTCCCGGCTGGTCGATCGCCCAGCCGGGCCGCCGAGGCGCCGTGTGGATCACCAGTGGTCTACCCGGGTGTAGCTGTCCAGGATGTGCATCGCTCCTCCCAGACGATGCCTCAAGGGACAACGCCGCCGGACACTTCACGGCGCGTCGGGTTCCGGAAAGAGTGATCCAGATGAAGAAGTCGTTGATGCGCAGGCTCGCCGGCCGGGGCGTGGCCGCCGCGGCCGTCCTGGCCGTGGCGGTGCCCGGAATCGCGTACGCCAACACGGTGGGCGTCACCGTGAAGACGCCCGGCGCCACCGCTGGCCCGGGCAGCGCGTTCTCCGAGATCTCCACCCACGCGGACTGCGCCGCCGGGCTGGTCTCCGGCGGCGGGATCAGCCAGGCCATCGGCACGGGCACCTCGTCGAACGGCAACAAGGTGAACGGGACCGCTCCGAGCCCGGACGGCAGCACCGAATACACCGGCTCGACCGGGGTCGTCGGCACCGATGTCACACACTGGCTCGGCATCGGCGGCAGCGGCGGCGCGGTCAACGCCGACTTCTCGTCCACCCCGTACGCGGTGTGCTTCGCCAGCAACCTGATCAACCACACCCAGGTGGTCATGAACAAGACCGCCGGCCCCACCGGCAGCGGAACGGTGGGCCTGGTCGTGGCGACCTGTCCGGCCAACACCCGCCTGCTCGGCGGCGGCGCCCGGATCACGCCGGCCAGTGTCGGCAGCCTGAAGCCGATCGCGAGCTTCCCGACCTTCAACAACGCGGCCCACGACTACGGCCAGAAGGCCGCGGCCGACGGTGAGACCAACCCGGACTCCTGGGCGGCGGTCGGCTGGAACGGCGGCGGCGGGAACAACAACAACACCACATACGCGTACGCGATCTGCAGCGGGAACGGCATCGGCGTCAGCGGCACGACCGTGACGGTCCGCTACAGCGAGGTGAGCGGTCCGACCGCGGCCACCGCAGGCCAGACGGTGACGGTCGGCTGTGGCGGGAACGACGGGAAGCTCGTCAGCGGCGGAGCCGCCGTGAGCGGGGGCAGCGTGACGACCACGGACTTCACCGGACCGGGATCCGTCGGCGACCACCTCAACGGAAGCTTCCCCAGCACCTCCGGCGGCACCCCGGTGGGCGACGGGACGACCACCGCCGCGTACTGGACGGCCGTCACGCACACCGGCGGTGGCAGCTCGCCGAACACCTACTCCGACGCGTGGGCGCTCTGCGCCGACGACGGCGTCTGAGGCCTCCCGCACCTCGACAGCCGCGGTGCGGCCCCGCCATCCGCCGGGCCGCACCGCCGGTCACACCCTCCCCACCCTCGGCCCGCACGGGCCGGAGAGGCACAGCCACTTCATGAACCGTCACCCGAAGCCCAGCCCGGCCGCCGCCCAGGCCAGAACCGCCGCCCCGGCCGCCACCCCGGCCGGCACTCGGACCAGGACCCTCGCACTGGCCGGCGCGACCGGCCTGCTCGCCACCGTCCTGGCACCCGTCGCCGCGGCCACCGAGCCGGCCGCGCCGACGGCCTGCGGCAGCCACGGCGTCTTCACCGCGTCATCGCCCGCCTGCACCTACTCCGACCCGGGCACCGACACCTTCACCGTCCCCGCCGGGGTCGTCGAGGTGGGTGTCGAGCTGTCCGGAGCCGAGGGCGGCAGCGCCGCCGGCTTCGTCGACCCCAACCCGCCGAACACCGGGGCACCCGGCGGGCTCGGCGGCCGGACCAGGGCGACGCTGGCCGTGACCGCCGGTCAGCACCTGCAGATCACCGTCGGGGCGGCCGGGATCCCCGGCTCCTCCCGGCACGGCGAGTACGCCCGGCCCGGCGGCTTCGGCCACGGCTCCGGCGGCGGCGGCGCCCACGGTGGCGGCGGCTCCGGCGGCGGCGCCACCGACGTGCGGGTCGGTTCCTTCGGAGCCGCGGACCGGGTGCTGGTGGCCGGCGGCGGCTTCACCGGCGAGCCCGGCGGCCAGGGCGGCGGCCCGGACGGGTCCGGCGTCGCCGGCGGCGGTGGCGGCCAGACCGCTCCCGGCACCGGCAGCCCCAACTCCGCGCTCGGCGGCCCCGGCACGGCCGGCAGCGACACCGACCCCAACACCGGCCTGGCCAACCCGGGCAGCGGCGGCCCCGGCGGCAACGGCGCCCGCGGCGGCAACGGTGGCGGCGGTGGTGGCGGCGGCTACTTCGGCGGTGCCGGCGGCTCCGGCGGCGGAAACCCGGGCAACCTCTACGGCGCGGGCGGTGGCGGCGGCAGCGGTTTCGCGGCCCCGGGCACGACCGACGTCTCGCTCACCCCGGGTGTCAACCACGGCAGCGGCAGGGCGGTCGTCTCGTTCAGGTACGGCGCGTCCGCCTCGCTCACCACGGACACCGCCACCCCCCTCTTCGGACACCCCGTCACCCTGACCGCCGCCGTCCTCCCGGCGGACCCGAAGGACGGCACCCCCACCGGAACGGTCACCTTCCGCGACGGAGGAGCGCCGCTCACCACCGTCCCGCTCACCGCGGGCCGCGCCGCCTACACCACCGGCTCCCTGCGGCCCGGCGCGCACAGCATCACCGCCGACTACAGCGGATCCACCGCCTTCGTGCCGCGCGGCACCACCGCCCCGGCCGCGGTCACGGTCGGATTCACCCGTCCCTGTCTGACGACGGCACACCACGGGCCCCTGGTCGTAGCGGACGGCCAGTCGATCTGCATCGGGCCCGGCGGTCGCCAGCAGGGGCCGCTCTCGGTGCAGCCGGGCGGGGCGCTGGCCGTCTCCGGCGCGGAGATCGACGGTCCGGCGGCCGCCACCGCCGCGCTGGCCGTCGAGATCTGCGGCTCCACGCTCAACGGCCCGCTCACCGTGACGGGATCCACCGGCAGCGTGCTGCTCGGCACCGGTCAGGACGACTCGGCAGCCTGCCCCGCCAACCGGCTGAGGGCCCCGGTGGCGGTGGTGACCGGCACCGGGCCGGATCGTCCGGAGCCGGCACAGGCCCAGTGAGACCGGGGTGAGAGCCGGCCGGAGCGGGTCTCCGGCCGGCCCGCACGTACCGGGCCGGAGCTCGTCCTCGGGCCCACCGCCCCGCTGGAGAACTGGTTCCTCGGCCACGGCGAGGAGAACGCGATCGGCGGGTTCTTCGGCAGCCTCCGGGACGCCTCCACCGCCGGTCTGGGCCTTCCGGGCCGCTGGTCGGTGCGCAGCTGGGAGACGCTGCCGGCGGCGAGCAATACGCGATTTCGCCAAATGCCTTCAGCGCGTGATTGCGGATGGTGACCACGGTTGGATGGCCATCAGGCCTTGCCGATCTGCGCAGGCTGATGCCCACGCCTAGCCTGGAGGTATATGGGGTTAGGCAAAAGATGCGAGCGCAGTACTGCCGAAGGGTTCCGGCCTTCGGCGCCGAGGTCGAGTGTGCTCGCGCGCTTCGGCCGCGCTCTCGCCCAGCCTTCCGACCGATGTGGCCTCGACGGAAGGGACGTTCTGATGGACATCGTCATTGTGCGAGCCGCACAACCGATCAAGGCTGGCCAGGTGGTCCGCACCACAGGATCACCGGCCACCCCCACCCCTCCTGCTGTCAAACCGATCACCGTCACTGTCCCTGCTGTCGAGGAGTTACATACCATTCCGTTCTTCGGGGTTGCGCTGGAGCCGGCAAAAAGGGCTGGAGATGACGTCAAAGTCCAAATAGGTGGTGCTTTCAGCGGCCGCCTGGGCCGCGGTAGGTTCGGCGCGGTTGGCGTCAACAGTTCGGGACAGATCGTCCGCGCTGCGGATGAGATTGACAAATGTGTGAGCGCTCCGAACTGGATTGGTGACTGCGATGAATCGGGCACGGTGACAATCCGGCCCCGCCGCGACACGCGGCTGAGCGTGCTCGACTTCGGAGCGGTGGGAAACAACAAAGACGACGACACGGGCGCGATCCAAAGCGCCCTCGACTGCGCGATGCGACTCGGCACTGCTCATGGCAAAGTCGTCTACCTTCCTCCGGGAGACTACCGGATTACGAAGCCTCTTGTTGTCAGGCACCATTGCATTCTGGAGGGAGCTGGGGGAGCTGGTCTTGGGGTCACTGAAAATACTCGCATACTCGCAGATGTGAAAACAGGAGATTTCAACCTCTCTACTGCGACCGGTATCGGTCCGGTTGCCGGGGAGACTGTTTATTGTGCAATTGCCCTGGTGGGCTCCTGGACCTCCGGACCGCCTGCGCCGGATCCCTCGAATGATCGTGCAGACTATGCTGTGCTTCGCCAGTTCACCCTCAAGTCGGATCCCGACCAAGGGAAATTTGCCCCCACCTTCTATCAGGCTCCGCAGATGGATGGCATACGAGTTCTGGCGCACGGCCCGTTGATCGAGACGGTGGGGGTTTCCGTCTTCAGGCGTAATGGAATGACAATATACGCAAGCCATGGGCCTGATTTCGGGCCGACGGCCAATGCCAACCTCACGCAGATACGTGATTGCGTTCTCGCCAACAATGGCCAACATGGGCTCGACATCGGTAGTCACGGCAACGATGAAACAAATGCCATGCTGGCCATGAATGTTTCTGCAGCAACCAATGGGCGCGATGGAATTCACGACAGTTCATTCTTGGGCTGCACCTTTGTTTCGTGTCACGCGGCGCACAACCGTCACCGACAGTACAGCTGTGATCACGAGGCCCCACAGTTCGCCGTGTACATCGGCTGCTACGGCGAAGGGGATGCCCCGTCGGTGTTCAAGGGCGGGAATATCGCTGTAGTCGGAGGGGATATGATTATCACCTCGGACTCGACATACTGGGGCTATGGCGCCGTCAAAAAAGGGCCTTCCACCCTGAAAGTGACGAACAAGTATTCCAAATATCCCGAGTATTTTATCTCCGAGGCGGGGACGGGAGTCGATATCGAGGAAGGCGAGCTGCAGACGCCCGGGAACGGATACTATTATCGAGCAGTCCATGCCGGGCGCACGTTCGGAAAGAAGGGTAAACCCCCCGATGGCATGCCTGATTTCCCGAAGGAGGTCGGGCAGACGCTTGAAGAGCTCGATCATTTGGTATGGAGATGTGAGGGCAAGTATGGGATTGAGTTCTCAACGGTCAACAAACTCGGGGATGCCTCGGATTCCACGATCATTCAGGATTATGGCTCCCTCACGCCGGACGGCCAGTGGAGCGCCCTCTTCCGTGTCCAAGTCCAGACGGCTCCCGACGCCATCAAGGGCCGGATCGAAACATCCCTCGTGAGCCCGGCGGATCACCACACGTACTATCAAACCGCGTACGAAAATGGTCCGGTCCCCGGCGCTCTGATGCTTCCGGAAGCCTGGATTGGAAACTACCTCTTCGGTGAGCGGCGAATCGCTATTGTTCATGATGGAACTCCCTGGAATACGTCTGCCGGTAGCTGCAACTTCTACGGCCCGGGTGATCTGCTTCTCAATGCCACCGGAGCAACGGCGCGCCAAGGCCCGATCGGGTGGGCGGTGAACGCCCCGTGTGGAAGGCGGTCGGCGGCTCTTTCCTGGAGTGACGGAAAGCACTACAAGATAGGGCAAACCGTCAAGCCGGCGAGCGCCAATGGATTCGTGTATCGACTGATCGCCTATATAGGTGGCCCGTCGGACCGGCTGCTCAAGGTCTCCGGTGTGAAGGAGCCGCAGTCCTGGCAACAGCCGGGGCCGGGGCGGAGTGTCGGAGGCCTGACTTCTGACAATCACCTTCAATGGCAGACTATCTATGACCTGGATGCAAAGCCGGGGATCATTGAACCACTTCCTCATGGCGTGACAGGACAGGCGGACTCGAGAGCGACGGACATTGCTCAGCTGAAGGCTGATTTCAACGCACTTCTCGCCAAGATGAGAGATGCGAACCTATTGGAACGGAACTGATACCGGGGATGCTGCATATCAATGGATTCGGCTGGGTCGGGCGCCTCTCGCAGTCGCTCTAGCAGACCGGAGACGTCCTCGAATCACCGGGATTGGCTACACGGGACGGTCACCCGATCCCCAGGTCCGCGTGGGGCCTGTCACGGGAAGTCAGAACTGCTCCAGTAACTCGGCCAGTGAGGTTTTCTCAACGAAATGATCTCGTGAGGTGACTCGGCCCAGGGGGCCCGCGAGCCGCGATGAGTCTGCGGCGTCCGGCGGTCGTACAGTCGAACCCGTCACCGAGGAGGGCTTCTGATGCGCAGCGTGACCTATTCGATGAACGTCTCACTTGACGGCTACATCGTCGGGCCGGACGGCGACTTCGACTGGACGGTGCCCGACGAGGAGGTCTTTCGCTTCTGGATCGACGAGATTCGAGAGGTCGGCGTCCACCTGTTGGGACGACGACTGTACGAGACGATGCTGTACTGGGAGACCGCCGACCAGGATCCATCGCTCGACGACTCAATGCGCGAGTGGACCTCGCTCTGGAAGCCGCTCCCGAAGGTGGTGTTCTCGACCACGCTGTCGGCGGTGCAGGGCCATGCCCGCCTGGCCTCCGGCGGCCTGGCGGAGGAGATCGAGCGGTTGCGAGCCGAGCCGGGGGAGGGCGACATCGCGATCGGCGGCGCGACTCTCGCCGCCGAGGCGGCTGCGTCGGATCTGATCGACGAGTACCGGGCCATGGTCTACCCGGTGCTGGTTGGCGGTGGCATTCCGTTCTTTCCCCAGCGCGAGCGCCGGGTGGATCTCGAACTCGTCGAGACCCGCACCTTCAACTCGAGAGTCGTCTACCTCCGCTACCGCGTGGTGCGTTAGCCGGCTCGTCCGCCGAGCCCACGGAAGAACGGGCCGGCCAGTGACGTTCTCTCAGGGAGATGATCTGCGCGAGGCGGTGTGAACTACCGCCTGGCGAAGGCGAGTCGGACGGACCACACCTGACCGCAGACGCACGTAAAGCCCCTGGTAGGTCAGGTCTCACCACGAGATCATGTCCGCAACCACCAGGGGCTTCAAGTTGGTCACCTATGTCGCCACGCTCGACGTCCCCCGCCACGTCGTGGACCACCTCTTACGCCTGCCGGCCGCACACCGGCGGCGGATCGGCCCCCGGTCCGGCACGGGCATCGGCGGGCGAGGGGGCGGACGGCGGCCTGCTCAGAGGAGCGAGTAGTCCTCGGACTGGCGGTCGATGAGCAGCGGGGCGATGCCGTCCAGGACGAGTTCGCGGTAGTGGTCGGCGTCCTGGTGCGCCGCCTGCGCGTTTCGGTTCTCGTACTCCGCGATGACGACGAACGCGGCGTGGTCGCGCTGCGAGCGCACGGCCCGGAACGCGAGGACGCCGGGCTGCGCGAGGGCGGCCTCGGTGAGGGCGGGCAGCAGCTCGGCCACGCGCTGCTCGGAGCCGGCGGCGGCGAGCCAGTCGGCGATGACGACTATGGACACGACGTGATCCTTCGGGCGGCGGCGCCGGGGCCGGCGCCTCGGGTGGTCCGGGCAGGGCGGACCAGGCGGGGCGGTCGTGCTGTGACCGGGGGCGGCGGCCCGGGCCGCCGCCCCCTCGGGCGGTCGGATCAGGGGACGGTGACGATGATCTTTCCGCGGGTGTGCCCGTCGGCGTTCAGGCGCTGGGCGTCGGCGGCGCGTTCCAGGGGGAAGGTCGCGGCGACCTCGACGGTCAGCGCCCCGCTGTCGGCGAGCTCGGCGAGTGCGGTCAGGTGGGCGTGGTCCGGTCGGACGAAGACGTAGCGCCCGCCGGCGGCCAGGACCGCGCCGTCGGCGATGGACGCCAGCCGCCCGCCGGGGGCCAGCAGGGCGGGGGAGGCCTGCAGTGCCTCGCCGCCGATCAGGTCGAGTACGGCGTCCACGCCCTCTGGGGCCAGCACCCGGACCCGGTCGGCGAGGCCTTCGCCGTATGTGACGGGCTCCGCGCCGAGCGTCCGCAGGTAGTCGTGGTTGCGCTCGCTGGCGGTGCCGATCACCCGGGCGCCGAGGGCGCGGGCGATCTGGACGGCCAGCGAGCCGACGCCACCGGCCGCGGCGTGCACCAGGACGGTCTCGCCGGGCTTGATCTCGAGGGCGCCGGTCAGGGCCTGGTAGGCGGTGAGGCCGGCCAGGGGGAGCCCGGCGGCCTGCTCGAAGTCGAGGGCGGCGGGCTTGCGGGCCAGGGTGCGCACCGGGGCGGCGACGTACTCGGCGAACGTGCCACGGCCGACCATGTCCTCGCGGACGTAGCCGATGACCTCGTCCCCGGGCGCGTACTCGGTGACGCCGACGCCGACCTGCTCGACCACGCCGGCGACGTCCCAGCCGGGGATGACGGGGAAGACGGCGTCGAGCACGCTGTCCAGGTAGCCGGCCTGGATCTTCCAGTCGACCGGGTTCACCGCGGCGGCCCGGACCCGGACCAGGACGGCGTCGGCGCCCAGCTTGGGCTCGGGGACGTCGCCGTACTCCAGGACGTCGGGGCTGCCGTAGCGCTGGTAGGTGATGGCCTTCATGGTGGTGCTCCCGGTGTTCCTGGACAAGAAGTTTTGATGTGCTTGATGGTTGATGTCCTCAAGTAACAGATTCGACGGTAGAGCTCGATAATTGAATATGTCAAGTAACCCCCTCCGGGGCGACACCATGACCTGGATCACGTCGCCGCCGGTCACCCGGACCGCGACCGGCTTGAGAGCCTCGGTGGGCCGTCTACCGGACGGGGCGTGCGGGCGGCACCGTGGTCGGCAGCACGGCAGCACGGCAGCACGGCACGGCACGGCACGGCACGGCACGGCACGGCACGGCACGGCACGGAACAAGGCAAGGCCGCCCGGCGGTGAGGGCGGTCGGAGTTCGCTGATGAGGTGGTGGAGTCGGTCGGTCGGCAGACGAAGGCTTCTGCCTCCGAGTCCGGCTCCAGGCGCCGGCCACCCGCACAGTCCCCCGATCCGGCCGCAGGGGAGCCCCGGTGATGTCCACCGCATCAGAGCCCGGGCAGCCGCAGGAGCCCGAGCCCCTGGGGCAGGTGGTGCGGGCGGAGAACGGCTTCGCCTACGGGGCGATCGGGGCGGACGTCCACGTCTCCGGCGACGGCGTACCGCTGTACCTCCTGGAGAACTGGCGCCCAGCACCGCGCACGGACCCGGAATTTCTGCGAGAGCTGCCCAGCCGGATGCTCAACGCCCGCTTCGCCGTTGTCGACTTCACCGGCCGACAGCAAGAGCTCGCCGGCCTACGCCGCTGGCGCCAGGAAGGCCCCCGGCTGGCCGCCCGCTGGCTTCACGCCCCCGGCGGCGCCGGCAAGACTCGCCTGGCCGCCAAGTTCGCGCAGGAATCACTGGCGGACGGATGGAAGGTCATCACCGCCACCCATGGCCCCGGCACCGTCCTGCCGCCCCCCGGCAGTCAGGATCTGCGCCTCGACGGTGCCGCCGGCCTCCTGCTGATCATCGACTACGCCGACCGCTGGCTCCTGACCCACCTGACCTGGCTGTTCGGCAACGCGCTACTCCAGCAGTCCGCCATCCGCACCCGCATCCTGATGCTGGCCCGCAGCGGCGACCCCTGGCCCGCCGTCAGCGGGGTCCTGGCCAACCACCAGGCCGGCACCTCCAGCCGGCTGCTCCCGGCACTGCCCGACAGCGATGACGGGGCGGGGGAGCGTCTGGAGATGTTCACCGCTGCCCGCGACGGCTTCGCCGCCCGGTACGACACGCCTGCCGTCGGCATCGGCCCACCAGGGCCCTTGGACCACCCGGACTTCGGCCTGACCCTGGCCGTGCACATCGCCGCCCTCGTCGCTGTCGACGCACACGCCATCGGTCGCCGCCCGCCGCGCGACATGGCCGGCCTGACCAGCTACCTCCTGGACCGCGAGCACCTCCACTGGCAGCACCTCTACGGCGATGCGACCCACGAACTCACCCCCACCGTACGGAGCTTCACGACTCCGCCGGAGGTGATGAACCGGACGGTCTTCACCGCTGCCCTCACCGGCCCGCTCGCCCGCCCCGCGGGTACAGCGGTCGTCGAAGGCCTCCGGCTCCCGACACCGGCCGCCAGGGTCGTCACCGACCACACCGTCTGCTACCCCCCGGCCCACCTCGCCCAGGGAACGGTCCTGGAACCGCTGTACCCGGATCGTCTCGCGGAGGACTTTCTCGCGCTGACCCTGCCGGGCCACGCTGCCGCCTATCCGGCACAGTCCTGGGCCGGGCCCACCGTCACCGCCCTGCTCGCCCGCGGTGGTGAGGGCACACCCGCGCAGTGGATCCCACGGGCGATCACCTTCCTCACCGCTGCGGCGGAACGCTGGCCCCACCTCGGCCCCACACACCTCTACCCACTGCTGCGAGCGGATCCCCTGCTCGCGGTCACCGCCGGAAGCACCGTCCTGACCGCCCTGGCCGGGTTCGACGACGTCGATCCCGCACTCCTGGAAGCCGTCGAGGCGCACTTTCCCGCCGGAGGCCGCGCCGACCTCGACATCGGCATGGCCCATCTCACCGACCGCCTGGCCCAGTACCGCCTGTCGCGGACCGACGACCCCGCCGGACGGGCGGCGATCCGCTTCAACCTCGGCGTCCGCATGTATCACGCGGGCCTCTACCGGAGAGGGCTGGACGCCGCCGAGAAGGCGGTGGACGGGTATCGCTCACTGCAGACGGACGATCCCGTGGGTGATGAGTCCCGTCTCGCCATGTCGCTCCATGGCCTCAGCCGGTTTCAGGCCACCTTGGGCCAACGACGGAAGGCCCTGGCGTCGACGGAGGAAGGCATCGCCATCCGGCGCCGTTTGGCCGAGGCCGACCCCACCGCACCCGAGCCCGCCCTCGCTCTGACGCGCTCCCTGTTCGAGCTCGGGGTGCGCCTGTCAGAAGCGGGCTGGTGGCAAGAGGCGGTGACAGCGACTGAAGAGGCCGTGGCGATCCGTCGACGGCTGGCCGAGGCCGATCCCACGGCCCATGAGCCCGACCTCGCCCGCGCGATGCATGTCCTCGGTGACCACCGACGGCAGGCGGGGCAGCAGCAGGAGGCCCTTGCCGCGTACAAGGAGGCCGTGGCAACCCGGCGGCGACTCGCACGGTCCGATCCGGAGGCCTTCCAAACCCTCCTCGCCCACTCACTGCATGACGTGGGGGCGATGTCGGTGCTGATGGGGAGGCTGGAGGAAGCCCGGACCGCCCTTGAGGAGGCGGTTGCGATCCGCCGCCTACTGGCCCGAGCCGAGCCGGCGCGGTTCCAACCAGACCTCGCCTTTTCCCTGGTAGGGCTGGGAACTGTCCTCGGCTCCCTGGGGTGGTTCACAGCCGCCTGCGCTGCCGCCGAGGAGGCCGTCGCGATCCGCCGGCGACTGGCCGCCGCCGACCCCGCCTCTCATCAGCGCCACCTCGCCGCCGCGCTGCACAATCTCGCCAGTCTCCGGCGGGGGTCGCCAGTTCTCGGGGACGTACAGCGGCGTGCCGCCCCCGAGGACGTGGATGTCGGCGCCGATCACCCGTAGGCGAACCCGCCGGCCGCGGCGACGTGCTGGGAACTCACTGCGTGCCGCCGGGCTCCCGGTGAACGATCACGTTCCCGCCCTGCGCGGCGAACACCTGCGAGTGATCGTGGGCGACAACGTGCTGGACCCACTGCTGCTCGGCGTCGGGGAGCGAGCTCCGCATTCGCTGCGTCAGATCCCTCAGTTCACCGGCGAGTTCGGGATTCTCTCGCAGCAGCTCCTGGAGCCGGAACTGCCAGCCGGGCAGCAGGCTGCGCCGGGCCAGCTCCGTATCGTCGGCCCGCGCCACCAGGGCGGCATCGCCGTCCAACTGTGCCGCGGCCAGGGCGATGTGACCGCCGGGATCCGGCGCAACCTCCTGCCCGTTCTCCCCGGCGTCCGCGGGCCCGTTGCGTCCGAAGAGTCGCAACACCCCGGTCCGGGTGGTCTGCCAGGCATCGGTCGCCATCGCCCCGACCAGAGCCGTCGATCCGGCGGTGGCCAGCGCGACCAGTGACTCCGCCAGCATGCTTCCGCCGATCCCCCGAGTCCGTCCTTGGGCTTCCATGGTGCCATCGATTCCGTTGTCACGGACAGCGGTTGCGCGGACTCAGGGCGCTCGGTGGCGGCCGGCCGCCTCCTCTCGCAGCGAGGGGCGCGGCCGCCGGCAGGGGCGGGCTCGTCGCACGGTGCCGGGGGCCGACGGGCGGCGGCCTGCGTGACCCCGCGACTCGGACTCGTCCGCCGGCCCGACGGGTCGGGGCCGTGGCCCGACCGGAGATCCGGACCGGCCCGCATGACGGCGATCTTGAGGACGTAGATTGGGCCCATGCTGGAGGGGACGCAGGCTGCGGCGACAACGCGGTCACGGGGGAAGCTGAAGCGAGGGCGGCACGCCGCCCCGAAGCCGGGTGCGGGCAAGGGCGGGCTGATGCGCTCGTCCATGGTGATGGCCGCGGGGACGATGGTGTCCCGCGCGACGGGACTTCTCAGAACCGTCCTGCAAGCCGGGGCACTTGGGACGGGGCTGCTGGCCACCACCTACAACCAGGCCAACGTCGTACCGGCGAGCCTGTACTTCCTGCTCATCGGCGGAGCCCTGAACTCCGTACTGGTACCGCAGTTGGTGAGGGCCAGGAGCGAGCACCCGGACGGCGGACGCGCCTTCGAGCAGCGCCTGGTCACCCTCACGATGTCCGTACTGGGGATCGGCACGCTGCTGGCGGTTTGGGCGGCGCCGCAGATCATCGGCCTCTACCAGCGCGACACACCGGCCAACCACGAGGCGTTCCGGCTGACGGTGGTCTTCGCGCGCTTCCTGCTCCCGCAGATCTTCTTCTACGGGCTGTTCAGCATCCTGGGCCAAGTGCTCAACGCCCGGGACAAGTTCGGCGCGATGATGTGGACCCCGGTCCTCAACAACATCGTCCTGGTCGCCATGTTCGGCGTCTACCTCGGCATGATGACCGCCCCGGGCTCGGTCCAGGACATCACCCGGACCGAGGTCACCCTGCTCGGCGCGGGCACCACGGTGGCCCTGGCGGTCCAGGCGCTCGCCCTGATCCCGTTCGCCAGAGCCGCCGGGTTCCGCTTCCGCCCACGCTTCGACTGGCGCGGCACGGGCCTGGGCAAGAGCATCGGCGCAGCCCGCTGGACCCTGCTGTTCGTCCTCACCAACCTCGTGGCGAGCACCGTGGTGACCCGCTACGCCTCGGCCGCGGACACGGCACTGCCCAAGGCCGGCGTGGGCTTCTCCGCGTACACCTACGCGCAGACCATCTGGTCACTGCCGCAGTCGGTCATCACCGTCTCGCTGGTCACCGCCCTGCTGCCGCGCATGAGCCGGGCCGTGGCCGAACACCGCCTGGACGACATGCGTGACGACCTCTCCCGGGCCCTGCGGGTGAGCGGCGTCGTCATCGTTCCCGCCGCCTTCTTCTTCGTGGCCCTCGGCCCGGAGACGGCGCAGGTGATCTTCGCGCACGGGCACGCCGATCCCGCGTCCATCGTGCCTCTGGGCCACATGCTCCAGGCCTTCGGACTCGGCCTGATCCCCTTCTCCGCGCAGTACCTGCTGCTACGCGGCTTCTACGCCTTCGAGGACACCCGGACCCCGTTCTGGATGGCCGTGTGGATCAGTACGACCAACATCGCCCTGGCGACCGCCTGCCATCTGCTGATGCCCCCGCGCTGGGCGGTCACCGGCCTGGCGGGCGCCTATGCCGCCTCCTACGCGATCGGTCTGCTCGTCACCGCGCAGCTGCTGCGACGCCGCCTCGAAGGCCGGCTGGACGGCAGAAGGCTGTGCCGCACCTACGGCAAGCTCACCGCCTCCGCCGTCGCAGCCGGGGCGCTCGGCTGGTTCGTGGCCCGCTGCTGCTCCGCCGCCGTCACGTCGGCCGCATGGGCACCCGTGCTGGGCCTGGCCGCAGGCGGCATCGCGATGGTCACCCTGTTCGTCCTGCTCGCACGAGTCCTGAGGATCGGCGAGCTGCGGCGCCTGCCAGGGCTGGGATGAGGCGCCCCGGGCCCGGCCGACAGGCGGGCCGGGGCCGGGGCCTGGCGGCGTCGAACGGCGCCCGGCTGTGGTGTTCGCCGGGCGGGCGGGTCAACCGGCGGGCTGTCCGGGCCGGCCCGGTACCCAGAGCGGCACGGGGCCGCCGGGCGGCATGCACCGAGCGGCCTGTTCCTCCAGCCACCGGTCGGCCCGGCCCGGGTCGCCGTCGCTCACCTCCACCAGCGCGGTCGCGGCAGTCCGGGCACAGGACAGCAGGAGCGCGAGGGTGTCCTGGCGGTGATGCCGCTCGCGGACGTACGCCTCGCACCGTTCGGCGATGCGCCGGTCATGGGACTCCCGGCCCGCGGCGGAGTGATCGCCGCCGGTGGTGATCGCCTGGATGCCATGCCAGACAAGGGCAAGCGCGGCAGGCTCCGCCGGGTGCGCGGCATCCGCGCGCCGCGCCTGGTCACGGGCCTCGGCCGACCGCCGGCCCAGCCATTCCAGCGCCGCCGGAGCGTCCTCCTCCCGGGCCTGGAGCACCAGCTCCGCGGCCCGGGACACGACCGACCGCATCACCGCTCCCGCCGGCACCCGCAGCCCCGGCGCGGCCGGTTCGGCGAAGGCCAGCCACGTGTCCGCGAACGAGGCCGCCCGTATCTGCCACACCCACGCCGGCGCCCCTGCCGCCTCGCCCAGCCACTCGTCCGCGGCCAGACGAACCAGACCCACAGCGGAAAGCCGGACCGCATCCGCGTCCAGCCCGGCCCCCAGCAGCCGTCCACTCCTCAACCCGCACCCCCGTCAGCGGTCATCATCTCGTGACGCCACATCCCACCACATCGGGACGCGAACGAACCAGACAGAGCCGAGTGAGACCTGGGACACAGACCCGGTGATGCGCTCCTGGAAGGCCGAGCCGCAGGCACGGGGGCACCGGACCGGCCACGGACCTGGGCCTCAGGCCCGCGAGTGATGGATCACGGGTTGTGGCCGATGGTCTCGCGGATCCAGCTCCGCGTAGGCGGGCGCATTGCCGTGGAGACCAGGGCCCTGCGAGCAGGGGACGCCGGGGGCGGAGTCACTCCGACGAGTTCCGGCGCCCGCCTCGGTGCCCCGGACGGTGCAGCCGGAATGCCGCCGGTCGCCGCCGATCCGGACGATCCCGTCGAGCTTCACGTCCGGCTGCGCCACGCGGTGGGCCGCGGTCAGCACCCACTGCGGATCGATGAGCGACGCTCCGCAGACACCGTCGGCCGGATCGTAGGCCGGGGCCGACATCGGGATCGACGCCATGAACGGATGACGCTCGGTGGAATCCGTCCCGTTGACGATCGCTCCGGCACTTCCGGCCGGCATGGTGGTGCTTAGCGCGGCGCCAGGCCGGCGACGGCGACGACACGCGCCGCCCGACGGCGGATCAACTTCCGCAAGGAAACGGCCCTTTCCTCGGGATATCCGGACGTCCCAGACTGTTCGTTCGGCGCCCGCCGGACCATCCGGGCAACCGGCCGGTGCGCGGTAGGGACAGCCCCACGTCCCGACGGGCGCTGTCCCTACCCGGACTGACGGTACGGAAGACTCGGGTGCGGTCTGCCCGCGGCCGGCCCATCCGGTACGGGCGCGTGCACCTCGGCATGCTCCGCGAGGGAGTTGGCAGGCCGGGCGTGAGCATCGCCCGGGGTGCCGACGCCGCTCGCACGGCCGGCCGTCACCCCGTCTCTTCTCTCAGCCGCCGCCTTCGATCAGCTGCCGCCTTCGATCAGCCGCGACGGGAGACGGCGACGCCGGCCAGGCAGAGGGCGCCGCCCGCCAGGGTCAGCGTTGCGGGTGCCTCGCCGAGCAGCAGCCAGGCCATCAGCACGACCAGGGCCGGCACCGAGTAGGTCATCGCACCCATGCGTGCGGCGGTCGTCCGGGAGATCGCGTAGGCCCAGGTGGTGAACGCCAGCGCGGTCGGGAACAGGCCCAGGTACACCACGTCGAGCGTCGCGGACAGTGGCGCGGCCGCCAGGTCCGATACCAGCTGTGGAGCGAACGGCAGGCAGGCCGCCGCGCCGATCAGACAGCCGAACGTCGTCACCTGGAGTGCGGTGGCGTGCCGTAGTGCCGGCTTCTGGCTCACCACTCCTGCCGCGTAGGCCACGGCCGCGAGCAGGCAGAGCACGATGCCGAGCACCGAACTGCCGCCCCCGCCCGACATGGAGAGGCCCACCACGACCGCCCCGGCCAGCGAGACCGCCATGCCGGCCAGCAGTTTGGGCGGGAGGCCCTCACGCAGCAGCCAGCCGCCCAGCAGGGCGATCAGCACCGGTCCGATGCCGACCAGCATGGCCGCCGTGCCCGCGTCGACCTGCTTCTCGCCCCAGTTCAACGCGACCATGTACAGACCGAACCAGAGCACGCCCGAGGCGGCTATTCCCGGCCAGGCCGGTCGCGGGGGCAGGCCCTCCCGGCGGTACACGAGCAGTCCGAGCAGCGCCACCGCCCCCACCAGCAGCCGGCCGAGCGCGAGCGCCCCGGGCCCGAAGTGCTCGCCCGCACTCCGGATCGCCACGAACGCGGACGCCCACAGCACCACTGTCGTCGAAGCCGCCGCCAGCGTCCTGCCGTCCGTCGGGGCCACGCCCGTCGTTGAAAGATCCATGCCGGAGAACCTACGGCCTTCACCGTTCGGTCCCCACCGAAATACGACCGGTACCGGCGCTCCCCGGCGCGGCCCCCGTTACCGGGTTCGGCCCTCGCCCCGGGTGTCGTTCTGGGTGCCGCGCTCCTCGATGAAGTGCTTGAAGCGACGCAGGTCGCCCCTCACCTGGCGATCGAGCACACCCAGCTTGTCGGCGGCCTTCTCGGCAAAGCCGGTGGGCTGGAAGTCCATGGTCATCCTGACGCGCGTGTGGGTCGCATCGATCGGCTGCAGGGAGACCATGCCGGTGTGCTTCACGTTCTCGCTGCTGGTGCGCCAGGACACGCGCTCGTCGGGGACGCGTTCGATGATCTCGGTCTCGAACTCACGGGACAACCCGGCGATCTTCGTCCTCCAGTGGGCGTGCAGGTCGTCCAGCTGCCTGACCTCCTCCACGCCCTCCATGAACTCCGGGAAGCGCTCGAAGGTCGTCCACTGGTCATAGACGACGCGGACCGGCATGTCCACGTCGATCGACTCCTCCACCCTGCCCATCGCTACACCCACCTCCACACCGTCCGGACACCCTGCCGACGAGCGATCTCCCGAGGCGGGGAATCCGCCGACAGCACCACCACGAATGTCCGCCCTCCGGCGGTCGACGGCAACCCGCCCGCCCGGCAGCGGGCGCCGCCGTGCCGCCGCGCAGGCGTACCACCGTGTAGACGGCCGACTTCAGGGGGATCGACCGGCGCCTGGGACAAGGGAGCCCAAAGGCCGGCGAGCGCGAGACCCTGCCGGCCGTGTTCGAGGTCGAGCCCGGCCTGGTCGCCGACCGGGCCGGCCAGCCGTTGATCGGCGACAGGAACTACCGGTACCAGGTGCGGATGGCGGTGGCGGTTTCGCGTACGTCCGCCTGCCCGTCGCGGATGCGGGCGGCGAGCTCGACGGCGTGCTTGGGTTCGGCGGTGACGATCACGCCGGAGGCGCTGAGGTAGGAGGCGGCGACGACGGCGGCGAAGTGCTCATTGGCGAAGTCCAGCGCCGGAACGCGGATGAGCTGGTGCATGAGTGCGGCCGCCCGCTGGTGCACGCCCCCGTACACCGGCACGTCCATGACCTCGTCGACGTGGCGGGCCACCGCGGCGGCCAGGGTGCCGTAGTCCGTGACGTCCGGATCGGCCGGCAGGAACTGGTGGGCGATGTCGAGCAGCCAGGCCCGGTCGACATGAAGGATCACGCCGCGTCCGCCGTCCCGGGCCGGGTGACGCCCTGCGGGTAGGGGCCGAACTCGGCCTCGAACGCCGGTGCCCAGGCCTGGGAGAAGTGTGCGGCGGCGGTCAGGAACCGTTCACGCCGCTCGTCGGCCTCCTCGGCCAGCACTTTGCGTGCGTATTCCGGCAGGCTCATCCCGGCCGCCTCCGCCCGCTGTTCGAGGGCCTCGTGAACGGTGTCGTCCAAACGCACATTCAGCTGCTTCATACCTCGCAGCGTAGCGATGCGTATCGGCCGCTACAACACCGCCACCGCTCCGCTCCTCACGCCACTGCCCCTGCCTCGTTCGGGGTGGGAAAGGTCGCCTTCAGCGGTGACCGGCCTCCTCCACGCCCGGCGCCGCCCACCCGCGCCCCGGCGTCCCTCGGGAAGACCCTCGGGGCGCCGGTGCCCGTACGGCTGCGCCGATCTGCCCTTTCGGTACACGCTTTGCACGCGCTCCTTCCGCTGCGGGTGCCGCTCTGACAGCATCGTCCGCTATCCGGTGGCGGAGCGTCGGTGCCGTCGTCCCGTCCGACGGAGGACCGTGTGACCAGCCCCGCCCGCAGCCGTACCCCGTCCGCCGGTGCGGCCCGTACCGCGCCCACCGGCGCTCACCGGCCTGCCCCGTGGGTACGGACCAGGCTGCGTACGGCACCCTGGGCCGCGCTGCTCACCGCCGTCCTCGCCTTCGCCCTGGTGTTCCTGGCCGCGGCTTTCCCGAGGGCCTTGGACCGGGGCACGGATGCCGCGCTGCGCGATTTCCTCCACGACCGCGGCCCGTTGGAGACCAGTCTGCTGGCCACCGCCGCGCCCCCGCGTGACCGGGGCGAGAGCGGCGCCGACCTGGAAGCCGTGGCCGCCGAACTCCTCGCCCGTACCGGTGCGGGCTTTTCCGTGGCGTCCTCCGGACCGGTGTTCGGCGCCCAGGCCGTCGGCCGTCGTGGGCTCACCAACCCCGGGCTGGACCGCCCCGACGGTCACTCCCTGCCCACCTTGCACCTGCTCTACCTGCACGGCTTCGCCGAGCACACCACCCTGGTCGCCGGGAGCTGGCCGAGCGGCGCCACCCCCGACGCCCCGATCCCCATCGCGGTCAGCCGCGCGGCCGCCGAGACCATCGGCATCCGTCTCGGCGACGTCCTCGGGGACGGCTCCGGACCGGCGGAGCAGGTCCGGGTGGTCGGCCTCTACACCGTCACCGATCAGGCAGACCCGTACTGGACCGACCTCCCCTGCACCGGCCGGGCCTGCCTGGCGCGCTCCCTCGTCGAGCCGTCGGTCCGGTACTGGCACACTGCGGCGGTCGTCGGTGGCGACGACCTGCGTGCCCTCGCCACCTGGGGCCAGCAGGCGCGCGACTTCTGGCGGCTGCCCGTCGACACCGACGCCCTGCGCGCCGACCGGCTGCCCGAGGTCCGACACGACGTCGCCGCCTATCTGACCGGGCCGACGGCCACCCAGCTGATCGCCGCGACCGGACGCCCGGACCTGTCGACCACGTCCCGGCTGCCCGGTCACCTCGACCGGGCCGTGGCCCGGCAGGCCGCCGTCGCACCGCTGGCCCTGATCGGACCGGCGGCCGTCGCCGGAATCGCGGCCGTCGTCCTCGCCCTGGCCACCGCCCTCACCACCGAACGACGCGCCGCCGAACTGCGACTGCTCCGTGCCCGCGGCGGCTCCGGCCCCGGCATCCTGCTGCGCCTGTGCGGTGAGGGCGCGGCAACCGTGCTCCCCGCCGCCGTGGCGGCCACCGCGCTGGCGCTCTGGCTGCTGCCCACCCCGCGGTGGACGGCGGCCGTCACGGCCGCGCTGGTCACCACCCTCTTTGCGCTGCTCGCCGTCCCCGTCCGGGCCTCGCTGCCACCGAAGCGCCGCCACCCCGGCAGGGCCGCGCGACGGGGACGGCTGATCGCCGAACTCGCCGTCCTCGCCCTCACCGCCGCCGCCGTGGCCGGCGTCCGGCGCCGCGGCGCCGCACCGCCCGCCGACGGGCCCGACCTGTTGCTCCTCGCGGCGCCCCTGCTGATCGCCCTCACCACGGCGGTGCTGCTGGCACGACTGCTGCCCGCCCTCGCCGGCGCGCTGGCCCGCACGGCCGTGCGCAGCCCCGGGGTGGTGGGCTTCCTCGGCCTGGCCCGCGCCGCCCGGGGCAGCGACGGCCGGCGCCGCCCCTCCACACTTCCGCTGCTCGCCCTGGTACTCGCCGTCACCACCGCCGGGTTCGGCGCGACCGTGCTGGACGGCGTCGGCCTCGCACGGCAGCGGGCCGCCCGGATCGCCGTCGGCGCGGACGCCTCCGTCGCTGCGCCCACCGGCCGCACCCTGCCACCCGACTTCGGCCCGGCCGCCGCTGCCCTGCCGGGGGTGACGGCCGCCACCACCGTGCGGCTGGAGAGCGAGGCGTTCCTGCTCGAAGGCGTCCCGGGGGTCGGTGCCGGCGTCGACCCCAATGCCACCCAGGTCACCCTGGTCGTCGCCGAACCGCAGGCGTACGCGCGGATCGCGCGCACCGTCGGAGCGGGCACGTTCGACCCGGCCGCACTCGCCGCCCCGGCCGGTCCGGTCACCGGAGCGCCCACCGTCCCCGCCCTGTTCAGCGCCGACCTCGCGCGCCACCTCGGCCCCGGCGGCCACCGGCTGCGCCTGCCCAGCGGCGGCGAGGTCGTCGCCGTCCGCGCCGGCACGGTCGACGCCACCCCCGCACTGCCCGGCGCCACCCGGCCCTTCGTCGTCCTGCCGACCCCGGCAGCCACCGCCGTGCTGCCGGAACTCGACCGTGCCACCGACTGGTTCGCCGTCGGCCGCGTCGACGAACCGGCCCTCGCCCACCTGGTCGGCCAACTGTCGCCCTCGGTCCTCGCCGACCTCGACGCCCCGACCCCGCCACCCGGGCCGACCGCCTCCGCAGCCCTGGTCGGCAACGACCCCGACGCCCTGCGCAGCGGCTACCTGACGCGCACCAGCGCCGCCGTCACCGCCGACCTCGCCAACGACCCCCTCCAGCACGCCGCCGGCCGCCTCTTCCGCCACGCGGTCACCGCGGCCGGGGCGCTCGCCCTGCTCGCCGTCCTGCTCACCCTGATGCGCGCCGCCCCCGACCGGGCCGCCCTGCTCGTCCGGCTGCGCACCATGGGCCTGCGGTCCCGCCAGGGCCTCGCGCTCATCCTCGCCGAGACGCTGCCGCAGACCCTCACGGCCGCGGTCGGCGGCGCCCTCGCCGCGCTGGCCGCCGTCGCGCTGCTCGGGCCGGCCTTCGACCTGTCCACGCTGGTCGGAGCCCCCGCCCCGGCCGGCCTGGGCCCCGCGGCCGGCCAGCTCCTCCTCCCGGCGGCGGCCCTCGCCGCGCTGACCACGCTCGCCGTCCTCGCCGAGGCGCTCACCGGCGGCCGCCGCCGGCTCGCCACCCACCTGCGGGTCGGCGACCGGCCCTGACCGGCGGGTGCCTGTCAGTGCCGTTGCCTAGGGTGGCCGCTGGGACGCGCGGAGATCATGACCCGCGCTCGGAGGGAGGGGTTCACGCCGTGGGTGACGGTATTCAGTGGCTGGTGGATCGCGATGACTGGTGTCACAGCGTCGTCTTCGCCCGGGGCATCACGCCGGAGGAGCTCGCCCTGCGCATGAACGGTGTGCCGGGATCCGTCCTGTCGCCGATCACCGGCACGGAGGCATGGGAGGTGGTCCTGGACGACGGGACGGATGACGAGAACCTGGTACGCGTCGGCGCGGACGGTGGGTGGTCCTTCGCCCTGGAGTACGGCGTCCCCACCGGGGTGGACCGGCTGGCCGAAATTTCGCGGGACGGGGTGGAGGTCGTCCACCTGGACCCTCAGCCGGACCATCCGCCGAAGCAGTTCGCCTACGCCGGTGATGGGGTGAAGATCTGTTCCTTCGGCATCGGCGAAGAGGTCTGGCGGTGGGGCCGGCAGCCGGACTTCCTGCTGGCCGAACTGGTGCGCGCCGGTGTGCTCCAGCCGAACGGCGAGTCCGCCCGACCGGATGAGGAGCTCTCCGGGAGCGGGGAGCGTGCCACGCTGGCGATGCTCGAGTCCCGGTTCGGCCTCGCTCTGCCCCGTGACGTGGAACAGCGGCGACTTCCGGCGTTCGTGATCCGGTGAGCCCCGAACCGAGGAGCGCATCCCTGCCGCCACCCCGCTCACTGAGAAGTCGGCCTC
Organism: Kitasatospora sp. NPDC041988; assembly: GCF_055588525.1. Lineage (NCBI taxonomy): Bacteria > Bacillati > Actinomycetota > Actinomycetes > Kitasatosporales > Streptomycetaceae > Kitasatospora > Kitasatospora sp. NPDC041988. The sequence goes on from NZ_JBVJCO010000001.1 coordinate 158,837, forward strand.
GGCCTGGCGCTGTTGGGCCGTGGCCTCGGAGGAGTCCGGCTGCCGGGGGGAGGGCGGGCGGGGGCGCGCCGGGTGTGCGGGGGCCGGTCCCGGCGGTGGGTGGGGCCCTCGGGCATGACATGGTGTCCGTGAAGCCGTCAATCGGCACCACTTTTCCAGGAGGTCCTGTATGAGCAGCGACGTAGCGTCATCCGAGAACCCCGAGAACCCGGAGAGCCCGGAGGCCGTCGAGGCTGCCGCGTCCGGCGCCGGGGACGACGTCAAGGCCCGGTTCCTCGCCGCGCTGGAGCGCAAGCACGGCGCCAAGACCGATGGCACGGCCGGCGGTCCGAGCGGTGACTCGAAGATCCACGGTGCTCACGGCGCGGTGGGCGGCAAGCGCAACTTCCGCCGCAAGAGCGGCGGCTGATCACCCCGGCCCACCTCACGGGAGACGCCCGTCCGGGTCCTGGGCGGGCGTAGCGCGGGTACGGCGGTGCTGTGCGCGGCGTGCGGGACAGGCACCGCAGCGGGCCGGGCGGGCGTCTCCCGCCCTGCCCGTACCTGCCCCTGCCCGTACCTGCCCGTACCTGCCCTGCAGCGTGCGGGCACCAGTGACCGGCCTCTCCTCCCGGGGCCGGCGGCCGCCGGCCCCGGGGCGCGCCCCACCGGTCGTGACCGGCGGCGGTTCCAGTGCCGTGACTGTCCGACGTGCCCGCCGGTTCCAGCCCTTGGGGCTGCTTCCCCCGGCCGGGCGGTGGTGTTCCTCCGTCGGGGTACGAGGGTCATCGCCTCGCGGGTGCACCCGTCCGGGCGAACCAGAAGGGGCCGGCCGCCGGCGGACGACCGCGCGGTGCTCGGGCCGTCGCAGGACCCGCCCGCCCGCACCCGCCGGGAGCAGACCGCAAGGCGGCCGGCGGGCCGGGCGATCTTGCCCACGAGTCCAGTGCCGTCGCCGGCGAACGACGAGGCGACGACCGCACCGTCCCGGGAGAGCAGGCCGGCCCGGCAGGCCGGGCGCTTGGCCAGGATCAAGAAATGCTCAGACCCAGTGCCTTGGCGCCCTGGCCGGGCCTAGGCTGTCAGGACGAGGCGCGCCGGTTCTGTCCGGACGCCAGGACTGAGGGGGAACGGATGAAGAGGATCACCGGAAAGCTGCTGTCGATGCTGCGCTTCGTCGTCGGGGCCGGCAGGAGCCGGAGCGGACGCCCGTACTTGCCGGACGTCGACAACTACCGGCAGACCTCCGGCTCGTTCCCCGGAGGCCTGCCCTTCTGACCTGTCGGCCGGCCGGCGCTGTTCCCGGCGATCACATGCGGAGCAGGATCCCGGGCGCCGCGGCCGTGACCACACCGGCCGCGGCGGACACCCCGTCAGTCGTGCCGGTCAGCGGCCCGGCTCCGGCGGCGGGAACACCGCCGGAGCCGGCCTCCCCGGTCATGGTGATCAGGGGCCGGGACTTCACCACCCTGCCCCTCGCCCCGGATTACCGGCCACCAAGCAACCGGCGGGTGAGGCTCGCGGCGTAGCGGCGCGTGGGGGCCCTTTCCCCGGCCCGTCCCACGGGGGCCGCCCGCTCCGCGACGCCGCCGCTGCGGCTCGCCCCGTCAGGTGCGGGAGACGGTGATGCAGCCGAGGAACAGCACGATCAGCAGCAGCGCCTGGACGGCGGCGGTGACGGGTCGGCGGAGCAGGGCGGCCGTCGCAGCGGCGGTCATCAGGAACAGTGCGAGGCCTCCGACGACCAGGGTCACGGCCTGGCGTTCGGGACGGCCTTCGCGTCCGAACCCGCTGAGCATGATCACGTATGCCCCGGCCACGGCCAGCGTGGCCTCGACGAACACGAGGAAGAGAGCGGTCACGACGTCGCGCGCGCGGCTCGGCCGGCCGGCTCCGGTGGCAGTCATGCGGGCAGGATGCCGCCGTCCCGGGGTGTGGCGCCTGAGTACGGGTACTCAGACGCCGCCATCCGAACGGGTGGGGCCCGGTCGGGCGAGCACGTGATCCACCTCTTCGGTGGCCGGACCGACGCCGCTACCTTCGCCGCCTCGCTCGATGCCACCCTTGAGCCCGAGGATCTGTAACACCCCCGCTTCGGCTGTGACGGTTCGAATCCGTCCTCGCTGTGACTTCAACGGATAGTTTGCGAGTCCGCCTCCTGCGACCTGGGGTTGCGACTTGTAGTTTGCGAGCTGTTGCGAGCGTTACTTTGCGAGGTGCCGTCCGGCGATGGTGACCGTCGGTGTCGACGTACGCGTGAGCGTGCTCAGCCGCGTACGAGTGAAAGGGCTCTGTCGCTGATCTTGTGATGGCTCCGCCTGCCCGGCGTGCGTCGCCCCCAGCTTCTCTGCGTCATGGTCAGTACTTGTAGTAGTGGTGGGGCCAATGTGGATCGTTCCAACGGGCGGGCCCGGTAAGGCCGATCAGCCTCAGACGTTGGAGCAGGTCGTCCGGGGCGTTGTGGGCGGCCAGCCGGGCAGGGGCGTGACGGGTGAGCCAGGCAGTGAGGACGGCCACCATCTCGTCCTTGTTGTCGTGCCAGGTGCTCCAGGGAAGCTCGTCGACGAGCAGGTCGTAGTCCCACGTGTCGACGGCCTTGGCGAGATGCCGGTCGGCCATCGGGTGCTCCAGTACCTCCCAGACCTCGAGCCAGGGCTCCAGCTCGCCGGATGCCTCGACGCACAGGACGAGCGTCTCCTGCGCGCCCGCGACGGGGTCGGGGCTGACCAGGCTGTAGGCCCAGAACGCGTGCAGGAACTCCCGAACGGCCGAGGCCTGCTCCCGGGGCCATTCCTGCCAGCGGCCGCGGGCGAACGACAGGCCGATTTCGTCCCGGTACCGGAACGACTCCGACCGGCAGTCGACGACGGCGGCCGCGAGCTGAGGCAGGACACGGCGGAGCACCGCGCCGTGATCGCTCCAGTCGGGGGCCTGCCAGGACCGCCGGAGAAGGTCAGGATCGAGTTCGACACCCGGCACCTTGAGGAGTGCGAGCTCCTCGGCACTGCCCCAGTGGCACGGGCAGTTGTACTCCTTCGGGTGCGCCGTCGCGCCGTGGAAGACGACGGCAACGGCCTCCAGGGCCGCGTCGAGACGAGTCCGCGCATGTCGCGCGTGCGAGTCGGTCATAGGCGTTCGCCTTCAAGGACTCCGCGGGCCTGTGCCTGGCGAAGATCGCTACGCTACAGGTAGACAGGCCGGTATGACGAGCAAGGCCGCGTCCTCCCCGCGGTGCACCGTCGGTTGCCGACTGATGCCGTCACAAGATCAGCGACAGAACCAGTGAGAGTGCCCAGGACCTTGGAGTGCTGAAGGCCCTCAACCAGCCCCTTCACCACCACGAACCAATCTCCACCAACGGCCCAGCTACTGGCTGAAGAATCGCCTCGCTGCCATCGACACCAGCAGTCCGATCGCCGAGAGCCGCAGGCCGACGGCCCGCTTCACGGGTGCGGGTAGTACTCGTCCCAGAACGCTTCCTCGGCCTGTTCGACCTGTTCGACAGACAGGGCCCCGGGGAGAGTCCCGATCGCCCGTTTTGATCACGGGACGTTGCGGAGGCGGGAGGTCCGTACTCTGCCTCCGGCCCGGAGGGTTGGCGATGATACGGTCACCGTAGGGACGGGCTACGTAGGTCGCCGCCAAACACATGGTGTTTGTGCTTGTGGGGTTTGAGGATGGGGGAGGGCAGGAGAGTGCGGTCCTTGCTCCCAGACCTGAACCGTTCTGCGGTCAATGCGTTCTTGACCGCCGTGGACGAGGTCATGAATAGCAATACCTTTCTGCTCAAGGTGCGCACCGAAGCCCCGGTCACCCGCGAAAACTTCCATGAGGTTCTGAGTGCGTTCGTCCGCGACCGACTGTTCCACGAGATGATGCTTGACGCGGACCAGGAGCGCGACTGGTGGATTTTCCACGAGGTGCCGTGGGAGACTCCGGACCCTTCGTTGGCGAACTCCTCGGGTGCGGACCCCTGGCTGGTGCCCCGGGATTTCTGCCCGACCGTGGAACCGATGGACGAAGCGGGCTTCCTTGCCCGTCTTCGGTGGATGCTGTGCGAGGCGTACAGCCCGCATCGTGGCCATCTCGAAGATGAACGCGCTGCAGCAACGATTGGGTCCTTCTTGCGTGAGGTCTTCGGCACCGGCAGCCGTCCCCCTTCCAGCCGAGGGACCGCAGGACAACCGTCTCTGCATGGTTGGTCGTTCGCCGCCGTCAAGCCTGACTTCCTGCCCTCAACCGAGTACTACACCGGGAAGCCCTGCCCCGACCTGGCCTACTTCGATGGCGGAGACTCCGATTCCGCCACGCTCGTTTACCGGGACGATATTTTCTTCCTCCTTCTGACGAACGGATCACCGTAGGCCGCAGACCCTTTTCAGAGTCCGTGGGGAGTCCCGACTACCCGTTTTGATCACGGGATTCCGTGGAGGGCGAGAATGGCTTCAGGCTGGGTGTGAGCGCGTCGGCCGCTGGCGATGTTGGCCCAGCCGGCCCGATGAAGGCTACTACGGGCAAGGTCGCGTAGCGCGCTCATGACGGCGGGGGTGTGATGGTGGCGAACCTTGCTCGCGTCCTCGGCGAAGGTGACGTCCTTGGTCCAGTGGACGGTGTTCTCGATGATCCAGTGGCCGCGGGCCCAGGCCGCGATCTCGGCCGCGCCTGCCTGGTGCGCGGACAGGTCGGTGACGGCGTAGACGGTCTCGGTCTGCCATCTCTTCGTTCCGATGCGGCGCCGCTTGCGGTGGATCCGCACGACCTGACGGGCGTGGGGGAACAGCAGCCCCTCGACGCTGCAGACCTTCACCTCGCGAACCTCTTCCCGGCCGTGCCCGCGGTCGCGGGAGCGGTGAAGGACAGGTACGTCCTTCCAGGGCAGCGTCCTCAACTGACCGGCCAGAGTTGGCTGGTTGTTCTTTACCGACAGCAGATAGTGGGCCCCTCGGTCCGCGACGAGGTAGCGGGCGTGCTCCTTCTGCGCGTGCAGGGCGTCAACAGTGACCACGGCACCGGCCAAGTCCGCATCGTCCATGGCATCCAGCAGCGGAGCGAACTCGGGGATTTCGTTCGTCTTGGCGCCGATCTCGCGCAGAGCGGCGGTGAGGGCATCGCCATGACGGACGGCGGTGATGACGAAGGCCCTGCTGCCATCGGCGCGGACGGCCCCGCGCAAGCACTTGCCGTCCACCGCGAACGCCTGGCGCCGCGGTGGTGGCTGCCCGCCCGTGCGGCACGCCGCCCGCTGGGTGCGGCGCTGTTCACGCTCAGGGACGCCGTCAGGGGCGAGCCCACCGGCAGGCGTGCCGGCCAGCGCGGCCAAGCGCGCGAATCCGGCCGCGGTCAACGCGCCCGGGTCCACGCGGGCGAACACGTCGCGCAGGGTCCGTTCGCCCGGCGCCCGGAAGCGACCGGCGAACGGATCGAACGGACAGCCCAGACGGGCCAGTACGTCCTGGTCCAAGCGGCGAACCCACTCGGCAATCGCCGTCAGCGAGTTGTGCCCCGCGCACGTCATGGCACATACGCCCACGGCGAGCAGCGTCACCAGCTTGAATCGCACCCCGCGCCGGTCGCGCGGATCGGGAACCCGTGCCAGGGCATCGAGCAGCCCTGGCGGCAACGCCACCGTCCCGGCGAGAGAGAGTGAGGGCGCCGCTTTCAGCGCACGAGGCGTAGCGGATGATGAAGCAACGAGCACGGCAACTTTGCGGATCTTGAAGCGTAAACAACTCCATGATCCACAAGTGCCGTGCTCGCCTCATGTCCAGCACCCCTCCGCGCTCTACGCGATCAAACGGGACAAACGCGACTCTCCCCGGGGCCCTGGTTCGACAGAGGTGAACCAGTGGGTTTCGAAGTGCTCCGCGAGGGAGTAGGGGTGCTGGGGGTCGGTCAGCATCCGATGGATGAACTCCGTCGAGGAGCAGTCGAAGCGTTTCCAGGGGTCCCACTTGTCGGCGCGAGCGTAGACCGGCCACGCTTCCGGGTCCGGGTCCTCGACGAGCCAGCAGAACGAATGCTCGGCTGAAGTCGCCCACTCGAGGAGCCGGGTCGTGGGCCCGGAGGGCGGAGCGGGTGCGGAGAACTCGGCGTGATCCGCAACGATCAGGTCCAGATCCAGGCCATCTGATCCCGGGACGCAGAGGTTGAGGGTGTCATCGAAGGTGCCTGCGCCGAATGCCTCGGCCAACAGCTTGTAGTCCTGGGGAAGGCGCAAACCGAGCTTCCTCTCCACGGGCTCCCAGTCGACCTGCCTCCGGCCCCCGCGCCAACCGGTCAGTGCGACCAGTTCCTCGGCCCGCGGCGACTCGACGGGCGTCGCTGGAGCTGCCGAGTCCGGAATGCCCAGAGCATTGACAACGGCGGCCAGATCGGGGGCACCGCCTCTCGCGCCCTTGAACAGGCCAACTCCGAGCCACTTCTGTCCGACAGTCCACCCGTACATCTCGATGACCTGGTCGGCGAGAACATCGGCGAGCGGCGGACCCGGCAGGCGTCGGAGCGATGGATCCATGAAGCCGTCGAGGGCGACAGTCTTGGGTGGCCCAAGTCGCGAACTCAGGGCAACCACGACCGCGTTCAACTCCGCAGGTCCACGATCGCCGGCCGCGAGCTGGACCAAGTGGTAACGGTGATCTCCCCGTCCGCTTTCCTGGGCGGACCCTTCGTCCGGCAACGACCCGGCCAGGAGATCTTCGATCACGGCGATATGAGCAGTGCTGTCCACGGCAGGGAGTAAACCTCATGAGGCGGACACTGCTCGCGAGGGATGCGGCCGGGCTCACGGACTGAGCACGTTCATCTGTACTCGGCTGAGCACTTTGACGGGTACGTGGACAGTCGGTGATGGATCAGCCTGTTTGAACGACCTGGCGGCATGACTAGGCTGTGGAATGGATGCGCGGCCTCGAATCGAAGGGGTGCCTGCGCAGGGATTGCTGAATGACTGCGCGGCGGGCAAGTGTGGCTTCCTTGTCCAGGAGCTTCCAGGTGGCTCCCCAGCGCTTGTCGCCGCGGTCGGGGCAGTGAGGGGCGAGCCGTCCGAGCTCCTGTATGAGTTCCTCGTCCGGAAGGCTCAGCATCTGGTCGGCGACGGACAGGACCGCGGCGGCGCCGATGGATGCACGGGGCAGATAGGTCCAGAAGACGCCTTCGTCGCGCGGCGCGCTCTGGACGGTGAAGCCGGGCAGCAGCGTCTCCTGGGTGGCCAGGTGCTCGTCGACGGCGGCTTTCTGGTCGGTGGTGACCATGTCCGCCATTGCCGGCCAGGTCGCGAGGGCGATCGCGGTGATCGTCTGAAGGTCGGCGAAGGTCGCGAAGGCGTCGTCCGGCGTGGTTTCCTCGTCGAGTAGGCGGTCGAGGCGGGACTGCAGATCTGCGAGGTTCTGCGGCAGGGGCCGCAGCGGCGTGTCGGCTGGCTGCTCGAGTCGGTGGCCGCAGATCACGCCGGGCCGTCCGCGCTCGGCATTGTTGCGGCAGGCGGCCGGGTGGAGGCCTTCCAACCCGGGATTGCCGATCAGGACGAGATGGTGACCGGGCCAGGCCCCGTCGAGCGCGAGGCCGGACGGCCGGCGGCAGCCGGGGCACTCGTGTTCCAGAAACACGTGGTGTTTGACGCAGGCGAAGCTGGTGGCCAGGCGCCAGCGGCGAAGCCATGGACCGCCGTGCCGCTGTTGGACGGTCGAGCCGTCTCCTGCCAGGCAATGGGGGCAGTATCGGCTGAACGAGGACAGGATCCAAGGCGGGGCAATCTGGCGTGGCTTGGGCAATTCGTCCGGACCACCGGGCGAGATCAGCGCGTGGGCCGCCGGTGGGAACCGGCCGGCGAGGGGGTGCAGGGTCAGCTGGTCGACGATCTGCGCAGTAGCCCCGATGATCCGGGCGAGTCGCTCGCGCTTGCCCGGGTCGATGAAGAACAGGCGGCCGCTGGGGGCGAGGGTCGTGGTCGGCTGGGCGCCGACGAGGCCGAACCGCCAGAGGATGTGTCCCGGGGGCAGGTGGAGGCGGTGGCCGAGGCGGAGCGCGAAGCCGGGCAGCGACTCGTCCGGCAACGGGATCAGGCATCTGGCCATGCGGTGGTCGGGGCCGGGCATGTCAGCCTGCTGGGCCGGCCGCCGAGGCGGGGCCGTGGTCGTCGAAAACGGTGTTGCGGCCGCGGCGCCGGCGGGCAGGTGTCCGCGGAGCTGCAGCCGGCGGTGTTGGATCTACTTCTTCCGGGGCCAGCTGCGGGTCGTCGCGGCGGATCACGATCTCGTCCAGCGTGCCTTCGTCGAGCACTTCGCGGCCGCTGTCCATGGCTTCCTGGCAGCCGTCCTCGATGAGACGGCTCAGGAGCCCGACGATGCCGTTCGTGCGGCGCATCAGATACTCCGGCATCGTGCCCTCGGTCAGCATGCCCGGCTTGGCGTTCAGCAGCCGCAGGTGGACCTCGATGCCGCGCAGGTGCTGCAGGAACACATTGATCTGCTCGCTGGTGGTGTAGCGGAAGCGGTCCATCTCGACCAGCTCGAAGCGGTGCTCGGTCTGGGTGGGCTCCAGGCCGTTGACGCGGGTGGACTCCAGCGAAGGCAGCACCCACTGCTGCTGCCGCGCGCTCCACTTCGCCTCGCGCAGCAACCCGGTGCTGGGGATGTTCACCCCGGTCAGGATCAAGGTGACGCCCAAGCTCATGAACGCGCGGATCAGGTCGAGCACGTCCTGGTCGTCGGCGCGGTGCATCCGCAGCCGGCTGATGTCGTCCAGCACCAGCGCGCGGACCCCGTGGTCCCGCAGCGCGTCGGCGACCAGCTGGACCAGGCGGGGCAGCGTCGCCGAGGCGCGCATGTCGGCCCGGAAGAACCGCAGGATCGCCTGGCAGGTGCTCTTCGGGGTTGCGGTGACCGGGGTGGAGACATAGACGACCGGCGCGTGCAGGTCGGTGGTGCCGGGAACGGCGGCCGGGTTGAGGAAGTCGTGCAGCTGCAGCCAGGAGTCCTCGAACGCCGCGCAGACCGCGCTGACCGTAGCGGTCTTGCCGTAGTGGCCGAAGCCGCTGACCATCACCCCCGCCAGTGTCGGGTCGTCCATCTTGAGCGCGTTGCCGTGCAGTCGGCGCTTGATCAGCCGGGTTACCTTCGCCGCCATCGGGGTCTGCTGCAGCGGCAGGTTCACGTTCGTCAGTCGGCGGAACATGTCGTAGTCGAACCGGCGGTCGACGGGCAGCACCGCCCACTGCTTCGGGGTCAGTCGCGGCGGGGGCAGCAACTGGCCGCGGGTGAGCCGGTAGTGCTGCCAGCCCTCGAAGGTGTCGCGGTGCAGCGTGGGCCGCAGCACGAGTTCCGCGAGCCGTTCCCGCGACGGCCACTGGTCGTGCGGATCGTCCGATCCGGATGCCGTCACGTGTTCTCCAGGGGGTCGTCGGCCTGGTCGACCGGGGCGTGGGCGGGAAGGAGGAACAGGTTGCCGCGCAAGGACTCCTCCAGCAGCGGCGGAGCCGTCAGAGCGGCGGGCTCCGCGCTCTGGCGCCGTCGGCGGCGGTCGGCATCGACCGCCGTCCGGACGGTCCTGGCGTGCCGCTCCCACGGCTGCGGCATCGCCGCAGGCGCCGGGACAGCGTCGGGCTGCGGCCGGTCGGCGGCCGCGGCCTGGGCCCGCGTGTGCTCGCGCGAGCGGGCGGCCCGGCCCTTCTTCCCGGCCTGGCTCGGCCAGGCCGCGACCGGGGTGACCGAGCCCAGCAGCCCCAGCAGGACCGGCAGCAGCTCGGCGTCCGAGCGCGGCGCCAGCCCGGCCCGCCGGGCCTGCGCGAGCAGGTCGGCCGCCGTCTTGTCGGAGAACGCGGGAACCTCGCCCTCGGGCGGCAGCCCGTTCCACCGCAGCGTGTGCCAGACCTGGTGGTCGTCAGGGTCCTGGAAGAACACGGTGCGTCGGTCGCGCCGGTCGCTGGCGACCGCCCACTTGCCCGCGTGCCGGCCGCCGCGCTCCGACGGCAGCAGGTAGCGGGGCTGGTCAAGGACCGGAGCGTGATACCAAAGCCCGAGGATCTTCACCCCGCGATGCGGGTGGATCTTGACGTGGTGCCGGCGAAGCAGCCGGTAGTAGAGCTCCGGCTCGGGGATCCGCAGCGAGAAGCCGCCCTGCTGCATCGCCGCCGCGAACAGCGAGTTGGGGCTGTGCCGCTCGCCCGGTCCCCAGGCCGGGGCGTACTCGCCCAGTTCCCTGGTCTGCCAGACCTTCACGATCCAGGTGGCGATCAGGTGTTCCATCTGGGAGAACGTCAGCACCGCTTCCGCCTCCGGATCGTTTCCGCGGTCGGCGACGTCCGTTCCGGTGAACCCGAGCAGGTGCTCGAAAAGCAGCGTCTTGAACGCGGAGAACGCGCGCTCGACGGCGAATTTGTCGGTCGGACGCAGAGCCCGGGCAGGCAGGACGTTGCAGCCCAGCTCCCGCTCCGCCGCCACCAGGTCGTGGCTCTTGTAGGGGCCGCCGTGGTCGGTGGTCACCGTCTCCGGGGTGAAGAACGGCAGGGCGGCGACCTCGTGACCGGCGAACTCGGCCACGATCTCGGCGGGGACGCCCGGATAGGGCCAGGCCATCTCTTCGCCCCAGCCTGGACGCATCGGCAGCGGCAGCAGCACGTCCCGCAGGAGCATGGCGACGTCGACCGACTGATCCGCCTGCGGGGTCAGCCGGAACGCGGGAACCGAGTGCGTGAACAAGTCCAGGCCGAGCGTCAGCGTTGCGCTCACCGGCTCCCCGAACACCGACTCGCGCAGCATGACCGGCAGCGGAGTGGAGTCCAGCGCCAGCACCTGACCCGGCCGGTGGACCACCACCCGGCCCTGGACGCCCGCCTCCTCCGCCGCCGCGGCCGACCGCAGGTAACGCTGTCGGCCGCCCTGCGGACCGAACCACTCCTCCCAGACCGCTGCCAACGTGTGCCGGCAGGGGACCTTCTCGGTCGGGAAGTCGGGAAACCGCTCCGCGACGTACTGGTGCAGTAGACGGTGCTTCGCGCTCATGCTGATCCGCGAACGCCCTTCGCACTCCTTGCGGACTGCGAAGACCGCCTCGCGAATCTCTGCGGTGATGCTGCGGCGCGGACCGCGCCGCCGGGTCCACCGGCCGTCCGCGCAGGCCGCCAGCAGATCCTTCGGCGCGACCGTAGAGAGCCCCTGGAGCGTGCGCAGTCCCAGCCCGGCAAGTCCCAGCATCGCCGCCTCGCCGGCGGGCAGTGCCTGCAACTCGGCGACCTTCGCCCGCCGCCGCTCGGTCAGCGTCGTGGTCGAAGGATCGTAGGCAGGCCGCGGCTCGCCCGGCCTGGCCAAGGACGCGGCGCCCTCGCGGAACCCGGTCACCGCCTCCCGGACGTGCTCGGCCCGCAGCCGGGCCCGTCGCAGCTGGTCCTCCGTCAGGTCCGCCGGGCCCGCGGGCTGGACGCCCGTTCCCGCGGCCGGTGCGGGCGCGGGCCGGCCCGGTCGGGCATCGGGATGGTTGACCAGCCAGGCGAACGAGCGGACCTCCGCCCGGCCCTCCTCGGTGGCCAGCGTCAGCCGCCCGAACTGCGGCTCGATCCCGGTGATTGTCCACTCGACGCCGTTCAGCACCACCTGCCCGCCCGCCGCCAGGTCGAACGACTGCATCACAGGCCGCCGACGCGAGTGGGCCAGACCAGCGAGGCGTCGCCGAGCGGCCGACCCAGATCGACTCCCAGGCGCCGGTGCCAGAGCAGATGCGTTGCGTGCGCGCGGGCGACGGCCGACAGCCTGGTCGTCGCCACCAGCTCGCCGAACCGCAGCGGCGCCGCCGCGAGCAGTTCTCCCTCCAGACCGAGCCGATCCGGCAGCGGACGGCGCTGGGACGACAGGTGGTCCAAGCCGGTCAGCACGTGCTCCCGCCAGCCGGCCACCACCGAATAGCCCCAGCCGCAGGCCGCCGCTGCCTCCCGGGTCGCGGCGAACTTTAGTCGGTCCTCCGGCTTGATCAGCCGCTCCGGGCGGACGTCGAAGAGCCGTACCCTGCCGCCGGGCATCACCGCCAGGAAGTCAGGAACATGGCGCGACCGTCCTCCCTGGTGCTCGAAGTCCAGCTCGAACGGCTGCGGCAGGACCTCCAGGACGCCGACGAAGTCCAGTCGATCAGCAGGCGCTGTTCCTCCAGCGACTCGAAGCCGTGGTGCCGCCCCGTGGAGACCATGAACTGCAGCCCCGGCCGGTGCCCCTGCCGAGAGCGCCACGTGAACCTCCGCACCGGTCGCGACGCCGACACCGGAGCCGACGCCATGTCCCCGAGCGGCCACGAGACCTCAGCCCCGCCGACGAGCCACGTACCGACCCAGCGACGCAGCCAGCCATCGGCCAGCCGGAGACGATCCCGCTCGGCGGCATCATCCGCGTACGCCACCAGCAGATCGTCCACGCCGCACACATCGGACCCGATCAAGGCCCCAGCTGAAGAAACCACCCGTCCACAGCACCATGGCCACACACCTCAGCACCGCCAGAGACCGCACATGACCACTACTCAGCGTGACTCGACCGACGCCCGGACCGGCGCTCGCAAACTAGAGCTCACATTCGCAATCTATCGATCGCAGTCACACTCGCCCACCGTCGGATCGCCGCCACCGCCCGGGGGTTTTCCCCCGGGTCGGTTCGGTGGCCGGCACCAGCGCGACCCGCCACCGCCTCGCGCCATGATCATTCCACCGCCCGGCGAACACCGAACCGAGGAGTGATCAGCATGACCGCGTACAGGAAGCCGATCGGCCGACGAGGGCTGCTCGCCGCGACGGCAGCGCTCGCGGCCACCACCCTGCTGGCCCCGGCCGCCTTCGCCGCCGACTCCGCGCCGACACCACCCGGCGCCGCGGCTACCGACGGCCGGCAGGCCGCCGCGGTACGCGCACTGGAGCGCGCCGCCCACCCCCTGCGGTCGACGGAGCCTGGCGGCCGCACCACCGACCTGCGGCCGCTGGGCGCGATGGTCGGCGACGCCAAGGTGGTCGGGCTGGGCGAGGCCACCCACGGCTCGCACGAGTTCTTTGCCATGAAGGAACGCGTCTTCCGCTACCTCGTCGAGGAGAAGGGCTTCACCACCTTTGCCCTGGAGATGAGCTGGACGGCCGGCCTGCGGATCGACGAGTACGTCCAGGGCGGTTCGGGCGACGCCCGGCAGACGGCCAAGGAGGCACTCTCCGGATCCCCTTGGGAGCGTGAGGAGTTCGTCAGCCTCATCGCCTGGATGCGGCAGTACAACGACCGGCACCCCGGCCGGAAGGTCCACTTCATGGGCAACGACATCGGGGCGCCGAAGCTCGGCAACGCCGTCTTCGACCGGGTCACCGCCCATGTCCGCGCGACCCACCCCCAGGACCTCCCGCGCCTCGAAGAGCTGTACGCGGGCCTGCGCCCCCTCGACGACGTCTTCGCCTACCTGCGCATGCCCCTCGCCGAACGACGCCGGAACGCCACCGCCGCCCAGCAGGCACTCGACCTCGTCACCGCGAACAGGGGCGCCGGCGGCGACGCCTACGAATGGGCCGAGCAGCACGCCCGCAACATCGCCCAGACCTTCGCCTTCGCCTCCCTCGACCTGTCCGATCCGGAGTCGGTGTCCGCCGCGGAGCACCTCCGGGACCGCGCCATGGCCGACAACACCACCTGGTGGCAGCGCCGCACCGGCGACAGGATGCTGCTCTCGGCCCACAACGGCCATGTGGGCTACCTGTCCAGCGACCCCGTGATGTACCCCACCACGCAGGGTGTCTACCTGCGCAACGCCTTCGGCCGGGGTTATGCCGCCATCGGCTTCACCTTCGACCAGGGGTCCTTCCTCACCGCGACCGCCCTCGGTGGGGCCTGGAGCAAGGTCACCGTCCCCGGGGCCACGCCCGACATGCAGGAGTACACCCTCGACCGGGTCCGCCACCGCGACTTCTACCTCGACCTGCGCACGCTGCCGGCCGCGGCCCGCACCTGGCTCGACACCCCGCGCCCCGTCTACGAGGCCGGCTCCAGCTTCAAGAACGACCCGCTCCCCACCCTGGCCATCACCCAGGCCTACGACATCCTCGTCCACCTCCACCAGGTCCACGAAGCCACCGGACTCTGAGCCACCGGCCGCGCGGCGCTGGTGGCCGTTCAGCCCGTCAACCCGCCCACCCGCCCGTCAACCCGCCCGCCCACCGCCCTGACAAGCCCCCGGGTGAACCCTCCCGGTCACCGGTCGGTGCCGCCAGATGGGCTCGCGCGATCGAGTGAGCCGGCAGCCTGTCAACCGCGGGTGACGCCGACCCGTGCAGGACGATCGGCGGTGGCCGGGCTCGTGTCCCCACGGGCGGCCGGGAGGGTGTCATGCAAATCCTGCTCGTCGCTTCGGCCTTCAACAGCCTGACGCAGCGCGCGTACTCGGAGCTCGGGGACCGCGGCCACCAGGTGGCCGTCACGCTGTTGCGCGGTGAGGCGTCCGAGCGCGACGCCGAGCTGCGTGCGGCTGTCCGGCGCCACCGGCCGCGGCTGATCGTGGCACCGATGCTGAGGACCGCGCTGCCGCAGGACGTGTGGTCCGGGCTGCCGTGCCTGATCGTCCACCCGGGGCCGGTGGGGGACCGAGGGCCCTCCTCGCTGGACTGGGCCGTCGACGAGGAGGTCACGCAGTGGGGGGTGACGGTCCTTCAGGCGAACGCGGTCATGGACGGCGGTGACGTCTGGGCGGCCGGCTCCTGCCCGGTGCCGTCCGTCGGCAAGAGCGACCTCTACCGCAACGAGGTGTCCGACGCCGCCGTGACCGCCCTGCTGCTGGCGGTCGACCGCTTCGCCTCCGGCTCGTACGTGCCCGAGCGGCAGACGCACGCCGATCCGCGGCCGTACTTCCCCCAGGAGCGGCGGCGGATCGACTGGCGGTGCGACTCCACGGCCACCGTGCTGCGCAAGCTGCGCGCCGCCGACTCCGACCCGGGTGTGCTGGACCAGCTGCTGGGCGAGGAGTGGTATCTGCACGGTGGCCACCGGGAGGACGAACTGCGCGGCAAGCCGGGGGAGTTGCTGGCCACCCGGGCCGGCGCGGTGTGCCGGGCCACCGCCGACGGAGCCGTCTGGATCCCGCAGCTGCGGGCCCGGCGCCGTCCGGGGCAGGACCGCCCGTTCAAGCTGCCCGCCGCGCTCGCCCTGGCCGGCCGGACCCCCGGACTTCCCGAGATCCCCGCCGCGCCGGACTGCCCCGTCACTACGTGGAGCGACATCCGCTACCGGGAGGAGGGCGCGGCCGGGTTCCTCTCGTTCTCCTTCCCCGGCGGCGCGATGAGCACCGACCAGTGCCGCCGGCTGCTCGACGCCTACCGGCGGGCCTGCTCGCGTCCCACCTCGGTCCTGGTGCTGGGCGGGCAACGGGACTTCTTCTCCAACGGGATCCACCTCAACGTGATCGAGGCCGCCGCCGATCCGGCAGCGGAGTCCTGGGCCAACCTGAACGCGATGGACGACCTGGTGGAGGCGGTCCTGACCACCACCGACCGCCTGGTGGTCTCCGCCCTGGGTGGCAACGCGGCCGCCGGTGGCGTGATGCTCGCGCTCGCCGCCGACGAGGTGTGGTGCAGGGCGGGCGCGGTTCTCAATCCGCACTACCGGCTGATGGGGCTCTACGGCTCGGAGTACTGGACCCACCTGCTGCCCGCCCGGGTGGGCGCCGCCGCGGCCGGGCAGCTCACCGGCCGGGCGCTGCCGCTGAGTGCCGCGTCCGCGCAGCGGATCGGTCTGGTGGACCGGCTGTTCCACTGCCGGCCGCAGGCCTTCGCCGCCGAGGTCCGCGCGGGAGCCCTGCGACTGGCGGGCTCCGGTGCGGTCACCGGGCCGCGGATCGCCGCGAAGAAGGCGGCGCGCGAGGCCCAGGAGGCGATCAAGCCGCTGGCCGCCTTCCGCCGCGAGGAGCTCGACCGCATGCACCGGATCTTCCACGACCCCGACGCGCCGTACCACGCGCTGCGCCGGGCGTTCGTGCGGAAGGAACCGACGGCCGTCGGGCCACCCCTCCTGGATGACGGAGAGTAGCCGGTTCACCGGATCGGCCGCGTTCACCGGCACATCCGCCCCCAACTGCACGGAGTCTGGGAGGACAGCAGGCTTCGCGACCACCTCCTTGAGGAGGCCCCCATGACCGAGACCACCGAGGCGACCGCCGCCACCGAGGCCCCGTTGATCCACATCCTCTGGATCAACGCCGGCTTGAGCTGCGACGGTGACTCCGTGTCGCTGACCGCCGCGACGCAGCCCAGCATCGAGGAGATCGCCCTCAGCGTGCTCCCCGGTCTGCCCAGGATCGCGGTGCACTGGCCCCTGATCGACTTCGAGTGCGGCCCCGTCCAGGGCGCCGACACGTTCATCGAATGGTTCTTCAAGGGCGAGCGCGGCGAGATCGACCCGTTCGTGCTGGTCGTCGAGGGGTCCATCCCCAATGAGTCGATCAAGAACGAGGGCTACTGGTGCGGGTTCGGTGACGACCCCGAGACCGGCCAGCCGATCACCACCAGCGAGTGGCTCGACCGCCTCGCCCCCAAGGCCCTTGCGGTGGTCGCGATCGGCACCTGCGCGACCTACGGCGGCATCCACGCGATGGCCGGCAACCCGACCGGCGCGATGGGCGTGCCCGACTACCTCGGCTGGGACTGGAAGTCCAAGGCGGGCATCCCGATCGTCTGCGTGCCGGGCTGCCCGATCCAGCCGGACAACTTCTCCGAGACGCTGGTCTACCTGCTGCACCAGGCGACCGGCGCGGCCCCGATGATCCCGCTGGACGAGCACCTCCGCCCGGCCTGGCTCTTCGGCGCCACCGTGCACGAGGGCTGCGACCGGGCCGGCTACTACGAGCAGGGCCAGTTCGCCGCCACCTACGACTCGCCCAAGTGCCTGGTGAAGCTCGGCTGCTGGGGCCCGGTCGTCAAGTGCAACGTCCCCAAGCGCGGTTGGATGAACGGCATCGGCGGCTGCCCCAACGTCGGCGGCATCTGCATCGGCTGCACCATGCCCGGGTTCCCGGACAAGTTCATGCCCTTCATGGACGAGCCGCCCGGCGCCAAGGTCTCCAGCACCGCCAGTGGTGTCTACGGCGCGGTCGTGCGCCGACTGCGGTCGATCACGGCGGACACCCTGGACAAGGAGCCCAAGTGGCGACAGCCCGGCCGGAAGCTGACCACCGGCTACCGCAAGCCGTGGTGACGGCGCCCGCGAAGCAACAGCATCCCGCAGAACTCCCGGCATGAAGAAGGGCTCGGCAGACACGATGGCACCGACGACGAGAGCGGCCGGAGACGGCAGCGGCCTGGTGGAGATGTCCTGGGATCCGATCACCCGGATCGTGGGCAGTCTCGGTATCCACACGAAGATCGACTTCAAGCAGAAGAAGGTCGCCGAGTGCTACAGCACCTCATCGGTCTTCCGTGGCTACAGCGTCTTCATGCGCGGCAAGGACCCCCGTGACGCGCACTTCATCACCAGCCGGATCTGCGGGATCTGCGGCGACAACCACGCGACCTGCTCGGTGTACGCGCAGAACATGGCCTACGGGGTGAAGCCGCCGCACCTCGGCGAGTGGATCATCAACCTCGGCGAGTCCGCCGAGTACATGTTCGACCACAACATCTTCCAGGAGAACCTGGTCGGGGTCGACTACTGCGAGAAGATGGTCCGCGAGACCAACCCGGGCGTCCTGGAGCTCGCCGAACGGACCCCCTCCCCGCACGCCGGCGAGCACGGGTACAGGACGATCGCCGACATCATGCGCTCGCTCAACCCGATCGAGGGTGAGTTCTACCGCGAGGCCCTCCAGGTCAGTCGCTACACCCGGGAGATGTTCTGCCTGATGGAGGGCCGCCACGTGCACCCCTCCACCCTCTACCCGGGCGGAACCGGGACGGTCGCCTCCGTCCAGCTCTTCACCGACTACCTGAGCCGCCTGATGCGGTACGTGGAGTTCATGAAGCGCGTGGTGCCACTGCACGACGACCTGTTCGACTTCTTCTACCAGGCGCTGCCCGGCTACGAGGAGGTCGGCCGCCGCCGGGTCCTGCTCGGCTGCTGGGGCGCGCTCAACGACCCCGAGTACTGCGACTTCACCTACCGCAACATGACCGACTGGGGACGGCGGATGTTCGTCACCCCCGGCATCATCGTGGACGGCAAGCTCGTCACCAACGACCTCACCGAGATCAACCTGGGCATCCGGATCCTCCTCGGCAGCTCGTACTACCAGGACTGGGAGGGCAAGGAGCAGTTCGTCACCCACGACCCGCTCGGCAACCCCGTCGACCCGCGCCACCCGTGGA
The DNA here is from genome assembly GCF_055588525.1 of Kitasatospora sp. NPDC041988. Classification (NCBI taxonomy): domain Bacteria; kingdom Bacillati; phylum Actinomycetota; class Actinomycetes; order Kitasatosporales; family Streptomycetaceae; genus Kitasatospora; species Kitasatospora sp. NPDC041988. The sequence goes on from NZ_JBVJCO010000001.1 coordinate 177,108, forward strand.
ACCAGCACACCATCCCGGCTCCCCAGAAGCGCAACTTCGAGGACAAGTACAGCTGGGTGATGTCGCCGCGCTGGTTCGACGGCAAGGACTACCTGGCCCTGGACACCGGCGGCGGCCCGATCGCCCGGCTCTGGTCGACCGCACTCTCCGGACTGGTGGACATCGGCTACGTCAAGGCGACCGGGCACAGCGTGGTGATCAACCTGCCGAAGACCATGACCAAGCCCGAGACCACCTTCGAGTGGAAGATCCCGCAGTGGAGCAACGCCCTGGAGCGCAACCGCGCCCGCACCTACTTCCAGGCGTACGCGGCCGCCGTCGCGCTGCACTTCGCGGAGAAGGGCCTGGCCGAGGTGCGGGCCGGACGCACCCAGACCTGGGAGAAGTTCGAGGTGCCCGAGGAGGGCCTGGGCGTCGGCTTCACCGAGGCCGTGCGCGGCGTCCTCTCGCACCACCTGGTGATCCGCGACGGCAAGATCGCCAACTACCATCCCTACCCGCCGACCCCGTGGAACGCGAGCACCCGCGACACCTACGGGACGCCCGGACCGTACGAGGACGCGGTGCAGAACACGCCGATCTTCGAGGAGAACACCCCGGAGAACTTCAAGGGGATCGACATCATGCGCGCGGTGCGCAGCTTCGACCCCTGTCTGCCGTGCGGGGTCCACATGTACACCGGCGAGGGCCGGACCGTGAAGCAGATGCACGTGCCCACCGGCCTGAGCGGACTGGGCGGATGAGCGCGGTGACGGCGGGCGCGGCGGCCCGGACGGTCGACACGGAACAGCTCGGCCGGCGGATCGAGGAGGTCCTGGAGCAGCTCGCGGCCACCGGCCAGGACGACGCCGCGGCCGCCGCCGAGGAACTGGTCCGCTCACTGATGGCCTTCTACGGCGCGGGCCTGGCCCGGATCGTCGACCTGCTGGGCGCCGCCACGGTGGTGAGGACCCTGCTGGCGGACGAGCTGGTGGCCAACCTGCTGGTGCTGCACGAGCTGCACCCGGAGGACCTGCCGACCAGGATCGGCAGGGTGCTGGCCCACCACCAGGTCGAGGTGGTGAGCTTCGACGAGGCCACCGGCGCCCTGCGGGTGCGCTCCACCGGTGGCGGCTGCGGCTGCCCGAGCACGTCCGCTCCCGCCCGCGAGGCCCTCACCGACGCGCTGGCCGGCCTCGCGCCGGAGGTGACCTCCGTAGCCGTGGAGGACGCCGCCAAGGAGCCGGCGCTGCTGCAGATCTCCACCCGGGCCCCGGGCGGCGGCTCGTGACGGCGGCCCTTCGCCGGTTCCTCGCACCGCGCGAGCCCGCACCGGAGCGCTGCGAACTGTGCGGGGTGGTGGTGGCCGAGCACGGCCACCGCCACCTGGTGGACGTCGAGCAGCGCTCGCTGAGCTGCGCCTGCATCCCGTGCAGCCTGCTGTTCGAGCACTCCGGCGCCGCCCGTGGCCGGTACCGGGCGGTGCCGGACCGCTACCTGACCGACCCGCGACTCAGCCTGGACGACACCGCCTGGGACCTCCTGCAGATTCCGGTCGGGGTCGCGTTCTTCTTCCGCAACAGCGCGCTCGACCGGCTGGTCGCCCTCTACCCGAGCCCGGCCGGCGCCACCGAGAGCGAGCTCGACCCCTCGGCCTGGCAGGCCGTGCTGGACGGCACCCGGCTGGCCGCGCTGCTGGAACCCGATGTGGAGGCGCTGCTGCTGCGCCGCTCCCAGGACGGGTACGCGTGCTACCTGGTGCCGATCGACGTCTGCTACCGGCTGGTGGGGCAGATGCGCCTGCACTGGAAGGGGTTCGACGGGGGAGCGCGGGCCCGGGCCGAGCTGGACGCGTTCTTCGCCCACGTCGCCGGGCGAGCCCGGATCCCGCAGGAGGCCGCGCAACCGTGACCGAGTTCTCCTTCACCTGCACCGGGGTGCGGGCCGACCGCTACGCCGCCGGCCCCACCCTGGTCTTCACACTGCGGATCACCGCGACCCCGGACACCCGGGTACACGCCCTGGCGCTGCGCTGCCAGCTCCGGATCGAACCGGCACGGCGCGGCTACCAGCCGGCCGAGGCCGACGGGTTGGCGGACCTGTTCGGCGAGCGTTCGCGCTGGGGCAGCACCCTGAAGCCGTTGCAGTTCGCCGAAGTCTCGCTGATGGTCCCCGGCTTCACCGGGGAGATCGAGGTGGACATGGCGGTGCCCTGCAGCTACGACCTGGACATCGCCGCGACCCGCTACTTCCACGCCCTGCGCGAGGGCGAGGCGCCACTGCTGATGCTCTTCTCCGGTACCGCGTTCACCGGCGCGAGAGGCTTCCACGTGGAGCCGGTGCCCTGGGACCGCGAGGCGCACTGCCGACTGCCCGCCACCGTCTGGCGGGAGATGGTCGACCAGCACTTCCCCGGTTGCGGCTGGGTCCGTCTCTCCCGCGACACGCTCGACGAGCTGCTCGCCTTCCGGTCGCACCGCGCGCTTCCGTCCTGGGAAGTGACGGTGCGCCACCTCCTCGACTCCGCAACGGTGCAGGACGGAGCCGTCCAGTGACCGCCGACGTGCTCACCCCGGCGCTCGAAGCGCGGTTCGCGGCGGCGCGGCAGCTGGCCGACGCCGTCCTCTTCGAAGGCTACGTGCTCTACCCCTACCGGGCCTCGGCGGCCAAGAACCGGATGCGCTGGCAGTTCGGCGTCCTGGTGCCACCCGCGTGGGGCGCCGACCAGGGCGAACAGTCGCGGCAGCGCACCGAGTGCCTGATCGAACCGCGCCGCGGCGCGACGCTCTACCTGGAGCTGCGTTTCCTGCACGCACAGCGGCGCACCGTCCAGCAGGCCCGTCCCGACGGCTCCTACCTGACGGTGCCCGAACTCGAGCTCGCCGACCGGGTGCTGACCGCCTGGGACGAGGGCGTCGAGGAACGCGTCCAGCTGGCCCTGCCGGTCGCCGAACTCGACGAGCAGCCCAGGCCGGTGACCTTCTCCCGCCCCGCCACCAAGGAGACCGAGCTGGTCCGGGACGACACCGGCCGGGTGATCGGCCGGGTGGTCCGCCGCCGCGAGGCGGTGGCCGGCACCCTGCGGATCGCGGCGGCCGAACTCCCCGGCCCCTACACGGTGAGCAAGCTGACGGTGCTGGTGGAGAACTCCAGCGGCTGGACCCCCGGACCGGGCGCGGACCGCGAGGCCGCGCTGCCACGGGCGCTGGTCTCGGCCCACCTGTTGCTCGGCCTGGACAACGGGTCCTTCCTCTCGCCCACCGACCCGCCCGAGTGGGCCAAGGCCGCCACCGCCGGCTGCCTGAGCCTGCACACCTGGCCGGTGCTGGCGGGCGAGAAGGGCAGCGCGGACCTGCTGCTCTCCTCACCGATCATCCTGGAGGACCACGCGGCCGTCGCGCCCGAGAGCCCGGGCGCGCTCTACGACGCCCTGGAGATCGACGAGATCCTGGCGCTGCGCACCGCCGCCCTGACCGACCAGGAGAAACGCGAGGCCCGCGGTACCGACGAGCGGGCGGCCGCCGTGATCGACCTGGCCGACTCGATGCCCCCCGAGGTGCTGGAGCGCCTGCACGGCGCCATCCGCTCGCTGCGCGAGGTCACCGCGCCGGCCACGCACCACACGCCGGCCGACCCGATCGAGCAGCTGCTCTCGCCCGGCACCCCGTGGTGGGACCCGGCGAGCGACGCCAGTGTCGACCCCGGGCGCGACCGGGTGGTCGTCGACGGCCAGCGCGTCGGCGCCGGCAGCCGCGTCGTGCTACGGCCCGGCCTGCGGCGCACCGACGCCCAGGACCTCTTCCTGCACGGCCGGAACGCGCTGGTCGAGGCGGTGCTCCACGACGTGGACGGCGGAGTGCATCTGGCGGTCACCGTCGAGGGCGACCCGGGCGCCGACATCCGCCGCGAGCAGGGCCGCTTCCTGTACTTCCAGCCCGACGAGGTCACCCCGCTGGAGGACGCGTGACGCCCCCGGCGCGGACCCTGGTCGCCGGGGTCGGGAACATCCTCCTCGGCGACGACGGCTTCGGCGTCGAGGTGGTCCGCCACCTTGCGCCCCGGCAACTCCCGCCCGGGGTCGAGGTGGTGGACGTCGGAGTACGCGGCGTCCACCTCGCCTACCAGCTGCTGGAGGGCTACGACACCCTCGTCCTGGTGGACGCCACCGCCCGCGGAGGCCCGCCCGGCACGGTCTACCTGATCGAGGCGGGCGAACCGGGCGACGCAGAACCGGGCGGCGCAGAGCCGGGCGCCGCACCGCTGGACGGCCACCGGATGTCCCCGGACGCCGTGCTGGCCCTGCTCGGCACCCTGTGTGCCGGCACCGGATCGACGCCGCCGCGACGCACCCTCGTGGTGGGCTGCGAACCGGCGGACGTCGGGGAGGGCATCGGGCTCAGCGGGCCGGTCGCGGCAGCGGTCCCGGAGGCCGTGCGGCTGATCGGCCGCCTCCTGGCCGGGGATGAGGCAACCACGCCGCCGCTGACAGCGGCCGACCCGGCCGCGAACTGACGAGAGGAACCACCGCCATGAAGAAGTGCCTCATCGGCACCCTTGCCGCCACCGGACTCGTCTGGCTGGCGATCCAGGTGATGCCGGACATCAAGCGCTACCTGCGGATCCGCTGCATGTGACGGCCACCCCGCCGGACACCCGGACGCGGCCCGCGTCCGGGCCACGTCCCGGGGGCGAGCCGCGAGCGAGACGGCCGGCCCGTCTTGGCCTGAACGGGCTAAGCGGCGGCCCGACTGCGGCGCGGCGCCCGCGCGGCCCTTCGGCAGCCGCCCTTTAATGAACCCGGCCGACTCGCGACAGCGTGGCCGCGCAGGAGGGTCCGATGCACGAGATGTCGATCGCCGCGGCCGTCGTCGGCCAGGTCGAAGAGGCCGCGCTGGCGGCAGGCGCCACCACCGTGCGGTCGGTGCTGCTCCAGGTCGGCCAACTGGCCGGAGTGGTCCCCGACTCGCTCGACTTCTGCTTCGGACTCGTGTGCGAGGGAACGGTGCTGGCCGGCTGCGAGCTGGTCGTCGAGCCCGTCGCCGCCCGCGCCCGGTGCGTGCCCTGCGCCGACGAGTGGCTGGTCGGCATGCCACCGGAGCTGTGCTGCCCGGTCTGCGGCACCGCCACCGCGGAGCTGCTGGCCGGGCGCGAGCTGCAGATCGTCAGTGTGCGGTGGGACGACCCGCACGCCGCCGCCGAACCGACTCTCCAGGAGCGCTGAACCATGTGCCGAACGGTCGACCTGCAACAGGCGGTCCTCGCCAAGAACGACCTCGGCGCGCAGCAGCTGCGCCAGGACCTGGCCGCGCGCGGCACCATCGCCGTCAACCTGCTCTCCAGCCCGGGAAGCGGCAAGACCGCTCTTCTCGAAGCGGAGTTGACAGCCGCTCGCGAGCGCGGCATCCCGGTCGCCGCGCTCACCGCGGACCTCGCCACCGAGAACGACGCGCTGCGGCTGGCCCGTTCCGGCGCGCCGGTCAAGCAGGTGCTGACCGACGGGCTCTGCCACCTGGAGGCCCGGATGCTGGCCGGCCACCTGGCCGGCTGGCTGCCCGCGCGGACCGAGCTGCTCTTCGTGGAGAACGTCGGCAACCTGGTCTGCCCCGCCTCCTACGAGCTGGGCGAGTCCCTGCGGGTCGTGCTGGCCTCGGTCACCGAGGGGGAGGACAAGCCGCTGAAGTACCCGACCGCCTTCGGGCTGGCGAACCTCGTGCTGGTGACCAAGACGGACCTCGCCGAGGCGGTCGGGTTCGACGAGGCGGCGTTCCGCGCGAACGTCGAACAGGTCAACCCGGGCGTGGAGGTCCTGCTGACCTCGGCCCGGACCGGGGACGGAACGGGCCTGCTGCTGGAGGCCGCGCTGGCCGTCCACGCCGGACAGCCGGTGCACGTCCCGGTGATGGCGCGCGTCCAGCCCGCGCCCACGCACGGGCACTCGCATCCGGCGCTGCACCAGTGACCACGGCAGGCACTTCCGTCGCCGCCGTCGAGGCCGCACAGCGCCGAAGGGTGGCCGTCCGCGGGGTGGTGCAGGGCGTCGGCTTCCGGCCGTTCGTGCACTCCCTCGCCACCCGCCTCGGCCTGGCCGGGCAGGTCGGCAACACCGGCGAGGGCGTGATCGCCGAGGTCGAGGGCCCGCCCGCGTCGGTCGCGCGGTTCTGTGAGCTGGTCGCCACCGACGCGCCGCCGCTGGCGGTGGTGGACTCCGTCCAGCACGAGAGCGTCCCGCCGCAGGGCTCGGTGGGCTTCACCATCCTCGCCTCGCCCGCCGCCGGGCCCGCCCGCACCCTGGTCTCGCCCGACACGGCCACCTGCGCGGACTGCCTGGCCGAGCTGAGCGACCCCGGCGACCGGCGCCACCGGCATCCCTTCATCACCTGCACGCACTGCGGGCCGCGGTTCACCATCGTCACCGGGCTGCCCTACGACCGGGACCGGACCACCATGGCCGGCTTCCCGATGTGCGCCGCCTGCGCCCGCGAGTACACGGATCCGGCCGACCGGCGCTTCCACGCCCAGCCCATCTCCTGCCACTCCTGTGGCCCCCGCCTGCGCCTGCTCGCGGCCGGGCCGGCGCCCGGTGCCGCGGTCCGCGAACTGCCGGGGGAGGATCCGGTGGCCGGGGCCCGGCGCCTGCTCGCCGGCGGGGCGATCCTGGCCGTCAAGGGCCTGGGCGGCTACCACCTGGCCTGCGACGCACGGGACCCCGCGGCGGTGGCGGAGCTGCGCCGGCGCAAAGCACGGGGCGACAAGCCGTTCGCGCTGATGGCCGCCGGCCTGGCCGAGGTCGAGGCACTGGTCGAGCTCGGCGCCGAGGAGCGGGCCCTGCTCACCGGACGAGCCCGGCCGATCGTGCTGCTCCGGCGTCTTCCCGGTACGGCGGTGACGCTGCCGGACGCCGTGGCGCCGCGCACCCCCGACCTCGGCGTGATGCTCCCGTACACCCCGCTGCACCACCTGCTGCTCGGCCTGCCCGGCGACCCGCCGGGACCGCGGCTGCTCGTCATGACCAGCGGCAACCTGTCGGGCGAGCCGATCGTGACCGACGACGCCGAAGCCCTCGAAAGGCTCGCCGGGCTGGCGGACGCCTGGCTCACCCACGACCGCCCCATCCATGTGCCGTGCGACGACTCCGTGCTGCGGGTCTGCGACGGCCGACAGCTGATGGTCCGCCGCTCCCGCGGCTACGCCCCGCTCCCGCTGGCCCTGCCCTGGCCCGTCCCGGCCGCACTGGCGGTCGGCGGGGACCTCAAGAACACCCTCTGCCTGGGCGAGGGCCGCCGGGCCTGGCTCTCCGCGCACATCGGCGACATGGACGACGTGGCGACCCAGCAGGCGTTCCGACGCGCCGAGCAGCAGCTGGAGTCGATCACCGGGGTGCGGCCCGAGCAGCTGGCGGCGGACCGGCACCCGGCTTACCGGTCCACCCGGTGGGCCGAACGCCACCGCGCCGGCCGCCCGCTGGTACTGGTCCAGCACCACCACGCGCATGTCGCCGCGGCCATGGCCGAACACGGCCTCGGAAGCACCGAACGGGTGATCGGAGTCGCCTTCGACGGCACCGGCTACGGCGACGACGGCGCGGTCTGGGGAGGTGAGTTCCTGCTCGCCGGCTATGACGGCTTCCAGCGGTTCGCCCACCTGGCGTACGCTCAGCTGCCCGGCGGTGACGCCGCCGTCCGGCGTCCCTACCGGATGGCGCTGGCCCACCTGTGGGCGGCCGGCCTGGCCTGGGACGAGGACCTTCCCGCCGTGCGCGCCTGCCCGCCCGAGGAGCGGCGCCTGCTGGCCCGTCAGCTGGAGCGCGGGGTCAACTGCGTCGCCACCTCCAGCATGGGACGCCTCTTCGACGCCGTCTCCTCACTCGCCGGCGTCTGCCAACTCGTCGGCTACGAAGCCCAGGCCGCCGTCGAACTGGAGGGGGCGGCCGTCGGCGTGCCGGGAGCGCGCGGCTATGCCTTCGCCCTGCGCCCTGCCGGACCGGACGCCGTTGGGCCACTCGTCGCCGACCCCGCCCCGGTGCTGGCCGCCGTCGTCGCCGACCTGCGGGCAGGCACCGAACGGAGCGTCGTCGCCGCCCGGTTCCACGCCGCCGTCGCCGACCTGGTCCGGGACGTCTGCGTGGCGGCCCGCGAGCGCTCCGGCCTGACGGCGGTCGCCCTCACCGGCGGGGTGTTCGCCAACACGCTGCTCTCCTCGCGCTGCGCCACCGCGCTGCGCGAGGACGGCTTCACGGTCCTGCGCCACACACTGGTCCCGCCCAACGACGGGGGACTCGCGCTCGGCCAGCTGATGGTCGCGGCCCGGGCAGCGCACTGCTGACCGGCCACGGAACGCACCCACGACGAGGAGAGGCCCATGTGCCTGGCGGTGCCCGGCAGAGTGCTGGAGATCGAGGACAAGGACGGTACCCGGATGGCCACCGTCGACTTCGGCGGTGTGATCAAGGAGGTGTGCCTGGAGTACGTGCCGGATCTGCGGGTGGGCGAGTACGCGATCGTCCACGTCGGATTCGCGCTGCAGCGGCTCGACGAGGAGTCGGCGCGGCGCACGCTGGCGCTCTTCGCCGACCTCGGCATGCTCCAGGAGGAGTTCGGGGACCCGTGGGAGGCGGCCGCGGCGATGGCCGAGCTCACCGGGGACGAGACGCAGGACCGGGCCGGGGAGGCCAAGCGATGAAGTACATCGAGGAGTTCCAGGATCCCGAGCTGGCCCGGCGGCTGCTCGACGACATCCACGCCACGGTGACCCGGCCGTGGGCGCTGATGGAGGTGTGCGGCGGCCAGACGCACACCATCATCCGGCACGGGATCGACCAACTGCTTCCGGATCAGGTGGAGTTGATCCACGGCCCGGGTTGCCCGGTGTGCGTCACCCCGCTGGAGGTGATCGACAAGGCGCTGGAGATCGCCGCCCGGCCGGAGGTGATCTTCTGCTCCTTCGGCGACATGCTCCGCGTCCCCGGCAGCGACAGCGACCTCTTCCGGGTCCGCGCTGAGGGCGGCGACGTCCGGGTGGTGTACAGCCCGCTGGACGCGCTGCGGATCGCCCAGCAGAACCCCCGGCGCGAGGTGGTCTTCTTCGGCATCGGCTTCGAGACCACCGCGCCGCCGAACGCCATGACGGTCCATCAGGCCCGCAGGCTCGGCATCCCCAACTTCAGCCTGCTGGTCTCGCACGTGCGGGTGCCCCCCGCGATCGAGGCCATCATGCAGTCCCCGGACTGCCGGGTGCAGGGCTTCCTGGCGGCCGGACACGTGTGCAGCGTGATGGGCGTCGACGAGTACCCCGCACTCGCCGAGCGGTACCGGGTACCGCTGGTGGTCACCGGGTTCGAGCCGCTGGACATCCTGGAGGGCGTCCGGCGCGCGGTGCGCCAGCTGGAAGGCGGCACCCACACGGTCGAGAACGCCTACCCGCGGGCCGTGCGGCCGGAGGGGAACCCCGTCGCCCGGGCCATGCTGGCGGACGTCTTCGAGGTCACCGACCGGGCCTGGCGCGGGATCGGCACGATCCCCGACAGCGGTTGGCGACTCTCCTCGCGCTACCGGGAGTTCGACGCCGAGCAGCGCTTCCAGGTGTCCGGGATCCAGACCCGCGAGCCCGCCGCCTGCCGCGCCGGCGAGGTCCTGCAGGGGCAGCTGAAGCCGCACGAGTGCGAGGCCTTCGGCACCACCTGCACCCCGCGCAACCCCCTGGGCGCCACCATGGTCTCCAGCGAGGGCGCCTGCGCTGCCTACTACCTCTACCGCCGGCTGGACCTCACGCCCGCGGCCCCCGCGCACCTGGAGGCGAGCCCCGTTGCCTGAGCCCACCGACACCCTGCCCGCGCCGCGGCCCGACCTCACCGCCTGGACCTGCCCGGCCCCGCTGCGCGACCAGCCCCGGGTGGTCATGGGACACGGCGGGGGTGGCGCGATGTCCGCCGAGCTGGTCAGCCACGTCTTCGCACCCGCCTTCGGCGGCGAGCTGCTCGGCCGGCTCGGCGACAGCGCGGTGCTGACGCTCGGCGGAGCACGGCTGGCCTTCTCCACCGACTCCTACGTGGTGCGTCCGCTCTTCTTCCCCGGTGGCAGCATCGGCGACCTGGCAGTCAACGGCACCGTCAACGATCTGGCGATGAGCGGTGCCCGGGCCGCCTACCTCTCCTGCGGGTTCATCCTGGAGGAAGGCCTGGAGATGCCGCTCCTCGCCCGCGTGGCCGAGGCGATGGGCGCGGCCGCGCGGGCGGCCGGCGTGGAGATGGCCACCGGCGACACCAAGGTGGTGGAGGCCGGACACGGGGACGGGGTCTTCATCAACACCGCAGGCATCGGTCTGGTCCCGGCCGGGGTCGACCTGCGCCCGCAGCGGGTCGTCCCCGGCGACGTGGTGATCGTCAGCGGCGCGATCGGCATGCACGGCGTGGCGATCCTGAGCGTGCGCGAGGGCCTGGAGTTCGGTGTGCAGATCGAGAGCGACTGCGCACCGCTGGGGGGCCTGGTCGAGGCGATGCTCGCCGTCACTCCCGACCTGCACGTGCTGCGCGACCCCACCCGCGGTGGGCTCGCGGCCTCCCTCAACGAGATCGCGGCCGCCGCCCGCGTCGGCGTGGTGATCCAGGAGCGGAGCGTCCCGGTGCCGCCGCCGGTCGCCGGCGCCTGCGCGATGCTGGGCCTTGACCCGTTCTACGTGGCCAACGAGGGCAAACTGGTCGCCTTCGTACCGCGCGAACATGCGGAGGCGGTGCTGGCGGCGATGCGCGCCCATCCCCTCGGCGCCGACGCGGCGGTGATCGGCGAGGCGGTCGAGGCCCACCCCGGCATGGTGGTGGCCCGCACCGGCCTCGGCGGCACCCGGGTGGTCGACCTGCCGGTGGGGGAGCAACTGCCCCGGATCTGCTGACCGCCGGCCCGGCAGGTCAGATGCGCCCGAACCGGACGGTGTCGTCGGTGAACGCCACCGCCATCTCGGTCGTCACCGTCGGCCGGGTGCGCTGGATCGTCTGCAGGTAGTCGTTCGTGTTCGGGTGCGCCCGCTCGCCGGTGTCCAGGGTGCGTTCGAAGACCGCCTGGGCAACGGTGCGGGCCGCCTGGGCGATGTCGGCGGGGGTGAACCCCTCACTGGCGTCGGAGAGGGCGGCGATGTCCGCCTCGGCACCGGCACGGGCCAGGTAGCTGGACCACAGGGCACAGCGCGCCTCGTTGTCGGGCGGTCCGACCGGCAGGACGTAGTCGAAGCGGCCGTGACGCAGGAAGGCGGGATCGAGGGCGGCCACGCTGTTGGTCGCGCAGATCAGCAGTCGGTTCTCGCGGTCGCGAAACCGGACGATCGACTTGAGGAGTTCGTTCACCACGGCGGTGGCCGCCGGGTCCGCCTGGCTGCGGATACCGGCCACCTCCTCGACCTCGTCGATGAAGACCAGGACGTGGTCGAGCCGGGCCACCTCGTCGAACCACTGGCGCAGGCCGGTGGCCATCGTGCCGGTCAGGCCGAGGTGGGACGGGAACAGCTCCACGAACGGCCACGCGAGGCGGCCGGCCACGGCCTTCGCGAAGGTGCTCTTGCCAGTACCCGGCGGCCCGAACAGGACGACGGCCTGCGGAGGTTCCACACCGTGCTGGCCGGCCAGCACCGGGTTGGCCAGCGGCAGCACCAGGCGCCGCTCGATCAGCCTCTTCTCGGTGGTCATTCCCGCGAGGGTGTTCCACAGGCCGGCCGCCGGGACCTCCGCGCCCAGCGAGGAGAGCAGCACCACGTCCTGGGCGGTGACCGCCTCGGACTTCTGGAAGTAGGTCATCCCGGGGCGCGGACGGAAGCCGGCGCTGCGCAGGGCCCTGGTGCCGGTGTCGTGCTCGGCGAGCACGGCCGCCAACGTGCGAGCACCGGCTGCCAGCAGCCGGTGCTCCAGGGCTCCCAGCAGAGCGCTCCCCAGACCCATGTTCCGCCACGACGGGTGCTGGCTGATCCGCAGCACCCAGGCCCGGTCGCCCTCGACCCGGCCCACCGCGGCCCCGACGATCTGGTCGTCCGCCACCGCCACGACCGCCGGATGCAGGGCCTGCAGTGCGGCGACGACATCGGACAGCCGGAACACCGGCGGGCCCTCACCGCCCTCGCCGAGGTTCTCGAGCCGGACCACCGCCTCCAGGTCGTCCGGAGTGAAGTCCCGCAGATGCCAGCCGGCCATGGTCCGCTCCGATCGCCCTGCCCGCTCCTCCCATCCTGGTCCGGGTCGTCTGTCGCCGCGCGTTCTGCGCGCCAGGACCGCCCCGCGGGGCCGGAGACGTGATCCCTTGCCTCGGAGTACCCGTTCGCTGCCCACCTCCGGAACGCCAGGGAGACCGCTTGCCGTGGCGGGCATCGGCGCGCACGCCATCGCCCGGGCGGCCCGGGACACGACAGCGGTACGACCGGGCGGAGCGGCCACGGGACGGCTCGGTCCAGGGGCGGCAGCCTGCGGCGGACGGCCCGATGGCGTGGTGGTTTCAGCGGCTTCAGCCGCCCTGTTGTTGGCCGGACTCGCGTCGGGCACGGTCAGGGGGTGGCCGAGGTGGGCGAATCTCGGTGGTCCGTCGCCGAGGTGGAGGGTGACGTCCAGGGATGGATCGCGCCAGCGCCCATTCCGGCGCAGTGTGCGGCGGTGGGGTAACCGCAGCGCGGCAGCCGACTGGAGAGTGAGCGTCAGCCCACACCGGATGTCCGCCGTGCCGGGTGACGGTTCTGGTGGAAGTGCCTGGGCGACGGTCCGTGCCCCACCCGGAATCCAGCGCAGCGTCGCTCCTCGCCGGCAGGAGCGACTTCGTCGGCCCCAAGGGCCCGGTTGCGCGTCAGTAGCCGGTGCCGCGCTTGATCTGGGCCCGCTCGACGTCGGTGGTCCCACCCTTGTGGTCCAAGGTGGCACACGCGTCGGCGATGTCCCTGGTCAGGCGCTCGATCTGCTCGCGGCTCAAAGTCTCCTTGGCCAGGGCACGAAGGATCTTCACCCGCTGCGCGTTGGGCGGGAGCGTGTACGCCGGCACCATCCAGCCGCGCTCGGCCGAGAGCTGCCAGGCGATGTCCGACTCGTCGTACGAGTGCTTGCCGGCGAGACGGAAAGCTACCAGCGGCAGCTGCTCGAGATCGCTGCCGATCACCTCGAAGCGGCCGCTGCCGCGCAGGTTGTCCGCCAGCGCACGGGCGTTCTGCTGCATCGCCTCCATGACATAGGTGTAGCCCTGGCGACCGAGCCGCACGAAGTTGTAGTACTGCGCGAGGACCATCGACGCGCCGGTCGAGAAGTTCAGCGTGAACGTCGCGTCGGTCTTGCCCAAGTAGTTCTCGTAGAACACCAGGTCCTTGGCCAGGTCGGACTCCTCGCGGAAGACCAGCCAGCCGATGCCGGGGTAGACCAGGCCGTATTTGTGTCCCGAGACATTGATCGAGCGGACCTGCTCAAGCCGGAAGTCCCACTTCGAGTCCGGGTAGAGGAAGGGCCACACAAAGCCGCCGCTGGCGCCGTCAACGTGGATCGGGATGTCGAGGTCCCGCTTCTTGCGGATCTCCCGCAGAAGCTTGTCGATCCCGACGACGTCGTCCTTGTGGCCGGTGAACGTGGTGCCGACAACGGCGACGACGCCGATGGTGTTCTCGTCGAGGTGAGGTTCCACGTCCTCCGGGCCGATCGTGTACTTGTCCTCGGCAAGCGGCACGATCCGCGGCTCCACGTCGAAGTAGCGGCAGAACTTCTCCCACACGACGTGGACATCGCCGCCGAAGACCAGATTGGGCCGGTCGACCGACAGGCCGGCCGCCTGGCGACGCTCCCGCCACTTCCACTTCAGCGACAGCGCACCGAGCATGATCGCCTCGGACGAACCCTGGGTCCGACACCCGGCGGTCTTCCCCGGTGCGTGGAAGAGGTCGGCGAGCATACGCACGCAACGCTGCTCGATCTCGGCGGAGATGGGGTACTCCGCGTGATCGATGAAGTTGCGGTGGAGGTTCTCCGCGATGATCCGCTGCGCCTCCGGCTCCATCCAGGTGGTGACAAACGTCGCGAGATTGCGCTGCGGATCACCCTCCATCGCGAGGTCCTCGTCCACCAACCTCATGGCGTCCGTTGCGGTCATGCCTTCCTCGGGAAAGGTCTCCGAGGGAGCAGGTGCCGTCAGGAATCGGTTGCCGAACAGGGCCGCAGCCTCACTCTTGGTCATGCCGACGACTCAACCACGCCCGGACGGGTGCCACGGCGGGACCTGAGGACCGAGCTCGAAGTGCACGCGAACGGCGTATCTTCCCGAGTCATCGACTTCCAGCGACGGCTCAAGCAGCAGGATCCGGGGCCCCTCCCCGCCTGGGGAACGCAGCAGCGGCCGCAAGGCTGTCAGTGAGCCTTTATCCGATCCGGCCGGCTGCCACCCCCTTGCCGACGCGTGGCCCCTGCGGCTGAGTCCGCGCCATGGGCGGCTGCCCGGCATCTGGGTGCGCCCGGGACACGGGAGTATCTCGGGGAGCACAGACGGGGTGCGGTCGACCGTCGCCAACCGGCTGACATCCACGGCGGGTCGAGGGTCCGCTCGTCGGGGCTACTGGGACGATGGCGCTCATGGCACCCAGGGCAGGCGCTCCTGAGAGGTCGGCAGCGGCGGGACTCGTCCTGATGACGCTCGCGGCCGGACAGTTCCTGATGGCGCTCGACAGCTCTGTCATGAACGTCTCGATCGCGACAGTGGCCGACGACGTGGGCACGACCGTGACCGGGATCCAGGGGGCGATCACGGCCTACACGCTCGTGATGGCGATGTTCATGATCCCCGGCGGCAAGGTCGGCGCGCTCATCGGCCGCAAGCGGGCCTTCATGATCGGCTGCGTCATCTACGGCTGCGGATCCCTGACGACCGCGCTCGCCCCCAACCTGCCCGTCCTCCTGCTCGGCTGGTCGCTCCTCGAAGGGATCGGGGCCTCGCTGATCCTGCCCGCGATCGTGGCGCTCGTCGCCGGCAACTTCGCCACGGAACGCCGGCCCGCCGCCTACGGACTGGTCGCCGCCGCGGGAGCTGCGGCGATCGCGGTCGGGCCGCTCATCGGCGGCGTCGCGACCACGTACTTCTCCTGGCGCTGGGTCTTCGCCGGTGAGGTCGCCATCGTGCTCGGCATCCTGGTGCTGGGCCGCCGCATCGCCGACGCGCCGACCGAAGGACGCGCCCACATCGACCTCGTCGGCGCCATGCTCTCCGCCCTCGGACTCGGGGCCTTCGTCTACGGTGTACTTCGCTCAGCCGAGTGGGGCTGGTTCCTGCCGAAACCCGACGCACCCGCCTGGCTCGGGATCTCGCTGGTCGTGTGGCTGATGCTGGCCGGCCTGGTACTGATCTGGCTCTTTCTCCGCTGGGAGGCCCGTCTGGTCGAGCAGGGCAGGGAGCCGCTGGTGGACCCGGTCCTGCTGCGCAACCGGCAGCTCACCGGCGGCCTGACCATGTTCTTCTTCCAGTACCTCGTGCAGATGGGAGTCTTCTTCGTCGTGCCGCTCTACCTGTCGGTCGCGCTCGGTCTGTCCGCGCTCAAGACCGGTGCCCGCATCCTGCCGCTCTCGCTGACGCTGCTGGCGGCGGCGATCCTGATCCCGAAGCTGCTCCCGGACGTCTCGCCGCGGCGGGTGGTGCGACTCGGCGTCCTCGCGCTGCTCGCGGGCGCGGTGGCTCTGCTGGCTGCGCTCGACGTGGATGCGGGTGCGGAGATCGTCACCCTTCCCCTCCTGTTGATCGGCCTCGGCATGGGCGCGCTGGCGTCCCAGCTCGGAGCGGTCACCGTGTCCGCGGTGCCGGACGAGAAGAGCGCGGAGGTCGGCGGCGTTCAGAACGCCATCACCAACCTCGGCGCCTCGATCGGCACGGCGCTCGCCGGGTCGATCATGATCGCCGCGCTCACAGCCTCGTTCCTGACCAGCGTCGAGCAGAATCAGGCGATCCCGGCCGAGGTAAAGAGCCAGGCGACCGTCAAACTCGAGAGCGGCGTGCCCTTCCTGTCAGACGCTCAGCTCAAGGCCGCCCTCGACGAGGCGGGCACGAGTCCGGAAGTGACCCAGGCCGCGCTCGACGCGAACGACGAGGCGAGAATCGACGGCCTGCGTGCCGCACTCGCCGTCCTCGCTCTCGCAGCGCTCCTCGCGTTGTTCTTCACCCAACGAATCCCGACCACCCAGCCAGGCAGCAGCCAGGCAACGGCATAGACACCCTGGCCAGCCAATCGTCCGACCGCTCGGGACCACGGCATTGCGTGCGGAGCCGAGGTCATGCCGACGAGGAGCCGTAGGGCATCCGATGCCGTTGTGGGCGCGGGCTGGCGTGTACGGCGGGTAGTAGAGCTACGCTCCGAGTTCGGCGTCTGCTTCGGCCACCGCGATGGCGAATCCGAGTGCCTCCGTGATGTGGGCGGCGGCCGACATCACACGGGCGGTGCCCACGATCGGTGCGATGGCCACCAGGACGTCCTGCACCTGGGCCACTGTCAGGCCGGACTCGATGCCGGGGCCGACGTGGGCGAGGTAGGACATCGGCGGTGCGTCCATGGCGACGAGCGCGGCGATGCGCGTGAGGATGAGCGTGTCTGCCGGCAGACCGCAGCGCTCGATCGAGTCGAGGGTCATGGCGGCCAGGGTGTCGAGGACAGGAGTTTCGGACGATGTCGTCATGCCGGGTCATCTCCTGAGAGAGGTGGGAGTCGACGCGGTCGTGGCGGGGAACCGGGTTCTCCTGCGCCGCATCCCGGTACGTCGACCATAGGAAGATTCGGGCCCGAGCGCACCTCAGTGCCGGCGGCCCGCGGTAGGACGCCTTGCCGTGCGGGGAGCCGAGCGCATCGAGCAGGTAGTGACCGGTGCGGCGTCATCGACTCGCTCGTCTGGAAGTCGTGCCGTGGATGTTTGGGGGGACAGACGCCGCCTTGGGGGTTTTCTTTCGGGGGCCCTCCCCCCACAAACCACCCACCCCCCCCCCCCCCGCCCCCCCCCCCCACCCCC
>NZ_JBVJCO010000001.1:194074-227313 GCF_055588525.1 Kitasatospora sp. NPDC041988
GGGGACCTGTTACGACTCCATCCCCCCTCCGGTCGGGAGTTCTGCCTGGGGGGTTTGGGGGGAACGACTCCTACTTTGTTTTTTTCAGGGGGACCTTCCCAAGAAAAAAACCCACCGCCTCTATGAGCTCGGGCTGCCATGCAGGATCTCTTTGATGATTTCCAGAAGAACCGCTACGGCGTGCAGAACGGCCCCTGCGCCGAGGGTGACAGCGCCGAAGAGGATCCAGCTGGCGGCCCCGGGGCGCGCCCGGGCCGCCGGGCCAGCCTGGCCCTCCTCATCGCGGGGCTGTTTGATTCCCCAGGTCTCCTTGATGATCTCCACCAGCCCCGCAACGGCGTGCAGACCCGCGCCTACCGCCATGGCGCTGGCGCCGAGCAGTAGCCACGCGCCCCGGCTCGGTTCGAGTGAGGACGCCACGGCAGGCGACTTGGACGAGCGAATTCCGAGCATCGGATCCCACCTCCTTCTCGATTGAAGCCCTGCCGTGCCGCGACGGCTCGTGGGAAACCGTCGGACCGACAACTCTCCAGGGCAGCCGTGCCGTTGCGGCACGACCGCCTTCCCGGACGTACGTAGACAATGCCGCCACCCCGGCTCTCGGCGACGATGAAGACTGACCGCCGAACGGCAGATCAACGGTGACCCACCTTGCCTTCTGGGGGCCCGGCGCCTTGAACGAGGCGAACGCTCGGTCAGTGCTGCGCCGCCGTCTCGTGGGTAGCGGGCCGGCGGCGGCGAATCAATCCTTCCAGGCTGTTCTGGTCGTTCCGGCGCAGAGCGCCCAGATGACGAAGATGTCGATGGCGATCAGCACGATGGCCCAGAACGGGTAGTAGGGCAGCCACAGGAAGTTGGCAATCATGCCGAGCCCAACGACGACGACACCGACGACACGTGCCCAGACGGCGCCGGTGAAGAGGGCCACGCCGGCCAGAACGATGAGGATGCCCAGGATGAGGTGGATCCAGCCCCAGCCGGTGGTGTTCATCTTGTAGGTGTAGTCGTGGGTGACGACGATCAGGTCGTCCTTGGCGATGGCGGCGATCCCCTCGAATATCGCCATGGCGCCGCCGAAGATCATCAGAACTGCGGCCAAAACGGTCCAGCCGGTTGCGAACGGCCTTCGGGACGTCTGGGCACCCGTCGGCGTTCCACTGACGTTGCTGGCCATGGTTCGGGCTCCTTCGAGAACAACCTCGTCGCCACATCGGGCGACCTGGTCGGAGACCCCATGTCCAGGCTGCCACGGCGGAAGCCTGGCAGCACCTCCGGCCTGCTCCCGTTGGGCCCGCCCGGCGATATCTGCGGCGGAGGGTCGCGTGCAGCTCGGCCCTGTTCGCTGGTGCGGCCGGGGCCCTGATCGGTCCTGCCAGGCGGTCTGACCAGTATGCGAAACCATCAGATGACCCGGATCGAATCGGTGGGCGGCACCGCCCCGACGCTCACGGTCAACAGCCACTTCCGCCGGACAGGCCCAGGGCTCGCTGCCGGAGTCGCGGGGGCGGGCCGGTTCGGACCGACCGGAACACTCCGGCGCAGCGCCCGCTGTCGGCCCGCGTGCCCGGGAGGCCCGTCGCGGAGCGCGTGTGCCCCGGTGCCGGGAGGTACCGGCACCGGGGCACACGTCGGAGCGGTGGTCTGGTCAGCAGGTGCCGGCCGGGCGGTTGCGGACCACCAGGTCGTTGCGGCCGGGGGTGGCGTCCAGCCAGACCACCCGGGTGCCCTGATCGGCGGCGGGGTGGAACTGGGTGCCCCGGTTGCAGGAGAGCCGCACGGGGGTGCCGCCGGTGACCGGCAGCTGGTACAGCTTGGGGAACGCGGCGTTCGACCAACCGCTGCTCGGCCTGGCGCTGCGGTGCTGGAAGGTCACGGCCTGGTCGGTGGCGGTGATCTCCATGTTCTCCGGGGTGAACGGCGAGCCGCCGGGGAGCAGGTCGGTGACACCGGAGCCGTCCAGGGCGCCGGACCGGATGGTGACCCCGCCGCTGCGGTCGGCCGCGGCCTCCACCCAGAGCAGCCGGCCGCCCGCGAGCGTCGGGGACGTGACGACCGGCGGTTCGGTGCCCTTGGGGGTGCTCACCGCGTACTGTGCGCCGACCCGGCCGGTGGCGATCGGGTAGACCGTCGGCGCCTGGAGGGTCGTCTCCCCGGCCGTCCAGGTCTCGACCCAGCCGAGCAGGCCGTCCTTGAGGGTGAGGGACGAGACCGCGAACGGCGCGATGTTGTGGCCCTCGGGCAGCGGGAGCTCGACCGGCGGGGCGCCGTCGTGGGAGAGCTGGACCCGGCTCCGGCCGGTTTTGCCGTCGGTCACCACGAAGGCGATGTCCCCACCGGATATCCGTACGTCGACGGGCGACTGGTTCGAGGACCGGAACACGCTGCGGACCGGGCCGCCGGACAGTGAGCGGGTCAGCACCTCCGTCCCCCAGGTACCGGTGGCATCGGGCCCGATCGCCAGCCAGACGGCGGACTTGCCGTCGGTGGCGGCCCAGCCGTGCATGCGGTCGTCCTCGGGGCTGAGCCGGGTGGGGGCGCCGGCGGCCGTGGTGGAGCCGGTGTACAGGACGACCCCGCCCTGGCCGTTCGGGTTGGTGTTACCCATCACCCAGTGGCCTCCGCCTGCGGCCGGCCCGGTCGGTGCGTAGGCGCCGCGCAGCAGCGACCGACTGTCCGTCTCGATCCGGCTCTGCCAACCGGTCCGGATCCCGTGGGCGTCGAACGCGGCGGCCACCGAACGGAGTTCGGCCCGGCTGAGGTCGAGCGAACGGCCGGCGGCGAGGACGGCGTTGCGGCCGTCGACGAAGTCGTCCAGCGGGGTGAGGTATTCGGCGAGCGCGCGGTAGACGAGCCGGTCCGCGGTGAGCGGGTCGAGGGTGCGCCGGATGTCCCACAGGGCGCCGCCGAAGATGGTGGAGTTGAGGTGCACGCCGCCGCTGTCGAGGTCGAGCCCGGCGCCGAGGTAGTCGTTCACGGTGGTGCGGCGGTCGTCCAGCCGGCGGTTCGCGCACTCCTCGGGGGTGCCGGTGCGGCACAGGCTCTCGCCGAGCAGCGCGGCCTTCGGGTCGGTCATCGCGATGCCGTGGGCGGTCACGTCGATGGCATTGCCGAAGTAGTCGGCCAGGGCCTCGTTCATCGCACCGGACTGCCCGGCGTACTCGAGGTTCGCGGTGTGCTGGATGACGCCGTGGGTCATCTCGTGACCGGCCACGTCGAGTGCCACGGCGAACTGGCGGTACTTGGCGTCGCCGTTGCCGTAGATCATCTTCTGGCCGTCCCAGGTGGCGTTCGGGAAGGGGGCGCCGCCGTTGCTCACGTTGACCACGGAGGTGATCGGGCTGCCCTTGCCGTCCAGGCCGTCCCGGCCGAGCCGGCTCCGGTAGAAGTCGTACACGGTACCGGCGTTGAGGTGGGCGTCGGTGGCGCCGCTGGTGCCGGTGGCGGCCGGGAAGTCCGGGCCCGGGGACCCGACCGGGAGGCTGTCGGCGGGCAGCCGGCCGAAGTCCCGGTAGTCCCGTCCGGCCCCGTCGTAGGTGGAGACGGTGACGGGCCGGGAGAGGTCGACGAGCCGGTAACTCCCGTCCGGTTGACGGGCGATGTTCACCGGTACGGTCCGGCCGAGGAGGTCTGGGGCGGTCCCGGTGGCGGGCTCCGGGGCGGGCCCTGCGGCGGATCCGGAGGGCCCGGCGGCGGAACGAGCTGCCCCAGCGCCGGCCCCGGCACCCTCGGCCTGGTACGGGCCGGGGGCGTCGTGGGCGAGGGCGACCACACCGCGCGTGGCGTCCACGTAGACCTCGCGGACCAGCGGCTCCCCGGTCGCCGGGTCGGCGGCGCGGACGGTGAAGTGCTGGGCGAGCCGCCCGGCGCCGCCCGGCAGGACGACCCGGCCGCGGTCCTCGGCGGTGGCCCCGGCGCGGGCGCGCGGGTCCGTGAACGAGCCGAGCGCCTGCCTGCGCAGCGTCGCGTCCGGTACGGCGGGGGTGGTCGGCGCGGTGAGCCCCGTGAAGTACTTGCCGCCGACCGACTCCACCCGCTGGCCGGCTCCCTCTCCGACGAGGCGGACCAGGTACTGCCCGCCGAGCACCGGTACGCCCCCGTGGTACTGCTGGAACCTGACGCTGTGCCGGCTCTCGGCCGTGCGCTCGACCGCGAGCTCGGTCAGCTGCCCCGGGTCGATCCGGTACCGGTCGGGGTGGGCCGCGAGATGGGCCCGGGCCGCCTCGCCCGGGCTGCCGGGCGCCGCCTCCGACAGCCCGGTCACCAGCTGTGGGGCGGCGGTGCCCTCGCCGGCCACCAGGCCGGGGACGGGATCGGGTTCGGCACTCGGGCCCGGCGGCCCCGGCGGCGCGGCCAGGGCGGGGGAGGCGGTCAGGGTGAGCGTCAGCGCCAGGCTCAGGGCGGCGCTCGCGCCGAGCGCCTTGGCCGTCGGACGGGAACGGTGGTGCACTGCGGTCCTCCACGGGAATCGGCAGTGGTGGCAGCGCCGCGAGAGCGGCGATATGACGATCAGTCACCCGATGCTCGATCGTGGACGCCCGGCCCGTCCAGGCCCTCGGGCGAAAGTGCAGCGGGGAGCCGGAACCCCTGCACATCGGCACACCTGCCCCATGTCCGAACGGGCACGAACCGACCCCGGCCGCAGAAATCGCCCGCACCGGTGAACCACCCCCGGCCCCGTCCCGTGTTCCGCCTCGTACGAGACCCTGCCGGCCGCCGCGCCACCTCCGCTCGTCCCACGGTCCGGGGGCGGGCCGCGTCCGATTCGTCCGGTCGGCGGCTTTCGCCCCGCGTGGACCGGCTGCGATGGTGGTCAACGGTCCCGGAGGACGCGGCCGGCCTGACCGGGCGGCGGCGCCGGGACCGATCCCGGTGAACCAAGCGCGTTGGAGGACGACAGATGCCCCTCAAGAACTACGGCGTGCTGGCCGCCCGAGCCGTCGACCGGCACCGTGAGGGAGGCACCGATGCGCCCCACTACGAGATCCACCTCCTCGACGACGCCGGAACCCACTACCGGGCCGCCGTCAACGTCCGGTCGAATGAGTCGCCGCACGAGTTGATGTACACGGTGGTCGACGACTTCCGCCATCCGCTCACGCAGCAGCTCCCGGCGGCGGGCAGCGGATGGAAGGAACTGCCCAGGCAGGCGGGCGGCGCAGCTCTCGACTTCATCCGTGGCAACCTCTTCGATCCGGCCTCCATGCGGGTGCTCCCGCCGGACCTGCCCGGCGTCGACAACGACCTCTCCGACGTGTTCGACCACTACGTCCAGCGGGCCCTCGCGGACCGGGCGATCGCCCTCTACGTCTTCGGTGAGCGCTTCGGTCCCAAACCCCAGGAACGCGACGACGACTTCGAGTTCCAGCCCGCCGACGGCGTGCACGAGGTTCACATGAACCAGGGCAACAGCGCGGACCACCGCCCGGAGGACGGGGTCTGGCAGGACGGCGGTCTGCTCTTCCACCTGCCCGCCGAGGACCGGTGGGTCGCGGTGTTCCTCGCCTTCCAGTCCCAGAAGTGGCACACCCACGAAACCACGGGCCACGTACTTCCCGACGCACCGGAAAAGCCCACCGACCACCAGGAGCCCCTGCGGATCATCGCCGCCCTGGTCAACCCGGTCGGACCGGCGCCGGAGGCCGAGACCGTGACGCTGCTCAACGCCTCCGCCGGTGCTGTGGACCTCACCGGCTGGCGACTCGTCGACCGTCAGAGTCACCAGCTCCCGCTGCCCTCCCGGCAGTTGCAGCCGGGCACCACGATCACCGTCGCCGGCGGCAACGGCTTCCAGCTCGGCAACCACGGCGGGACGATCACCCTCTGTGACCCCGCCGGGCTCAAGGTCCACGGTGTCGCCTACACCGCGGGCCAGGCCGCGACCGAGGGCCGGACGATCGCCTTCTGACCGACGAGAGCCCCGTGGCAGACCGCCGGCCGTGGTCGTCATCGACCCGTGCGCGACCAGTCACCCGGTCGGCGAGGACCAGACACCACTGCCACACCGGGCCCCCGGCCTCCTGCCGGGGGCCCGGACCCGCACCCGGGCCCGCACCCGGGCCCGCACCCGGATCCAGCTCCGGCCGCCCACCTCGGCCGCAGTGCTTTAATCGCGGCGCTCGGCCCGTGAATAACCCTTAAGGGCGGGCACAGATCCCTGCCGGGCGAGACGGTCGCGATCGCCTGTTTCGGCGCGCTCACCGCCTACTACCTCACCCTCGCCGTCCTGGAGCGGCGCGCTCCGCACGTCGTCACCGGTGAGGTGCTGCGCATGGAGCCGCGCAAGCGCGACCAGGCGCCGCGCTTCCTGGCGGTGGACACGGGCGACGCGGACCGCACCGTCGCCTGGGCCCTGCCGGCCGGGGCGCCGGCAGTCCTGCCCGGAAGCGTCGTCCGCCTCGCGGTGTCCCCGGCCACCCGGGCGGTCAGGTCGGCGGAGCTCGTCACCGCCTGACCAGCGGGGGCACCGGCCGAAGGGTTCAACCGCCTGTCCCGCCGGGCGCAGCCGAGGAGGTGAACGGCCTCCTGCCCGGTGCGGGGCCCTCGGACCGCACCGGGTCGCGGTGCTACTGCTTGCTCCACTGCCGCTGACGTACGCGGCTACCCGGACATGATCGGAGAACAGCGGAGATGTCATCGAACGTCGGCCTGTTGGCCCGCATCGAGGCACGGCCGGAGCATGCGGACGAGGTCGAGGCCCTGCTGCGCGGGACCCTCGACGCGGCCCGCGCCGAGGAGCAGACCGTGACCTGGTACGCCTTCAGGGAGAGCCCGACCGTGTTCGGGATCTTCGACACCTTCGCCGACGAGGCCGGTCGGACCGCGCACCTGGAGGGCCCGATCGCCGCCGCGCTCATGGAGGTCGCCCCGAGACTGCCGGCGGCCGGGCCGACCATCCACTCCATCGACATCCTCGCCGTCAAGCCCGCTTGAGCCGTGTGGTTCGGTCCGCTTCGATGCCGAGGCCCGGCATCCACGAGTGCGTCGATCCACGAGAGTCAAAAATAATCAGGGCGGCGGTGTCGAGAATCCGTGGGCGGCTCCGTCCCCGTAGTGAATGCGGCCACAAGGGGTCGCACAGCACCGAGGAGAACCACGATGGCCAAGTACCTGCTGCTCAAGCACTACCGCGGCGCTCCGGCTGCGGTCAACGACGTGCCGATGGACCAGTGGAGCCCGGAGGAGATCTCGGCGCACGTGCAGTACATGAACGATTTCGCGGCCCGGCTGGAGAAGACGGGTGAGTTCGTCGACGGGCAGGCGCTCGCCCCCGAGGGAGCGTGGGTCCGGTACGACGGCGAGGGGCGCCCGCCGGTCACCGACGGCCCGTTCGCGGAGACCAAGGACCTCATCGCCGGTTGGATGATCATCGACGTCGACAGCTACGAGCGCGCCGTCGAGCTGGCCGGGGAGCTGTCGGCGGCCCCCGGGGCGGGCGGGAAGCCGATCCACGAGTGGCTTGAGGTGCGCCCGTTCTTCGCGGAGCCGCCTACCATCACGGAGTGACCTTCCAGATGGACGAGGCCCTGCTCCGGAGCCTCACGCCGAGTGTGCTCGGGATCCTCGTCCGCCGCGGAGTCGACTTCGCGGCGGCCGAGGATGCCGTGCAGGATGCGCTGGTCGAGGCGGTCCGCGTCTGGCCCACCGACCCGCCGCGGGATCCGAAGGGCTGGCTGGTCACGGTGGCCTGGCGCCGGTTCCTCGACGGGACCCGCGCGGACGCCGCCCGCCGCCGGCGTGAGGACCTCGTCGACGAGGAGCCGGCGCCCGGGCCCGCGCCCGCGGTCGACGACACGCTCCAGCTCTACTTCCTTTGCGCCCACCCGTCGCTGACACCGTCGTCCGCGGTCGCGCTGACGCTGCGCGCCGTCGGCGGGCTGACCACCCGTCAGATCGCCCAGGCCTATCTGGTGCCCGAGGCGACCATGGCGCAGCGCATCAGCCGGGCCAAGCGCACCGTGGCCGGCGTGCGGTTCGGCCGGCCCGGCGACGTCGCCACCGTGCTGCGCGTCCTCTACCTGGTCTTCAACGAGGGCTACAGCGGCGACGTCGACCTCGCCGCCGAGGCCATCCGGCTCACCCGGCAGCTCGCGGCCGCGATCGACCACCCCGAGGTGGCGGGGTTGCTCGCCCTGATGCTGCTCCACCACGCTCGGCGCGCGGCCCGGACCGCGCCCGACGGCAGCCTGGTGCCGCTCGCGGAGCAGGACCGGGGCCGGTGGGACACCGGGTTGATCGCGGAGGGTGTCGGGATCCTGCAGGCGGCTCTCGCCCGGGACCGGCTGGGCGAGTTCCAGGCCCAGGCGGCCGTCGCGGCCCTCCACGCCGACGCGCCGACCGCCGGGGAGACCGACTGGGTGCAGATCGTCGGGTGGTATGACGAGCTCGTGCGTCTGACCGGCAGCCCGGTCGTGCGGCTCAACCGGGCGGTGGCCGTCGGCGAGGCCGACGGACCGCGGGCCGGGCTGGCGGCGCTCGCGGCGCTGGATGACTCACTGCCCCGCCACGAGGCGGTGGCGGCGTACCTCCACGAGCGCGACGGCGACCTGGCGACGGCGGCACGGTTGTACGCCGAGGCGGCCCGAAAGGCACCGAACCTCGCCGAGCGTGACCACCTGACGCGCCAGGCCGCCCGGCTCAACACCCGCGGGCGTCGCTGACTGGTCGCACTCGCGTCTTCCCGCGGCACGTGGTGCGGCGCCCTGTGCTCGCGTCGCAGTCGGCGGAACGCGGTCGCGTGCTGCGTCGCCCTCCAACACGCGGCCGATGAATGGCCTTTGAGCTGTCCACGTACACTGGCGGGCATGGCATGCCGCATCAGTGAACTGGTCATCGACTGCGCCGACCCCGGCCGGCTCGCCGCATTCTGGAGCGAGGTCCTCGGCTACGTCGAACTCGGCCGGGAGGACGACGGAAGCATCCACATCGGGCCGCCCGACGCCGGCTTCGGCGGCCCGCAGCCCACCCTCGTCCTCAGCCCCAGCAGCGACCCGCGGACCGGGAAGCTCCCACTGCACATCGACGTCAACGCCACCGACCGCGACCAGGACGCCGAGTTGGAGCGGCTGCTCGCCCTCGGTGCCAAACCCGTCGACGTCGGCCAGACCGGCGCCGAGAGCTGGCACGTCCTGGCCGACCCGGAAGGCAACGAGTTCTGTCTCCTGCACACGCGGCTCCAGCCCCTCTGACCACGTGTGGTCCAAGCCGCGGTGGATGGGCGAGCCCACCGCCGAGGAGGCCGGGTGGTGATCAGCGGGTCGGCGTGCCGGAATCCACGGGCTGGTCCGGCCGGCCGGACGGGGCGTCCCGTCAGGTCGCGGAGACGGGAAGCAGCCGGTAGGCGTCCCCGTGCGTGACCACGCGGCCGGCGGTGGGCGGCGCGAAGTGGGTGCCGAGGACGAGGGTGTCCGTGCCGGCGAGGGAGTCGAGCAGTTCGCGGCGCGAGGCCTCGGACTGCCGCGGGTCGATGTCCACGCAGGCGCCGATGGCGGGGTGGGCGAGCTGGACGGGGTGGTGGATGCAGTCGCCGGTGATCAGCGCCGTCTCACCGTGGCTGGTCAGTTCGACGGCGACGTGGCCGGGGGTGTGCCCGGGCGTGGGCAGCAGGCGCAGGCCCGGGGCGATCTCGATGCCCTTGGCCGGGACGTCGACGAGGTCCAGCAGGCCCGCCTGCTCGATCGGCGTCACGGAGTCGCGGAACATCTGCCGGCGGGCCTCCTCCATGTCGTAGGCGGCCCAGAACTCCCGCTCGGCGTGGGAGGTGAGGTAGCGGGCGTTGGGGAAGGTCGGGATCCACGCTCCGTCCACCTCCTGCGTGTTCCAGCCGACGTGGTCGGCGTGCAGGTGGGTGAGGACGACCAGGTCGACGGAGTCCGGGGGGAAGCCGGCGGCGGTGAGGCGCTCCAGGTAGTCGGTCCGCAGGTTGTGCCAGGCGGGGTTGGCCCGCTCCTTCCCGTTGCCGATGCCGGTGTCGACGAGGACGCGCAGCCCGCCCACGGAGAACGCGAAGCTGTGGCTGTCGAGGTGCAGGATTCCCTCGTGGTCGGCGAAGTGGGGGTGCAGCCAGGCCTGGCCGGTCACCACCTCGGGGGTGGCGTCGGGGAGCAGCCACGGCCCGGTCGCAGGGGGCAGGAGGACCTCGTCGATGCGGTGGACGGTGACGGCGCCCACGGTCCAGGAGGGGATGGGTGTGGCGGCGGAGGTCTGCATGGTCCGTCGTTTCCTTTGCTCTTGTCGGAAGCGGTGGTGGTTGGCAGAGGTGGTCGTCTGCGGGGGTGGTCTTCTGACGGGGAGTTCGTCAGCGGGGGTGGTCGCCGGCGGGCACGGGCGACCCGGAGGGGACGGCGCGCGGGTGCGTCGGAAATGACGCTGGGCATGGGAGTCCTTCCCGGTAAACGCAATCTGTTTGCGTTAAGCCACCGTAGAACCTGCGGGGCGACTAACGCAAACTGTTAGCGTTTGGCGCGGGAGTGGAGGCGGGTCGCCCGGGTCCCGCGCGTTCGGCTCCGAAGCGAGCGCCCCCTTAAACGCAAGGATTGTGCTTTAAGGTGGTCTCATGAGCCGCAGACAGATGGTGCGCCCCGGCGGGCGCAGTGCCCGGGTCCAGGCATCGGTGCACGCCGCTGTACGTGAACTCCTGTCGGAGGTGGGCCGCGACGCACTGACGGTGCCCCTGGTCGCCCAGCGCGCGGGGGTGACCCCGTCGACGATCTACCGCCGCTGGGGCGACCTCCAGGAGCTGCTGTCGGACGTTGCGGTCGAGCGCCTTCGGCCCGACACGGCGCCGGAGGACCACGGGGACCTGCGGTCCGACCTGACGGCCTGGGCCGAGCAGTTCCTCGACGAGATGGCGTCCCCCTCGGGCCGCGCCTACATCCGCGACGCTCTGCTCGGCGACCCGGACGGCAGCAACGCCGGCCGGTGCTCGGCCTACGCGGCCGAACAGATCGACGTCCTGCTGGCCCGGGCGAGCGCGCGCGAGGAGAACACTCCCGACGTCGAGACGACCATGGACCGCGTGGTCGCTCCCTTGATGTACCGCATCCTCTTCCGGCCGGCCGGTCTCGACGCCGCGTACGCGCGCGGGCTCGTCGCGGGCTTCCTCGGTTCGGAGGACGTGCCCGCCTGATGTCGAGTCAGGCCGGCGTGTGACGAGAAGTCACCGCTGTGGCCGGGGCGGTGAGACGGACCGGAGGGTGCAGTCGCCCGTGCCGCGTTCCGGCCGGCGCGTTCCGCCCGGCGGGGTCTGTCGAGGTCTGCCGACTGTCAGGGGCTGCGGTCTGTCGAGGTCTGCGGTCTTTCAGGGTCTCCGGGCGGGTTCGTCCGGTGGTGGGAAGTGGGAGGGGAACCGACGTGGGGTCCGTGGGAGAGAGACTGAGCAGGACGCGGGAGCGGGCTTTCATCGGCCGGGAGGAGGAACTCGGCGCGTTCGGCGAGGCCTTGGCGGGGGATCCGCAGGCGCCGTTCGCGTTCTACGTGTTCGGGCCGGGAGGGATCGGGAAGTCGGCGCTGCTGCGTTGTCTGGCTGATCGGGCCCGTGCGGCGGGGCGGTTGGTCGTCGAGGTCGACGGTCGTTTCGTCAGCCGGGACCCGGCCGACTTCGAGCGTGCGGCCGGCCCGTTCCTGGAGGTCGCCGGCACGGTGCTGTTCGTGGACTCCTTCGAGCACTGCCAGTGGCTGGAGGCCTGGTTGTGGCAGCGCTTCCTGCCTCGTGCCGCCGACGACACCTTGGTGGTCCTGGCCGGTCGCCTCGCGCCACAGCCGCAGTGGCTCGCCGACCCGGCCTGGTCCGGGGCGTTGTACGTCCGTGAACTGGAGCCGTTCTCGGAGGAGCAGGCCCGGAGCGTACTGGCCACGGCGCAGGTCCGGCCGGAGTTGCGGGAGCGGGTGCTGCGTTTCGCCGGGGGCAATCCGCTGGCGCTGTCGCTCGCGGCGGCCGCGGGTTCGACGGGCTGGAGCCGGGAGGAGGTCTGGGCGCCCTCGGCCGACCTCCTGCGGACGCTGTTGACGGGGCTGATCGGGGAGGTGCCGACGGCGGCCCACCGCCGTGCCCTGGAGGTGGCGGCGCAGGCGCACTCGACCTCCGAGGAACTGCTTGCCGCCGTCCTGCCCGAGGAGGACGTCCATCTGCTGTTCGGCTGGCTGAGGGACCTCCCCTTCATCGAGTCCGCTCCACGGGGCCTCTACCCGCACGACGCCGCGCGCGAGACGCTGACGGCCGATCTGCGGTGGAGGGCTCCCCACGCTTTCGTGACGATGCGCCAGCGGTTGGTGGAGGAGTATCTGCGCATGCTGCGCGAGGCGCCCGAGGAGCGGGTGTGGACGGTCACCGACGAACTGTTCTACCTCTTCCGGGAGCTGGAGAGCCTGACCCGGATGCGCACGTGGTCGCGCGAGGAGGAGGTGCACGACTGCCCGCTGCGGCCGGACGACCTCGACGACGTGCTCCGGATGGCCGAGGAGGCCGAGGGGCCGGCCTCCGCGGAGCTGGTCCGCTACTGGGCCGGCCGGCAGCCGCAGGCGTTCAGCGTCTACCGTCTGGTGAGCACCGGCCGGACCGTGGCGTTCACCGCCCGGCTGGCCCTGCCGGCTCCTGCCGACCCCCGGGACGTCGCCGTCGACCCCGTCGTCGCGGCCGCCTGGGCGTACACCGACGCCACCGCGCCGGTCGGCCCCGGCGAGCACATCGGCATCAGCCGCTTCTCGGTCTACCCGGAGCGCTACCAGGTCCCCTCGCGCGTCATCGACCTGAGCAGCTCCCGTGCCCAGGCGGAGGCCGCCCGTGCCCGCGGCCGCGCCTACGGCTTCGCCGTCTGGCGGGACGCCGAGGCCTGGGCCGAGCGCGTCAAGGGGACCCTGAGCGACATCGGGGCGCGGCCGCGGGTCGGTGAACACACCTACGGGCTGTTCGGCGTCGACTGGCGTCAGGTGCCCGTCGAGACGTGGCTCGGCCGCTTCATATCGGCCACCGACGTCCCCGCCCAGCCCGGGCCGTCCGCCCTTTCACGCACTGCGTTCGACCAGGCCGTACGGGAGGCGT
Source organism: Kitasatospora sp. NPDC041988 (assembly GCF_055588525.1). NCBI lineage: Bacteria > Bacillati > Actinomycetota > Actinomycetes > Kitasatosporales > Streptomycetaceae > Kitasatospora > Kitasatospora sp. NPDC041988. The sequence continues at coordinate 207,111 of NZ_JBVJCO010000001.1, forward strand.
TGGCGCACTGGCGGGACCCGGCCGCCTTCGCGGTCTGCGCCCTGACGCGCACCCGGCTGGCGGCCGACTTCGCCGATCCCGTCGAAGAGCTGCGCGCCCTGCTGCGCCACGCCGTGGACGACCTCGCCCGCGACCCGCGCGGTGTACGCGCCCGCGAGGCCCTGGCGGCGGGCCACTTCTCCGGTGCGCCCACCCAGGAGGCCGCCGCCCGCCGCCTCGGCCTTCCGTACGGCACCTACCGGCGTCACGTGCGCCAGGGCCTGGACCTGCTGTGCGAATCCCTGTGGCAGCAGGAGCTGCACGGCCCCCGGTGACGACGGCGGGCACGTGCCTGTGGCGGGGCGGGGCGGGCCGGACAGGAGTGGACAGCGGTGGACAGTCGCGGTCCCTGCCGGGCCTGGAGAGTGGACACCGCTCCGCACGAGGCTGTGCGCCATGAACCTCCAACGCACACAGCCGGGGCGGACGGGGCCCGCCCCCCGGCCGGCGGCCGTGCTCACGGTGCTCGCCGCAGCCCAGTTCACCGTCATGCTCGCCACCTCGATCGTGAACGTCGCGCTGCCGCAGATCCGCGCCGGGGCCGGCCTGTCGGACAGTGGCACCACCTGGGTGGTCAACGCCTACGGCCTGGCGTTCGGAGCTCTGCTGCTGGCGGGCGGACGGGCGGCCGACCTGCTCGGTCGCCGCCGGGTGCTGGTCGCCGGCCTCGCGGTGTTCGCGGTCGCCTCGGCGGCCGCAGGACTGGCCACCTCCTCGGGTGTGCTGATCGCCGCCCGCGCCGTGCAGGGCGTCGGCGCCGCCGCCATCGCCCCGGCTGCGCTCGCCCTGGCCATGGAGCTGTTCCCGTCCGGTCCCGGGCGCGGCAGGGCACTGGGGGTGTGGGGCGCGGTCTCCGGCGCGGGAGGAGCAGGCGGCGTCCTGCTGGGCGGTGTGCTCACCCAGGCGTGGGGCTGGCCGTGGATCTTCCACTCCGTCGCGCTCGGGGCGGTGCTGGTCCTGGCCGCCGTGGTGGCCCTCCTCCCACGGGAGGCCGGACGGAAGCCCGGGCGCTTCGACCTGCTGGGCACCGTCACCGTCACCCTGACCCTGACCTGCCTGGTGTGGGCGCTGACGACCGCACGCGGCGCCGGCTGGACGGACGCCGGGGTGCTGGGCGCCCTCGGTGCGGCCGCCGTGCTCCTCGCCGCCTTCGCCGTGATCGAGCTGCGCCGGCCGAACGCGCTGATACCTCCGCGGCTGTTCGGTACCGGCCGGGTGGCGGCAGGAAACCTGCTGATGGCCCTGCTGGGGTCCGTGTGGATTGCCCTGTTCTTCCTCCTGCCGCTCTACCAGCAGCAGGTTCTCGGATCCAGCCCCCTGGCCACCGGAGCGGGCCAACTCCCGCTCGCCGCGGCCAACATGCTCGGATCGGCCCTCGCCCCGCGCGTCTCCCGGCGCATCGGCGCCACCGCGACCGTCACGGCGGCCCTGGTCACCGAGGCCGCGGGCCTGCTGTGGCTGTCACGGATCAGCGTCGACGGGAGCTACCTCGCCGACGTCCTGGGCCCGAGCGTCCTGGTCGGCCTCGGCCTGAGCATCGCCTTCGTCCAGCTGACCGCCTTCGCCGTGGAAGGACTCCCGCCGCAGGACGCGGGCCTGGCCGGCGGGCTGGTGAACACGACCCGCCAGGTCGGCGGCGCGATCGGCCTCGCCGCGCTGGCCACCCTCGCAGGCTCCGTCACCGCCCAGGCGTCCACGCACGAGCCCCATCTGGCGGCCCTCACCGCCGGCTACCGGGCCGCCTTCACGGTCTCGGCCGTCGTCCTGGCCGCGACTGCGCTCCTCGCGCTGCTCCTCACCCGCAACACCCGTCCGCGAATCGCAGCTGCCACAGCCATCGCAGCCACCGCGGACACCGTGACCCACCCGGCCGGCGGCCCGCGAACCGCGAGGGCCCTGCAAACCCCGTAAGCCCTCGAACCCCGCAAGCCCTCGAACCCCGCAAGCCCTCGAACCCCGCAATGCCCGGAATCCCCGCAACTCCCGGAATCCCCGCTACTCCGGAATCCCCGCGGTTCACCCGGAGCGGCCGGACCGATGGACCGGCCGAACCACCGGCAACCCGCCCGCCCTCAGGAGAGGAACCACAGCCATGGTCACCATCGACGAGACCGCCCCCGTCATCGTCCGCCTGTCCACCGTGATCGACGCCCCGCTCGCGACGGTGTGGGAGCTGCACACCGACGTCGCCGCTTGGCCCACCTGGAACACGGACGTCGAGCAGGCCGAGGTCAGCGGCCCGCTGGCGCCCGGGAACTCCTTCAGCTGGCGGACCCACGGCCTGGACATCACCTCCACGGTCTACGAACTGGTCCCCGGTGAGCGGATCGTCTGGGGCGGCCCTGCCGACGGCATCACCGGCCTCCACGTGTGGACGTTCGAGCAGAGCGGCGACCGCGTCACCGTCCGCACCGAGGAGTCCTGGAGCGGGGCTCCAGTCGAGGCCGCGGCCGAGCACCTCGGACAAGCCCTCCACGGCTCCCTGGAGAACTGGCTCTCCCACCTCAAGAGCCGCTCCGAGCAGTCTGCCTGATCACTCGTCATCCACGGCGCCATCGCGCCGTCGCGCCATCACACCTACCGAAGGAGCCTCCTGCCATGACCGCCACCAAGCCCCCCTACGTGACCGGCCACTTCACGCCCGTCACCGACGAGATCACCGCCACCGGGCTCACCGTCGAGGGCACCCTGCCGCCCGAGCTGGCCGGCCGACTGCTTCGCAACGGCCACAACCCCAAGCCCGGCATCACCCCCACCCACTGGTTCAAGGGCAGCGGCATGGTGCACGGCATCCGGCTGCGCGAGGGCCGCGCCGAGTGGTACCGCAACCGCTGGGTCCACACCCCCGCCCTGGACGGCGCCCCCTACATGACCGAACACGGACCCGACCTGACCGCCTCCGCCGCCGGCACCCACGTCATCGAGCACGCCGGGCGGCTGCTCGCCCTGTGCGAGGCGAACCTCCCCTTCGAGCTCACCCGGGAGCTGGAAACGGTCGGCGCCCATGACTTCGACGGCAAGCTGCGCACCGCGATGACCGCGCACCCCAAGGAGGACCCGGTCACGGGGGAGCTGCACTTCTTCGGTTCTTCGCCGTTCCCGCCGTTCCTGACGTACTACGTCGCCGACGCCAAGGGCGAGATCGTCCACAGCGCCGAGGTGCCGGGGGCGACCGCCTCGCTCAAGCACGACTTCGCCATCACCCGCCACCACGTGGTCTTCGTCGAGGGCAACGTCACGTTCGACCCGACCGACCACTCCGGGATCCCCTACGGCTGGAGCGACGGGCAGCCCGCCCGCATCGGCGTCATGCCCCGCGGCACGGACGGCGCCCGGAACGTCCGCTGGTTCTTCATCGAACCGGGCAACATGCTGCACGTCGCCAACGCCTACGAGGACGGCCAGGGCCGCATCGTCCTGGAAGGCCCCACCGTCGACCGGGAGGGATTCCGGCTCTCCTGGAACTGGTGGGTCGGCGCGCCCGGGCGCGGTACCGAGCCCGTCGCCCGCTCCTACACCCGCCGCTGGGTGATCGACATGGCGGCCGGCAGCGTCGACGAGCAGATCATCGACGACCTGCCGGTGGAGTTCCCCACCCTCAACGAGGAGTACCTCGGCGCCGAGAACCGTTACCACTACGCCATCGCCTTCCCCGACGAGAAGGGCTTCGGCGGCTACGGCGTGGTCAAGTACGACCGCACCACCGGTGCACGCCGCATCCACCAGGTCGGCGACGCCCGCATGCCCGGTGAGGCCGTCTTCGTCCCCGCCGCCGCAGCCACCTGCGAGGACGACGGCTATCTGCTCACGGTCGTCTCCGACCTCAAGCAGGACGCCTCCCAGCTGCTGGTTCTCGACGCCTCCGGTCTCGACCGGATCGCCACCGTCCACCTGCCCCACCGGGTGAGCGCCGGCCTCCACGGCTCCTGGATCCCCGACGGCACGCCGGACGACGCCAGGAGCTGACTTACCGTGACGGGGTGCTCCGGCTCCTCCGGCGGGCCGGCACCCGAGGACTGACCCCGGGGCCCTCGGCGGGACGGCCAAGCGCCCGCCTCCCGGGCCCGTCCGCGCCCGACCAGCAGACCTTGATGCCCTTCCCGGCGGCCGGGAAGGGCATCAAGCCGGTTGGCGCACCCTCGCCCGCTCCGTTCGTGGCCGGGCTGCACATCGGCATCAGCGTGTTGCCTGGCGCCAATGGCAGAGATCATCATCCTATTCACCGGTTGGGGTGATTTACGCCTTTCCGTGTATCTTGTGCCGATTATGATCCACTTCCTGTGACGAACAGTCAGAACACCCGAACGGCCCAGGGCGCGGCCGACGTGGTCATCCTCGGCGCCGGGCCCGCCGGGCTCCTGCTCGGCAACCTCCTCCAGCGGAACGGGATCGACTGCGTCGTCCTGGAACGTGCCGACTGCGTGCACGTCCAGACCCGGGCGCGCGCCGGCTTCCTCGCCGCCGACACCGTCCGGACCCTGGACCGCCACGGCCTCGCCGAGGGCCTGCACCGGCGCGGCCACAAGCACGGCAGCTGCGAATTCCGCACCGACAGCGGCCGCTTCCGCCTGGACTACGGCAGCCTCGGCCGGGGCGAGCAGCACACCGTCTATCCGCAGCAGGATCTGGTCACCGACCTGTTGACCCAGTACCTGGACGCCGGCGGTCGGGTCCACTTCGAGACCGAGGCGCTGGCCGTGCTCGACGCGTCCGGCCCGCGCCCATCGGTCGCCGTGCGCGGGGCGGACGGCCACCCCGGCCGGTGGCGGGCCGCATACGTCGCCGGCTGCGACGGCCGCCACGGTGCGGCACGCCGTTCCCTGCCGCCCGAGGCGGTCCGCCACCACCGTGACCACGGTGTCTCCTGGCTCGGCCTGCTCGTCGAGGCGCCGCCGAGCCTCGATGCCGTTGCCTACGCGGTGCACGCTCGGGGGTTCGCCGGGCACATGGCGCGCACCCCGGAGATCACGCGCTACTACCTGCAGTGCGAACGCGGCACCCCGGCCGACGCCTGGTCCGACGACCAGATCTGGGACGAGCTCGACGTACGGATGCGCGCCGGGGACTACGGGCCGCTGAACCGGGGTCGGATCCTCCAACGCGCCGTCGTCGACCTCGAATCCGACGTCATCGAACCACTGCGCCACGGCTCGCTCCTCCTGGCCGGCGACGCGGCGGGCCTGATCAGCCCGTCCGCCGCGAAGGGCGCCAACCTCGCGGTGCTGGAGGCGGAGATCCTCGCCCGCGCCTGATCGACGACCTCGCGCACGGCGACGGCGACGCCCTGGCCCGCTACTCGGCCCAGGCCCTGGCACACATCTGGCGGGCGCAGGAGTTCTCGCAGTGGATGATCCAGCTGCTGCACCGCCCGCCCGGCTCGGACGGCGAATCGCTGTTCCGCGACTCCCTGCGACGTTCGCGGATCGAGTCGCTGCGCACCTCGCGCACCCACCAGGACTGGTTCGCCGAGAACTACGTCGGCCTGTGAGCCGACGGCCCGAGCGCCGGACCCCGGGCGTGGGGCCTGGGCGTCGGGGCCCGAGCACCGGACCGGCCCCGAGCGTGGGACCCGGGCACTGAACACCGCACACCGCGCAACGCACACCGAGCATCAAGCACCGAGCACCGAGCACCGAGCATCAAGCACCGGAACGAGGACCCCTCCGCCATGACGACGACGCCCCCGGACGATGTGACCCGCCTCCGCGCGACGGCCGCATTCGTCAGGGAACAGGACAGCACCACCCTGCTCAGGCTCCTGCTGCCCGGCATCCAGGGCCCGGAACTGCGGGCGCTGGTGGACCACTGCCGCTTCGCACACGCCGCGCTGCTCGTCTTCCCGCCGGACCGGCCGACGCTGCGAGCGGAACTGGCCTCCTGCGGGCTGGCCGTGGACGCGCCGCCGATTCCCAGCGTCGTCGTCCGGGAGCGGCTGGCCCTGCGGCACGGCCGGGACACGGCCGAGCTCGACGTCACGATCCTGCGCCCGCCGGTGCACGGCCCGGACGGGGAGCGCCGGGTGGTCGAGGTGTTCGCGCTGACCGTACCGCCGGGCTCGGAGCTGGCCGGGATCGCCGCGCACGAGCGGGCCCGGCAGCACGAGGCGCACCTCGCCTTCGAGGTCGAGCGCCCGGACCCGCTGGTGCTGCGCGGCCTGTGCGCACTCCTCGCCCGGCACGGCGCGGCCGCCGACGGCGGCGGGTACAACCCGCACGAGGACGGCACGGTCCTCTACTTCACCGCCCCCGCCGAATCGAAGGCCGGGTACCGGCGGGTGGAACTCCACGTGAGCGGCGATCACCCGGACGTGCTCGCCGCGCATCTGGGCGAGCACCGGGCGCACCAGCCGGCCCGGACGCTCCTGCACCTGCTGACCGGAGCATGGACGACACAGGCCCTGGCGGTCTGCGCGCAACTGGGGGTGCCCGACGCCCTGGACACCCGCGCGGGGACCGGCGTCGAGGCACTGGCCGGGCAGGTCGGCGCCCACCCGGAGAGCCTCGCGACGCTTCTGCGCTACCTCGCGATGCTGGACGTGGTGGCGCAGGACGGGGACGGCTTCCGGCTCACCGGGCTCGGCGCGTTGCTGCGTACGGACTCCCCGGGGTCGATGCGGCCGCTGGCCCTGATGTACGGCGGCCCGTTCTACCGTTCCTTCGCCGGCCTCGGACACACCGTGCGGACCGGGCAGCCCGCCTTCGACCATCTCTTCGGCGAGAACCACTTCGACCACTTCGCCCGTCACCCCGAACTGGCGGAGCTGTTCGACCGGTCCATGGCCGCGAGCTCCCGCATGTTCGAACCGATCCCCGCCCACCCGGTCGTCGCGGCCGCCGGCGCGGCACCCGCCCCGATGACCGTCGTCGACGTCGCCGGCGGAAACGGGGAACTGCTCGGGCGCATCCTCACCGCCCACCCGCGCCTGCGTGGCGTCCTGCTCGAACGGCCGCACACCGTCGAGGCCGCCCGCGGGCTGCTGGATGCGAGCGGGTGCGGCGAGCGCTGCACCTACCGGGCGGGTGACTTCGCGGACGTGCCGGCGGGCGCGGACGTCTACGTCCTCTCCCGGGTGCTGCACGACTGGGACGACGCGCGCTGCCGGGAGATCCTGCGCCACTGTGCCCGCGCGATGCCCGCCCACGCCGACCTGCTCATCGTCGAGCGCATGCTGCCCGCCGACGGGTCGGCCTCACTGGCCACCGCGTGGGACCTCCACATGATGTGCAACACCGGCGGCCGGGAACGCCGCGCCGACCACTACGCCCGGTTGCTCGGCGACGCGGGACTCGAACTGGTGGAGTGCTCGCCGCTGCCGCTCGACGCCACCGTCCTGCACGCGCGCAAGGTTGCTGTGCCCAGGCCCGCATCCGCACCCACACCCCGTCAGGCCCCGGTCGCACCCCGCCGGGCCCCGGTCGCGGCGGGAACGGAGCTGGCCACCGTCGTGTGACGGCCGCCGCCCGCGGGGCGACGCGGGGCGACACCCGGGACTGGCCCGCTCCGCCGCCCGCCTGCGCACCGCCGCCCTGACCGCCTGATGCTGCCGGGGCGCTTCGCCGCCTGGCGGAGCCAGCCGACGACGTTCCGATGGCCTCGGCCACCTCGCGTTCCGGCGCAGGGGTGTGTCAGGCCCGATCGGCCCGCCCGAACGCGCTGAGGGCCTACCGGCAATGCCCGGGGAGGAGGAGAAGAGTCGAGGGCCCGCCCGGTTGGGGTGAGCCCTCGATCCCGTGCGGGGCTGGTTGGGTAGCCCGCCGGTGACGCTGCCGACAGATCGGGGCGGCCGATCAGCGTGCCGCGGCTCCCGCCGGCTGAGCGTCGTCCTCGCGATGCTCTGTGGTGGCCGGCTCGGTGGCGGTGGGTGTGGTGTTCCGACTGGTGTTCTGGCTGGCGGTCTGGCTGGCGGTCTGGCACGTGCTGCACGTGTGCCAGTGTGGCCGGGGTCTTGGCTGGTCGGTGTCGGTGAACCGGTGCGGGGCGAGGGTCATCTCGCCGGTGTCCAGGCCGCACAGCGTGTGCGGACCACAGGCGCCTGAGGCTTCCGCGGGTGCGGCGTGCACGCGGCGTACCGGGTTCTCCGGGTCCGCTGGCGTGCGGTCGGGGCCGAGGACCCGAACATTGCTTGGCATATCCATCTCCAGCACGACGACGATTTCCATCCCCTCAACGTGGCCGCCGGGTCGGTCCGCCGCACCCGCACGGTGGCATCCGGACCAGCCGGACCACCCCCCGGCCCCCGAAGGCGACCGGGAGTCATGGCTTCATCCCCGAGCTGCAGGGCCCGCACGAGGAGTCCGCGCCTTACGTCGAGTCGCTCGGGGTCAGCCACTGGTCGTCGCGGGCCTGCCTGTGAGGCGTCCGGCGGTCGTGAAGGACCGGTGTGACGAGGTCGAGGCGGTCCACGCCTGCCGGATGGAACGCGGACGGAGGGGCCCATGCTTGCAAATGCTGCGCGCATGCAACTATTGTCAGATCAGATAAAGCCTGCCTGCAACGTTATGAACGGCATCCCCGCCCCACCAGGAGATCCGCCATGAACACCACCCTCTTCAGCCCGTACACCCTGCGGTCGCTGACCATTCCCAACCGGATCTGGATGCCGGCGATGTGCCAGTACAGCGCCGCGCCGGACGGTGACGCGGCCGGCGTGCCGACGGACTGGCACTTCGCCCACCTGGCGGCGCGTGCCACCGGCGGCACGGGGCTGATCATCACGGAGGCCACGGCCGTCAGCCCCGAGGGGCGCATCAGCCCGTACGACCTGGGCATCTGGAACGACGCGCAGGTCGCTGCATTCCGGCGGATCACCTCCTTCCTCAAGGCGCAGGGCACCGTTGCGGCCGTCCAGCTCGCCCACGCCGGGCGCAAGGCGTCCACCGAGCGGACCTGGGTGGAGCGCGGGCGCGCCGTTGCCGCGGACGAGGCCCACGGCTGGACTCCGGTGGGCCCCAGCGCCGTACCCTTCAGCCCCGCGCACACCACGCCCGACGAGCTGACCGAGGAGCAGATCGGCGGGATCGTGCGGCAGTTCGCCGACGCCGCCCGGCGCGCGCTGGACGCCGGGTTCCAGGTCGCCGAGATCCACGGCGCCCACGGCTACCTGATCCACCAGTTCCTCTCCCCGAGCACCAACCACCGCACCGACGCCTACGGTGGCTCCTTCGAGGGCCGCGTCCGCTTCGCCCTGGAGGTCGTGGACGCCGTTCGCGCGGTGTGGCCGCAGGAGCAGCCGGTCTTCTTCCGCATCTCCGCGACCGACTGGCTCACGGAGAACCTGCAGGACGGCCGCGAGGGGTGGACCTCGCAGGACACCGTCCGGCTGGCCAAGGAGCTCATGGCCCACGGCGTGGACCTGATGGACGTCACTACCGGAGGCATCGTCCCTGACGCCCGGGTCGAGGCGGGGCCCGAGTACCAGGTGCCCTTCGCCGAGGCGGTGCGCCGTGAGGCCGGCATGCCCGTGGCAGCCGTCGGATTGATCACCGACCCCGCCCGGGCCCAGGACATCATCGCCGGCGGCCGGGCCGACGCCGTCCTGATCGGCCGCGAGTTGCTGCGCAACCCGTACTGGGCGCGCCAGGCCGCCGCCGAGCTCGGCGTCCGGGTGCACGTACCCGTCCAGTACCACCGCGCATAGCGACAGCCCGATACGTGGTGCTGCCGATGGGGCGTGCCCGAGGCCGCCGACCGCCACTTCACCCCGGAGTGCCGGCAGCGCACCGACGGGGAGTGGGCCGACCGCGCCGAGTTCCTCGGCCACATCACCCACACTCGAACTGTCGTCGCCGACGGCCACGTCGTGGTCCACGAGGAGCTCTACGACGGCAGCAAGTACGCCGACCGGCACACCGCCCACATCACGAAGACGGACGGCTCCACCGTGCGGATGGAGATGGAGGTGTACGTGTTCGCCGACCTCGGCCGCGACGGCCTGTTCAGCCGGATCGAGGAGACCACGCTGATGCTCGAGGGCTCCGAGACCGACCGCGCCATCGGCAGCGCACGCTGAAACCAACTCCCGCACACGAAGGCAACGGGAGAGCTGCGGACCTGCTCTTCGTCAACGCCGCCATCACGCGCGGCGACATTCCGATCGGCGAGGAGCCGACGCAGATGTTCATCGAGGTCGTGATCACCAACGCGCTCAGCCCGATGCGTGTCGTGGAGACCCTGCGCCCGCTGGTCGCGCCGACCGGGACCATCGGCGTCATGTCCTCCGACCAGGGCAGCATCACCCTGAACACCGACGGCGGGCAGGACCTGTACCGGGCCAGCAAGTCCGCGCTGAACCAGCTGATGCGCAGCTACGCGGCCCGCAACGCCGAGGACACGCGGACGCTGCTGCTCATGGACCCGGGCTGGGTGCGCACCGAACTCGGCGGGCCCGACGCCGATCTCAGCGTCGAGGAGAGCATCCCCGGCGTGACGGAGACGATCGAGCGCCACCGAGGGAAGCCCGGTCTCCACTTCGTCGACCACCGGGGCCAGGTGGTGCCCTGGTAGCCGCCGCCACCGTCGCCCGTAAGCGCGGCCATCAGGCTCAGGGCCTTCGGGAGGCCCACGCATGTCCTTTTCCGGCATCACCCCTACCTGAACCCCACTCACCCGCTGCACAGCCGGTGGCTCCGTGCTCCCGTGCGCTCTTGCACACCCCGGCCGACGCACCCGAATCTGGAGCGGTCCAACGCATCGTTGGTCGATCATCCGGGGGAGAGGGGGCGCGGGTGCCACCGCGTTCACGCACCGTCAGGCGTCGCACGACCAGGAAGCCCAAGAAGACTGCCCGGGCGCTCCTCTATCGGATGGCGCGCCGCCACCCCGCCCGGGCGGCGGCCGGCGTGGTCACGGCCGTCCTGCTGCTCATCGTCGCCGGCAACCCCGGCCTGTGGTGGGTCGCGGCCCTCGCCCTCGCTCTCGCCGCCGCCACCTGGTGGGCCACCCGCCTGTACACCGCGCACCGCGAAGCCACCGCCGGCCACCAGGCCTGGCTCGCCGAACAGGAAAAGCTGCGCCGAGACCAGTCCCTGGCCGCGGTCGACGCGATGACCGGCACCGAGTTCGAACACCACGTCGCCGCCCTGTGCCGCCGCGACGGCCTCACCGGAGTCCACACCGTCGGCGGCCGCGGCGACCTCGGCGCCGACGTCATCGCCCACACGCCCACCGGCGACAAGATCGTCATCCAGTGCAAGCGCTACGCGCCCCACCGGAAAGTCCGTTCAGGGGAGATGCAGACCTTCGTGGGCACCGCCCGCCCCGAGCACCACGCCGACATCGCCGTCTTCGTCGCCTCCTGCGCCTACACCAAGGACGCCGAGCACTACGGACGCAAGCACCGGATCACCCTGGTGAACCGCGACCTGCTCGCCATGTGGAAGAACGGCACCACCCTTGAGGCCATCGTCGCCATGTGGCAGGCGGCCACGCCCCCGCCTCCCCGCAGGACCCCCTCCGCTCCTCGCGGGTAGCGGGTAGGGACAGCCCGGTGCTCCTGCCGGCCCACCGCCTCGCTCGCGACGGCCTGGCGCCTCATGACACGGCGGCACTCAGCCAGGTGGTCCGGTTCTCGTGGTCCTCGGGCGGCAGCCCGGTCTCAAGTCCGTTCTCATCGACGGCGTTGTGGATCCACAATCCGGTATCACCCAGCCCGAGGACGAGCCCGGTCAGGACCCACACCGACGAAACCCGGCCGCTGGTCGGATCGGTCAGACGCAGGTCGTACTCGCTGAACCCGACCCTGGTGACCGTGCGCCCGACAACGTCCTGCAACGCCGGATGCACATCGCGGCGCCACTGCAGCGTCCAGTCGTTCCACCACGTCGGGGCAGTGGCGGTGTCGATCACGTCCCAGGTGGCCGACAGGTCTTCCAACCGGTTCACACACACCACCACCTGCCGGCCACCGATCTCCAGGATGACCGGCAGGTCTGCGAACCACTCATCCTCCTCGACCAGCCACACGCCCCAAGCCCCGGTCACCTGCTGCCCGATCAGCGCCCCGAGCCCAGCGCCCGCATGCGCGGCAACCGCGGCCGGGCTGTTCTGCCACTGCGGCTGCCATCCCTCGATTCCCCACGTCGACTCCATGGGCCCCAGCCCACACCCTCGCCCACCTGCGGCGCCAGCCAGTTTGAACAACTCCCAAGGTGTAGTGGGTGATTTCCCCGGAGGTCGGGGAGGGGTCGGCGGATCTTCACCGTCGCCCGATCCGACGCGATCCGGTGATGTGACGTGGATCATATCGCCGGGGAAAACCGGGAGGCTGCGTGCTCCGTCAGACCAGGACGTGAAACGTTCACCGGCCTCGTTGACCGAGGCGCAGCTGGTCCGGCGGATCTCCCGTGCGGACACCGCGGCCTTCGACGAGTTGTACCGGCGCAGCGCCCCGTGGCTGACGGCGCGCCTGCGTCGGCGCTGCGCGGACGACGAGATCGTCGCCGAGGTCCTGCAGGAGACGTACATGGCGGTGTGGCGGGCAGCTGGGTCCTTCGCCGACAGCATGCGCGGCGAGGAGGCCGGCGGCTGGTTGTGGACGATCGCCGCCCGTCGGCTGGTGGACGCGTTCCGGGTCCGCGGCCGGCACAGCACCCTCCCGCCGGCGTCCGTCGCCCCGGGCCTGGCGCCTTCGGCCGAGCACGAGGTGCTGGACGCCTCGATCGGGGGCGATCTGGGAGCGGCCCTGGACCGGCTGGCCCCCGAGCTGCACCAGGTCCTGACCGCGATGGTGCTCGACGGGCTGACGGTGCGTGAGACCGCCGAGCTGCTGCGGATTCCCGAGGGCACCGTCAAGACCCGCGCCCGCCGTGCCCGCCTCGACATGCGAAAGGCACTGTCATGACTCTGCACGTCCCCCGCGAACTGCTGGTGAGCTACGTGCTGGACCCAGGCGCCGAGGCCGGTCCGAGCGCCGGGGCGCTGTGGACGTTGGAGGCGCATCTGGAAGGGTGCGCCGCCTGCCAGGCCGAACTGAGGGAGGTGTACCTCGCCCACTGCCCGGCCGACACCGCGCTGATGGAGCAGGTGCACGGGCGCCTGTCGGCGACGCTGTCGCCGGTACGCCGCCGACGGTGGCGACGGGTACGGCGCGGACTGGCCCGGTGGGCCGCCCCGGCGCTCGGACCGTGGGTCGCGGCGATCGTCCTCGTCGTTCTCGGCGCCCTGGTCCTGTCGTCGGCCGCCGCGCGGAACTCCCCGGCCCTCCTGCTGCTGGCCCCGGCGATGCCGCTGCTGGGAGTGGCCCTGAGCTGGGGCCCGCACTGCGACCCGGTCCACGAGCTGATCGCCACGACCCCGAGGGCGGGGCTCGGCCTGCTCCTGCGGCGGACCCTGGCCGTGCTGGCCCTCGTGATCCCGGCGCTGGCGGCCGCCGGCTGGATCGCCGGCACCGCACCCGCGCTGGTCCTGTTGCCGGCCCTCGCGCTGACCTGCGCGAGCCTGGTGCTGGGCAGTGTGGTGGGCATCCAGCGCGCCGCGACCGCGTTGGGCGCCGGCTGGGCCCTGTTCGTGGTCGTCCCCGCCGTCGAGGGCGGAACCGTTCCGTCCTACCTGCAGGAGTCCACCGCCCCTGGATGGGCGGCCGCGACCGCGGTCTTCGGCGTCGCCGTCGTCCTGTGCCGCAACGCCTATCTGCACCCCCGTGAGGCCCGCGCGCGCCATCGCTGAACGCCGAATCGTCGTTCACCGCACCGTCGTTCACCTGCACCGCCCTTCACCCACATCGCCCTTCACCCGCACAGCGAGGAGAATTGCCATGCCCGGAACCGGCACCGCGAGCGAGATCGCCCCCACCAGGTACTCCCATCACATCCACGCCCACGCGCTGACCGTGCGGCGCGGCCGCCGCGCCGCGGTCGACGGGATCGACTTGAACCTCGGCATCGGCGTGCACGGCCTGCTCGGCCCCAACGGGGCAGGCAAGACCACCCTGATCCGTACGCTCGCCACCGTTCTGACCCCGCACAGCGGCGACCTGGAACTCCTGGGCAACGCGCGTCGCAGCCGTGGCGAACTGCGCGAACTGCGCCGCCGACTGGGCTACCTGCCGCAAGCCTTCGGGCACTACCGGCGCTTCACGGTGCGCGAGTTCGTCGAGTACATGGCCTGGCTCAAGGAGGTGCCCCGCCGTAGGACCGCCGACGCGGTGCAGCACGCCATCGACCGGGTCGACCTGACCGGCCGGGCCGATGACCGGATGGGCTCGCTCTCCGGTGGCATGCTGCGCCGGGCCGGCATCGCCCAGGCGATCGTCAACGACCCCGACATCCTGCTGCTCGACGAGCCCACGGTCGGCCTGGACCCCGCCCAGCGTATGGAGTTCCGCGCTCTGCTGCGCGACATCGGCGCCCAGTCCTGCGTCCTGGTCTCCACCCACCTCGTCGAGGACGTCGGCGCCGCCTGCGCCGGCGTCGTGCTGATGGACGAGGGCAGCACGGTATTCGCGGGTCACATCGACCACCTCCGTGCCGCGGGAACCGACGCCGACCCGGGCGACAGCGACTTCGAGCGCGGCTACTCCGCCCTCCTGCGCCGGCACCGCGAGGGCAAGGCCGGCGCCCGCGGATAGGCGGCGCCGCACGCTCCCCTTCCGACACCCCTGCATGTCCTGATCCACCCGACTACTGGAGACTGCGATGTTCCGAATGGTGCGCCTGGAGGCGAAGCGCTCGATCGCCCTGGCGCTGTTCCTGGTGCTGGCCGCCCTGACCCGGGTCTTCCTCTGGATGGACGTCCAGCAATGGGCGGCCAGCTGGACCCCCTTGGTCTACTCGATGCGGGGGACCGCCTGGATCGGGCTGCCCGTGGCGCTGGCCGCCGCGATCTGGCACGGCGGGCGGGAGCAGCGCAGCGCGGTCTCCGAGCTGTTCGCCGCCACGCCACGGCCGCGCCCGGTTCGGCTGCTGCCCGCCTTCCTGGTCATCGTCGGCACGGCGGTGCTCGCCGTGGCGGCGATGGTCGGATGGGCAGTGGTGGTGGTCACCGGGCACGCGACCTACAGCGACGGTGAGTGGCCGCTGGGCCTTGCGGTGGGACTGCTCGCCGTTGTCGCCGTCACCCTGCTCGGGCTGGGCATCGGACGTGCGGCGCCCGCGCCGGTCGCGGCGCCGCTGGGCGCGGTGCTGCTGTTCCTGATCCTGACTGTGAGCCAGGCACGGGACGGCCGGCCGGCCAACCGTCTGGTGGACACCGTGCTCCCGATGCTGCCGGTGACGGACGACTTCCACCGGGTACTGCCCTCGTTGTCCGTGGCCCAGGGCATCTGGTTCGCCGCCCTCGGTGCCACCGGCGTGCTGCTGGCAGCTGCGGTCACCACGCGTGCCCGGCTGCTGGCCCTGACGCCGGCCGTGGCCGGGGTGGTCCTCGGGACGCTGGTGGCGCCATCGGGCGCGATCGTCCCCGCCCCGCAGGCCACCGCCCTGGTCTGTGCACCGCACGACAGCCGGATCTGTGTCACCAAGGTGCACAGCAACACGTTGCCCGATCTCATGGCTCCCGCTCAGAAGGTGCTCGACCTCTTCGCCGACGTGCCGGGCGGCCCGAGGCGGGTGCAGGAGGACCCGGTGAGCTGGATGCTCGACGACGGCAAGCCGGCGGCCGACGCCGTGGATCTCGACACGGTCCGCGTCCAGCTCCCGTACCGGACCCAGGAAGGCGGCATCCGGTGGGACCCGGCCACTGTCCTCGCTGTGCTGGTCCAGAACGCCACGGTCGACCTCGGCTGCTATGCCGGGGACCAGGAACGGACCCGCGCGAGCGACGCCTCCGGCGCGATCGTCGCGCTGCTCCTGGACACCCCCACCGACAAGCTGAGCCCGGCCGCCCGCACGGCGTACGACACGCTGCGCGCGCTGCCTGCCCAAGAGCGCCGTCAGCGGGTCGGGGACGTCCGGAAGGCCGGACTGAGCTGCGGGGACCCGCTGGCCGTCGTCATGGGCCAGGGAGCGGGCCGATGACCCCGGACCTGCGCGGCATCGTGCTGCACCTGCGCAGCCGGGGGATCCCGGCGACCGTACTCGTCTTCCTCGCCGCGGCCGGTCTCACCTGGGCCGGGTACCTGCTGGACGATCCGTCGTCGTCTCGCATGGTCGGTCTGATCGCCGCCGTGCTGGGCGTCGCCGCCACCGCCCGCACCCTCGCGGGCCCGGACGAGGAACTGGAACGCGGCACGCCCGTCCCCTGGTGGTTGATCCGCGCCGTCCATGTGATTGCGCTCGGCGCAGGCCTCCTCGGTCTGCTCACCGCCGTCCACCTGATCGCCGGTCAACAGGCGCGCGCCGTGCCCTTCGGCAACCTCGTGCAGGCCGTCCTGGCGCTCACCGCGTTGACCGCCCTCGCCGCGGTGCTCCTCGGGGCCCACGCGGCCTGGGCCCCCTCCATCGGCTGGGCCCTGCTCATGCTGGCGGTGGGACCTCGGATCTCCCTCGGTGGACAGGCACTGACCTGGATGGTTCAGGAACCCCGCACCACCACCTCCACGACAGTGGCCGCCGTCCTGACCGTTGTAGGCGTCGTCGCCTACACCGCGCGCGGGAGCCGCCGGTAACCCGGCCGCGCCCGTCCTCCGGGCGTGGGCGGCAGCGAGCGTGGTGCCGGCGGAGTCGAGGGGACTGTCAGACGGCGGGCGCCGATCGCCGCCCTTCGACGTGCTCCTCACGACCGTGCCGCTCGTGCTGCTCTCCCCGTTCTCACTGTGGTGGGTGGTGGGCGGATACATGATCGCGGGATTCGCGATGATGCCGTTCGACACGCTCCTGCACACCGCGCTGCAACGCCAGTTCCCCCCGTCGGTCCTCGGCCGGGTCAGCTCGGTCGACTGGATGTGCAGCCTCGCCCTGCTGCCGCTCGGCCTGGCCGTCATCGGGCCGCCGGCCGACGCGGTGGGTCGCACGACCGTACTCGTCGTCGCCGCGGTCGTACAGCTCGGCGCCGCACGTCCATCCGCTCTGACCATCCGCCGGAGCGTACGGTGCCGGGCGATCCGCAGCGGACCGCCCGGCACCTACGCTCCCGGGCTCTGCGGGACGTCCTTGACGAACACGATGCCGTCGCTGTCCGCCAAGTGGGCCGGGTCGAGCGGGGCGTAGCCGAACCAGGGGGACACGCGGGGCGCGGGCCGGGTGCCGCCGAGGGCGGTGGCCAGCCGCGGGGCGTCGATGACGCAGCGGTCCTGCGGGAGCGCGTACAGGAGTCCTTCGACGGTGTCCGGGGGCGGGGTGTCCACTCCCCGGTGCCGGATCGTGCCGAGGGCCGTGGCCACGAAGGCGTACCCCTCGCCGAGCCGGGCGCTCACCAGCGCACCGGCGCTCCACCACTCCAGCGGCATCCCGCCCATCCGCATCGTGCTCTTCTCCCGCTGGAGATGGGAGTTGTGGGCGTGGACGAGTGCCGGGCCCCGAGCGGCGACGGCGAGGAGGTTGTGGGCCATCATCTGGTCGCGCAGGCCCACCAGCCGGGTCATCCGGGCCGGCGAGGTGTCGGCCATCCAGTGGTGGTAGCGCAGCAGGCCGGCGGCGGTACGCCCGTACAGGCGTGCCCGGTCCCAGCTGTCCGGCGTGGTCGCTGCGGTCAGGTGCGGAGTCTGCGCGTCGAGCAGCGCCACCAGATCGTCGGCGATCAGCCGCAACCGACCGGCCTCGGCCGACTGTCCGACGGACTGCGACGGGTCCGTCATCGCGGCGGGATCGGTCCACCGGTCGTCGGCGCCGAGCAGGCGGTCGAGTGTTTTCGCGGTACAGGGGAGCAGGGCCGCGTCCACCCGGGCCGCGAGGTAGCCGTGGAGTGCGGTGAGGGCCTGCCGGGGGCTCGCGGCGCCGGTGATCTCCAGCGGGCCGTCGAAGCCGGCGAAGCGGAGCCGATCGGACGCGGGCCGACCTTCGTTGTACGCCCGTGCCCAGCGCACGAGTTCGCGGTTGGCCGCGGACGCGCCCCACCCGTGGCTGAATCCGCGCGCCATCACCTCGTCGAGGGCGCCCGTGCCCGAGGTGACGTGGTCGTCCACGACCAGGCCCATCAGGCAGTCGCTCTCGATCGCGATCGTCCGGTAGCCCTCCTGTTCGACGAGCTGTCGGAAGAGCTCGTTGCGCAGGTCGAGCAGGGTGTCCTCGCCGTGGGTGGGCTCGCCGAGGGCGAGCAGCCGGGGTCGGGCCGGGAGCAGCCTCATGACGGCGGCAGCTTCGACGGCATGGGCTGTGTCCTTGATGTCAGTCGCCATGCCTTCAACGCTATCGCTGAACCTTCGGTTGAGACTTTGCCGCGATATCGTCGGTTCCATGGGGCGAAACCTTCAAAACGGCGAGAGACTCAGGCCGGTTGATCTGGCGCGCGGGCACGGTCTGTCCACGCAGGCGATCCGGAACTACGAGGAGGCCGGCATCCTCCCGGCTGCCGGTCGCACACTCCACGGCTACCGCACCTACACCCCGCTGCACGCGGGGGCCCTGCGCGCGTTCGTCGCCCTGCTGCCCGGCCACGGCCACCAGACCGCGACGTCGATCATGCGGGCCGTCAACCAGGGTGCGGCCGACGAGGCGTTCCGCCTCATCGACGAGAGCCACGCCCAGCTCCTCGACGACCGGCGGACCCTCCAGGCCGTGGAGAACGCCCTCCGCGACCTGGAACCCACCACGGTGCCCGAGCGCGGTGCGGGGTCCGGACCGGCCGCGGTGCCCGAGCCGGCCGCGGTGTCCGGGCCCGGCGGCACGTTCATCGGCCCGCTGGCAGGGAAGCTCGGCATCCGGCCCGCGACGCTGCGCAAATGGGAGCGCGCCGGGCTGGTGCGCCCGCGCCGCGACCCGCAGACCGGGTACCGCGTCTACGACGAGGCCGACGTACGGGACGCCCGGCTCGCCCACCAGCTCAGGCGGGGCGGCTACCTGCTGGAGCAGATCGCCCCGCTGATCACCCAGGTCCGGGCGGCCGGCGGGCTGGAACCGCTGGAGGCCGCGCTGTCCGACTGGCACGGCCGGCTGTCCGCCCGAGGGCGGGCGATGCTCACCGGGGCCGCAGAGCTGGAGGCGTACCTCCGCGAGCGCGAATGAGACCTCGGTCGCCGGCCGAAGACGGGCGTTGAGGAGTACGAGGGCGTTGAGGACCAGGCCGAGGGCGCCGATCTGGTCTTCTCCGAACCAGCCCGGCGGCGCGGGTCGACAAGGGGCTTGGCCGCTGTCGGCGCGGTTGTCCGTGGCGGGGTGGCAGGCTCCCGGACAATCGCCTGACCGGTCCGTTTGCGCTCGGCGGAGCGTTCATCGGCCCCGCCGGGCGGCGAGCGCGCCGGTGCGTGGCGGATCGGCTGAGATGGCGAGCAGGTCGGATCGGGGCGGCCGATATCGGAGTCGGTCTGCTCGGTCCCTCCCTTGAGCTGCCCCTGCGGGCGTGCGGCACTACCCGCCCCGTGTCTCTGCTTTGTCCGCGGCCAAACGGGGTTGTCCGCCGTTCACCTGGCCCTCGGCCGGATTCTTGTTGATGGACAATCAAACCTGTCGCACGGTGGGACCTCCGCCGGATCGTCGGCTGTCGGGCCCCGTGATGGGGACCCGCCAGACCCCCGGGGCCCGGCACCGAACTCCCATCAGAAAGGCACCCACATGCGCATACGTGCGGCTGTAGTCGCTCTCTCCGCCGCGGCGACCTCGTTCGTTGCCTTCGCTCCGGCGGCACACGCCGACACCCCCTCCTCGCGCTGTCTGGTGGTGGAGCCGGCGACCCAGGCCTTCTGCTACTTCTACAACAGTGGTCAGAACGGTGCCGTGCGGGGCTGGGACATGAGTTACTTCGACGGGTACTCCAACATCGACAACGCGCCCGGGGACACGGCGTACTTCGTCCTCGGAAGCGGCGCCGGCTCCGGCGTTCGCGTGAAGAACCACGCCGCGTCCGCGGCGTACCAGCGTCCGGGGAACTGCAGTGGGTGGGTCCGTTCCTACTTCGACAGCAATTGGGCCGGCGTCTACGACGAGATCGCCGCCTGCACCGGCAGGAACCTCGTGAAGACGAAGAACGAGAACGCGTCCTTCAAGAAGTTCAACTGACGCGGAGTGGGGGGGGGGGGGGGGGGGGGGGGGGGGGGGGGGGGGGGGACACAAAGCCCGGGGACGGGCCCATACACAACAAAGGAGGGGGCGGGGGGAAGAGGAGTGATTGCCCGCCTTTTTCCGCCTCCCTTTCCTTC
>NZ_JBVJCO010000001.1:227322-266513 GCF_055588525.1 Kitasatospora sp. NPDC041988
GCCCCCCCCCCCCCCCCCCCCCCCCCCCCCCCCCCCCCCCCCCCCCCCCGCCCGCCCCCCCCCCCCCCCCCCCCCCCCCCCCCCCCCCCCCCACACCCGCCGTGGGGATCACTCCGACCACGCCCGAGGTGCGAATCTTGCGGACATACGTCAATCGTCTTTCCTATACCGCTCTCTGTGCCGCGATCGCTCTCGGCATCGGTGCCTGCGCGGCGAACCGTGATGGTCAAGAGCCGCTGCCCGCCAGCCTGGAGGTGCCGCCCCCGGCCGTCAGTCACATTCCGGCGATCGCGGACGGGCAGATCCCGAAACTGCCGTTGGATCCCTATTTCCTCGACCCTCAGGAGCATCAAACGCTTCTGCGGTCGCTGAGACTGCTGACCGGTGAATGCATGGCCAAAGCCGGTATTCCGATGCCTCCGGCGCCGAGTGGGCCGGCCCCCGCCGATACCGGTCGCAATGACCGGCGATACGGCCTCATCGACTCGGCCGATGCGACATCCAGGGGGTATCACCCGCCGCCGCAGCCGTCGCAGGCGGATCCGCCGCTCAGCCAGGAGCAACTGGACGCTCTGGCGGGAACACCGGACGGAAGGCCGGGGCCAGGTGGCTCCCCGGCCATCGGCTGCAACAGTGCGGCAGCCATGCAGATCACCGGCACGAGGGACTATCCGGCGAACGACCAGGTCGTGCGGGAGATCAACGTGGCGTCGTTCGAGCTGTCCCGCAAGGACGACCGGGTGGTAGCCGCGATCAGGAGCTGGTCTGCCTGCATGGCCCGGTCCGGGCACAGCCAACCGGACCCCCTGAATATCGACGGAATCTCCGAGACCGGAATCTCCGAGGCCGAGAAGGAGATCGCCTGGGCTGACATAGGGTGCAAGCGGGAGACCGGCCTGGTGGCCGTCTGGAACGCCGTCGAGACCGCGTATCAACATGAGCTGATTCAAAAGAACAAGAAGGCCCTCGACGAGGCCCTCGGCAAACGGGCGGAACAGTTGAAGAAGGCCGATGGAGTGCTGGCACGCCAGTGAGAGCGCGTCAGCCTCGCTGGGACATGGCAGTTCCGGCCTCGCGTGCCGTGCGGGGAACGGGCGTCCCGGTCGGGCGACGGAGGCCGGTACCGCACTTGGGCCGGGCCCGGGTCAGCTGGTGTTGTGCTCGGTCGCGGTGAGGAGGACCTCGGCGGCTTCGGTGCGCCGGTAGAGGACGTGGCGGCCGGCCCGGGTGGCGGCGACCAGTCCCGCGGCGCGCAGCGCGCCGAGGTGCTGGGAGACACCGCCTGCTGAGATCCCGGTCCGGCGGGCCAACTCGGCGGTGGCTGCCGGGGCGTCGAGTTCGGCCAGCAGGCGGGCCCGGGAGCGTCCCAGTACTGCGGCCAGCGCCTGCGCGGGTTCGTGTTGGCGCCGTTCCCACACGGTGGCCACTGCGCGGGGCGGGTAGCGCAGGGTCGGCTGGCGGCCGGGGACGGTGACCGAGAACAGCCGGGGCCAGACGAACGCGGAGGGCACCAGCAGGAGTCCCCGCCCGCCGAGCTTGCGCCCGCCGCTGCCGTAGCGGTGTTCGACCGAGAGCCGCTCGCCGGTCCAGGTCACCCGCGGGTCGAGGTCGGTGAAGAGCTGTTGGATGCCGCCCTGGGCGAGCAGCCGGGCGCGGTGCAGCACGTCCGCCTCCAGCAGGGCGCGCAGCCGGGGCCAGTACGGTGCCAGGGCGAGCTCCCAGTACGCCGTGACGGTGTCGGCCAGCCGGGCCAGTTCGGTTTCCGGGTCCTGGCGCAGTGCCTCGGTGCGCTCGGTGTGCGGCGCCCGCGGCCCGTCCAGCTCGGCCCGGACCTGCTCGGGCGGGGTGGCCCGCAGGGCCGCCAGCTCCACCCCGAGGTCCGGTACCGAGGAGGTCGGCGGCGGCGCCACGAAGACCGGGATCGCCAACGGCCCTTCCGGCACCAGGTCGGCGAGCAGCCGCCAGTCCAGCCGGGCGGCGGCCAGCCGGGGGCGGACCGCCGCCAGCCACGGCCGGTGCAGCGGATGATCGTCCGGGCGCCGCAGCACCCGGACGCTGGCCACCACCTCCCACAGCGGGGAGACGGCGAACCGGGTGTGGGCCAGGTCGCGGGCGGTGAACTCCAGCTCCAGCACGGGGCGGGGCCTCCTCGGTGCGGACGACGTCGGCGGGCGGAGGCCCGTCGATTGAGCT
The DNA here is from genome assembly GCF_055588525.1 of Kitasatospora sp. NPDC041988. NCBI lineage: Bacteria > Bacillati > Actinomycetota > Actinomycetes > Kitasatosporales > Streptomycetaceae > Kitasatospora > Kitasatospora sp. NPDC041988. The sequence continues at coordinate 229,516 of NZ_JBVJCO010000001.1, forward strand.
CAGCCTAAATCCATGGCCGCGGGTCGGCGGCCGCGGCCAGGGTTGTGCGCCATGACCACCGATCTGCGGGCCCCGCTGCCCGCCCCCTCCACCGCACCCGGCTCGGATCTGCGCCTGCTCCTCGCCGCAGCCGCTGTCAGCAAGCTCGGCACCGCGGTCAGTTCGCTCGCCCTGCCCCTGGTCGCGGTGCTCGCGCTGCACTGCTCGGCCGGCCAGGTCGGCCTGCTGGCGATGCTGAGCACGGTCGCGTTCCTGCTGGTCGGGCTGCCGGCCGGCGCCTGGGTGGACCGGCTGCCCAAGCGCCCGGTGATGGTAGCCGCCGACCTGGTGCGGGCCGTGCTCTACGGCTCGGTCCCGGCGGCCTGGCTGCTCGACTGCCTGACCTTCGCCCAACTCGCCCTGGTGGTGCTGCTCGCGGGGGTGGCGACCGTCTTCTTCGACGTCGCCGCGCTGAGCAACCTGCCCGCGGTGGTGGGCCGGGCCGGCCTCACCCGGGCCAACGCGCACCTTGTCACGGTGGATGCGCTCGCCCAGGTCGGCGGGCGCGGGGCGGGCGGTTTCCTGATGGCGCTGGTGTCGGCCCCCGTGGCCGTGCTGCTGGACGCGTTCAGCTACCTGGGCTCGGCCGTCCTGCTGCTACGGATCCGCCGTCCAGAGCCGGTGGTCCCTCCCCGGCCGGCCGCCGGCAGTGGGCGGGGGCTGGCGCGCGAGGTGCGCGACGGGCTGCGCTTCGTGCTGCGCGACCCGCTGCTGCGCCCGATCGCGCTGGCCGGTGCCTGCACCAACCTGTCCATCCAGCTCTGCCAGACCGTGCTGCCGGTGCTCTTCGCCCGGTCCCTGCACCTGTCGGACGGCGTGCTCGGCCTCTTCTTCGCACTCGGCGGGGTGGGCGTCTTCCTCGGTTCGCTGCTCGCCCGCCCGCTGGCCCGCCGGCTCGGCGCGGGGCGGGTGCTGTGGCTGATGGGCCTGGCGGTCGCGCCGCTCGGCATCGTGGTCGCGCTGGTCGACCGCGGCCCGCTGCTCTGGTGCGCTGCCGGGGCCTGGCTGCTGACCACACTCAAGGTCGGCATCGACAACGTCATCAACGTGAGCTTCCGTCAGCACGCCACCCCGGACCACCTGCTCGGCCGGATGAACGCCACTATGCGGGTCCTGCTTACCGGGGCGCTCACCGTCGGCGCCGCCCTGGCCGGCCTGCTGGCGACCGTCATCTCCCTCCGCGCCGCCCTGTGGGCCGGTGCGCTGGGGCTGGCCGTGGTGTGGGTCCCGATCTACCTCTCACCGCTGCGCGGCATGCGGGACCTGCCGGGGACGGCGGACGGACGCTAGATTCGGCGCAGCGCCACGGACACCCGCTTCCCCGGCGGCCGATACGGGCTCGGCCTGGTCGGCCGCTCAAGACGTCTGGTCGTGCTGCGGCTGGGACGTGGCAGCTGACGTGAGGGTGTTGAGGTCGGTGTCGGACAGTTCGATTCCGGTGGCTTGTGTGTTCTCTTCCAGGTGGGTTACCGAGGAGGTGCCCGGGATCGGCAGCATTGCGGGGGAGCGTTTGAGGAGCCAGGCGAGTGCGAGTTGTGAGGGGGTCGCGCCGTGTCGTTGTGCCAGTGTGGCGAGTGGTCCGTTCTTGTGGGCGAGCTTGCCGGTGTCGAGCGGGAACCATGGGATGAAGCCGATGCCGTGTTGTGTGGCGTAGTCGAGCAGTGGTTCGGCGGTACGGTCGGTGAGGTTGAACAGGTTCTGCACCGAGACGACGGGTGTGATGCGGGCTGCTGTCTCGACCTCTTCGATGGATACTTCGGAGAGGCCGACGTGTCGTATCTTGCCTTCTTCCTGGAGGAGTTTGAGTACGCCGATCTGGTCTTCGAGGGGCACGAGCGGGTCGATGCGGTGGAGCTGGAACAGGTCGATGCGTTCCAGGGCGAGGTTGCGCAGGCTCATTTCGACCTGTTGGCGCAGGTATTCCGGTCGGCCGACGGGATGCCATCGGTGTGGGCCTTGGCGGGTGAGGCCGGCCTTGGTGGCGATGACCAGGTCGTCGGGGTAGGGGTGGAGGGCCTTCTTGATGAGTTGTTCGGCGATCATCGGCCCGTAGCAGTCGGCTGTGTCGATGAAGGTCACACCGAGGTCCACGGCTCGGCGCAGGACGCGAACGGCCCCGTCCGGGTCCTGGGGGTCGCCCCAGGCGCCCGGGCCGGTGAGGTGTTTGGAGCCGAAGCCGAGGCGGGTGACGGTGAGGTCCCCGCCGAGGGTGTAGGTGCCGGCGGCCGTGGCCGGCCGCTGGTCCGGGTTCATCGCAGTTCTCCTCGTCGAGTGGGCGTCGCGTCCGGCTGTGACGTCACCTCATTGCGGTGCCGGGTTCCTGCTCGGGCTGATGTTGGTGGCGAAGTTCAGGGGATCGCAGGCGTGGCAGCCGAGGCGCTTGCTGTTGTGGGCGGTTGCCAGGGCGTGGCGTCGGCGGGCGAGGATCGCGTGGGGCGGTTCTTCGTTGATGTTGCCGAAGCCGATGGTGCGGCGTTCCTCCCAGGCGATGGAGTTGCACGGCAGTACGTGGCCGGAGGCGTCGATGTAGAGCTGGGCCAGCTCCACTGTGCAGGACCGTCCTTGGACGGCGGTCCTGGTCGGGTGTGAGGTGCGGACTTCGGCGAGTGGTATGTCGGCGAAGCCGGAGGGGAGTGGGCTGTGCAGGGTGGGGCCCGGCCCGGGGGTGTTGTGGAGTGCGGTGAGGGTTTTCGTGAGGCGTCCGCGGGACTCCTCGTTCCAGGTCTTGGCGATCGCTCCTTTGACCGGGATCAGGTGCCACAGGTCCAGGCTGGGCCAGAACGGCAGGGTGGTGAAGCCTGCCAGGTCGTGCGCATTGGAGGGCATGAGGACGGTGTTGAGCTGGCAGAAGACTCCGCGGGCGGACAGTCGGGCGAGCGCCTGCGTGATGGCTTCTTCGGGGAAGGCCGGCAGCTTGCGCCAGGTGGCGTGGCGCGTGGGGTCGGCGAAGTCGCGCGAGTACACGACCTTGGTCAGGCGTGGGGAGTCGAGCAGCCAGTCGTGGCCGGGTTCCAGGACGGTGCCGTTGGTGATGAAGCCGAAGTCGAGGCCGAGTTGTCCGGTCAGGGCGAGGAGGTCTTCGAAGTCCGGGTGGGTGACGAACTCTCCGCCGGTGAAGATCACGCGCTGCCAGCCCTGGTCGGCCAGGGCATGGATGGTGTCACGGAGGGTGTCGGCCGCCAGGGTGCTGTCGTCGCGCCAGCTCAGGCACATCGGGCAGCTGGCGTTGCAGGGGTTCTGCAGCGAGAGGTAGGCGGTGCCTTCCTGCCCTGCGGGGTCGGTGGTGTTCATCGGGCCTTCCCTTCGGTTGAGTCGGCGTGGCCGGCGCCGGGCCGGGGGGTTGGGGTCAGCCGGGCGTCGAGTGCGCGCAGCAGCAGGGTCAGGCGTCCGTGCAGTGTGGTGCCGCTCAGGCGCAGGGTGACCAGTTCCAGGTAGTCGTGGTAGGTGATGGCACGGGTGTCGAACAGCCAGCCCGCCAGGCACAGTTCGTCGTAGGCTCCGGGGCCCAGGGCCTGCCGGGCGCCCGCGGCGGTGTCGTGGAAGAGGGCGCTCAGGGCCTGGTCGTCGAGGTGCACGCGGCGCAGGTAGGGCTCTTCGAGGTTGAGTGAGACTCCGGTGTCCTCGTTGCGTTCCCAGTACCAGAGGTCGTGTTCGTCGAGGAACCGGCACCAGAGCATCGCCAGCACGTATTCGCAGAGCAGCGGTTCGCCCCGTTGGGCGCGGTGGGTGTCCTCGTGTGCTTCGAGCAGGAAGACGTACAGGCTCATGATGCCCGGTCGTCCGTGCCGTACGAGGAGCTGCTCGCACTGGCGGGGGCTGAGGCGTTCCATGAACGTCGGGCCCGGGATGGCCGGTGGGTAGAACGGGTAGAGTGCGGAGTCGCGGAACAGCTCCAGCCAGGTCCGTCCGTCCGGCGGTCGGAAGAGGGCTGGATCGTAGGTGATTCCGAGGCCGGTCAGGTACTTTTGCCAGCGGCCGAGCAGGTCGCGTACGAGGGGGGTGTCGGTGACGGGGTGTTCCAGTCGTACCGCTTCCAGGCCCGCGCTCGGGACCCCGCGCAGCCGGGACCGGGTCAGTTCCTGCCAGCCGGCCGCCTGCGGCGCGAAGGGGCGGGAGAAGCGGTCCCTGACGCGGACCCCGAACCCGTCGGACAGGTACGCGCGGAAGGCGTACCTGTCCACCAGGTAGCCGGGCACCTCCTCGGGCACCGGTGAGGCACCCGGTGGCCCGCACAGCGCGCGCCAGTCACGTTGGGCCTGCTCGCGCCAGTGGTCCAGCTCGGTGGCGAACGAGCCGGTGGCCGCCTCGTCGAGCGGACGGTGGCGCTGGGGGGGATCGGTGCGGTGGGCCCGCAGTGCGAGGCCGGTAGCCGCCGGCTTCCGTGCGCCGGGAGTCTGGCGCCGGCGCGGGTCCGCCGCTCCTGCCGTCGCACCTGCCGCCGTTCCTGCGGCCGCTCCCGCCGCCGGGCCCGACGGCCCTGGCAGTTCAGGGGGGTTCGGCAGCTCGGGCAGCTCAGGCATGGCTGTCCTTGGACTGACCTTCAGTCAGTTTCTCGGCGTGCTGAACGAGTTCGTCGAGGTTCTGGAACGGCCACAGGGTGACGCCGACCAGGCGTCCCCACAGGTCACGGCAGCGGCGGGCGATGTCCTCGGTGTAGAGGGCGTGTCGGGCCACCACGGGTTCGTCGACGAGCGCCGCGATGTAGAAGCGTTCCAGCCACGGGTGTTCGGCCAGCACCTCTTCGGCGCGTGCGGGGGTGTCCAGGGTGACGGCCACCCGTTGCCAGGCGCTGAGCGCGTCGTGGTCGATGTGCTGGAGGCGGGCGTGCGGCGACACCCGGGGCAGGTGCTCGCGCAGGAGCAGCGCGGTGTCGGTGCGTAGGCGGGTCAGCTCGTCGAAGTTGTCGAACTGTGGTTCCAGGACGGCTGCCTGGAACTCTGTCAGCAGCGACTTGCCGCCGATCTCGTGGGCCAGGAACCGTCCGTCGGGTACCTCGCGCAGCCCGGCGTGGCGGATGGCCTTGGCCCGCTCGAAGACCTGCGGGTCGGTGGCCGTGAACATGCCGCCGTCGCCGCAGCTCACCGGTTTGGAGGTGTTGAAGCTGAAGGCCGCGCCGTCGCCGAGCGAGCCGATGGCGCGTGTACCCAGTCGGGCGCCGAGTGCCTGGGCGGCGTCCTCCAGCAGGAGCAGGCCCCGTTCGGTGCAGAATGCCGCCACGCGGCCGGCTCCCGAGGGGTTGCCGAAGGCATGGACGAAGATCACCGCTTTGGTGTTCGGGGTCAGCACCGCCTGCACGTGTTCGGGCTCGGGGTTGAAGGTGGCGTCGTCGACGTCGCAGAGCACCGGCCGGGCGCCGGTGAGCAGGACGGCCTGGGCGGTCGCCACGAAGGTGGAGCTGGGGATCACCACGTCGTCGCCCGGGCCGATGCCGTGGGCCCGCAGGCCCAGTTCGAGGGCGGTCGTGCCGGCGTTGGTGGTCAGGCAGGGCACGCCGAGGAGTTCCTCGGCGCGGGCCTGGACGGCGTTGACGAACCGTCCGCGGTAGATGTTCCACTGCTTGCTGTCCACCAGGCCCAGGAGGTTCTCGCGGATCCGTGCCTCGATGCGTTCCTGGAGGTGGTGCTGGGTGGTCGCCACGTGAGTTCCCCTCAGAACGCGGTGGAGTCGGGGTCGGGCCACTGATCGCACAGGCCCTGGAAGTAGGCGGGCAGGGATTCCGGCGCTCGTTCGCGCATGATCGTCACTCCCGCGCCGAACGGCAGGTCCAGCAGCTGCCATTGCGGGTGGCGTTCCTCGATCTCCAGGAGCAGCCGGCGCGGGCCCGACCACTTGGGGTTGGCGCTGCGGCTGACGGTGTCGTGGAACACGATCGTGCCGCCGGGCGCCAGGCGCGGTGACATCAGCCGGAAGTCGGTCTCCACGTCCTCGTAGAAGTGTCCGCCGTCGATGAACAGCAGGTCGATCGGGGGGAGTTGGGCACAGGCCTCGGTGGCGGCGAACTGCTCGGTGGTCATCTGGTGGTGGACGATGTGCTCCTCGACCCCGAAGGACTTGAACCAGGTGCGCACCCGCTGGGCATCGGTCCAGAAGTCGTCGTCGAAGGAGGGGTCCACGAAGGTGATGGCGGGCGCGTTGCGGTCGTGCTGCGCCTTGGCGAGCAGGATCGGCACGAAGCCGCGTCCCGAGCCGATGCTCAGTACGGTGTGCGGCTCCAGCGCCCGGGTCAGGCCGTAGTACAGCCAGCCGAGGCCGAGGCTGTCGCGGTGTGCCGCGCGCACCGCGGGGGGCGCGTCCCGTCCGCCCCAGACGGGGGGTCCGGCCGGAAGTTTGGCGTGACCGGTGCGGTTGGGTTCCATCTCGGGGTGGGAAAGGAAGTCCGTAACCCAGTTCTCGTCCATTGTGGTCCTCTCCTTACCGTTCAACTTTGTTGAACGTCGATTTGCCGAGCAGCATGCGGCCGATGGCGTTGGCCGCGCCGAGTGATTTGAACGCCACCGCGAGCGGGACCCGGCCCCGGGAGGAGCGGGCCGCGGCGCCGGTCGCGGGAGGGCTGGTGCGCCGCACTGCCTGCGTGCCCAGTTCGTAGTAGCCGTACATCAGCCCCGTGAGTGCCACCGGTCCACGCCACCCGGCCATGCGGTGGGCGCCCGCCGCGGCGAGGGCGAACACCGCGGGGCGGCACAGCCATCGGCCGGCCAGCGCGGTGTGGGTGAGCAGGGGCAGCACGGTGTCCGGGCTGAGCGACTGCGGTGTGTACCAGCGGAAGAACTGCAGATTCCCGGAGAACCAGAAGGTGTGTTGACGTACGAGGCCGGCGTGGCTGGTGGGTGACTGGCAGGAGTCGTCGAAGGGCACCGGGTGGATGGCGATGCCCGCGCGGGAGAGCGCGAAACCGATCTGGATGCCGTCGCACGGTCCGGTACGGGGGAACCCGCCGACGGCTTCGAGTGTCCGCAGGTCGAAGAACTCGCCGTGGCCCATGCAGTACGGGGGGAACGGCAGGCCGCGGCCGGCGGCGATCCGGTCCCGGCAGGCGAGCAGCCGGGGGATCTCGAAGACGTGGTTCCACAGGCTCTGGTACACGGCGTTGGCGTGCAGCAGGCCGTGGCCCTTGGCCAGGGCGGCGCTGTTGGCCAGGTAGGTGACGGTCTGCTGGAACGCCGACGCGTCCGGGTACCGGCGCAGCTGGTCGTCGATGTAGGCCAGCGTCTGTGCCTCGGGGCGGGAGTCCGCGTCGTAGACGCCGACCAGGATCCGTTCCCCGGGCAGCCGCTCCTGGACCTGCTCCCGGACGTGGTCGAGCGCGGCGTTGAGCTGCAGACTGCGGCGCTGTTCGGGGCCGCTGTGCGCGACGACGGTGATCGGCGCGCCGTCGGGGTGGCGTTTGGCGTATTCCTCCACCACGCGGGCGGTGGTGCGGTCGCCGTCCTCCTTCTCGTCGACGGCGACGACGATCTCGTATCGGTGCGCGGGGTAGTCCAGGGTCCGCAGGTGAGCCAGTGTCGCCTCGATGACCTGCTGTTCGCGCAGCGCCGGCACGAGCAGGAAGACGTAGGCGGCGCCGGGGGCCTGGTCCGGTCGCCGGGCGGTGAAGGTCTGGCGGGCCTGGTGCTTCCAGCGGGCCGATCGCGCGATGTTGCGCACGCCGGCGGCCGTGCCGCCGAGCACGGTGACCAGTGCCGCCCGCTCGGCCAGGGCCAGCAGGCCCGTGGTCCGCGGGGCGCGGTTGCGCGCCCGGCTCACCGGGAGCCGGCCCAGGAGCTCAGGTCCGTCGCGGAGGCGACGACGGCGTCGGCGATGGTGGCGATGAGGTCGCGGGGGTAGGCGTCCTCGACATACTCCAGGCGGACCGCGCCACCGTGGGGGCCCGAGCGTGAGTTGACCATCAGGGCGGGGTCGTGGCGCACTCCCGGGCGGGGTGTGGGGTGCAGGGCGGTCAGCTGGAGGTCGGGGGCGAAGGGGGTCACCGGGGTCTCCTGACGGTGGTGGAACAGCAGGTAGGGGCGGTTGCGCAGCCGCTCCACCTGGGCGCGGCGGCCCTCGGCGCGCAGGTGTTCCAGTGCGGCGGCCAGGGGTGGGGGAGAGGTGACCAGGTGCACCAGCTGCCGCCGGGCGTCCTCGAACAGCTCGCCGGGGTCCGCGCAGCGTCGGCGCTCGAAGTGGACGAAGGCCATCTCGGTCAGGCAGCCGATGGTGGTGTCCGTTCCCGGCAGGTGCCGGCCGGACTGGGAGATCTGGAAGCCGAAGTGTTCGCCGTCGACGACGCTGGACACCGCGCGGGCCAGCACGCTCAGGTGGAAGCAGGCGGGGGTGATCCCCCGGGCGGCCAGCCATGCCTCGCTCGCCGCTCCCACCGGTGGCAGCTCACGCTCGATGGTGGCGGTGCGGCCGGTCGTCAGCGGATCGTGGCCGGGGTGGGCGGGCAGCGGCAGCGGTGGGCGAAAGCCGCGGGTGTACAGCTGGTCGACGGCCCGGGCGAGGGCGGCTCGTCCGTCGGGGGTGGCGTCCTGCTCGGCCTGCAGGCGGGCGTAGTCCTGGTACTGGGTCACCGGGCCCAGCGCGGCCGGCGTGAGTGCGGGGGCCCGGTCCTGGGTTGCCGGGCTCAGCGCGGCCCGTGCGAGTGCGCGGGCCTGGCGGTAGAGCGCGGCGAGTTCGGTGGTCAGGATCTCGGCGGACACCTCGTCGAAGGCGATGTGGTCGACGCCCAGCGCGAGGACGTGCTCGCTTGCGCCGTCGGTGACCAGCAGACCCCGGACCATGGGGCCGTGGGCCATGTCGAAGGGGAGGCGGCCGAATCCCCGCTCGCCGCGGATGGCCTCGATCTCGGCCTCGTGCCGCTCCCGGGGCAGCGTCCGTACCTCCAGCGGCCAGCGGCGGCCGGCGGCCGGGGCGATGACGGCGACGAAGTCGGGGTCCTCGCGGTAGCGGGTGGCCAGGATGTCGTGGCGGGCGGTCAGCGCGTCCAGGGCGGACCGCAGCGCCGCGACGTCCAGCGGGCCGCGCAGCCGGTGGAGGGTGAGCACCGGCTGGGTGCGGCCGTCGGCCGCGGCGCGGTAGGCGTGCAGCCGGGCGCGCTGTTGCAGTGAGGGCCGTGCGGTGAACTCACCGGCGGGCGCGGGGCCGGTGGCGGGGCCGATGGCCGGGCCGCTGGCGGGGGAGTGGGTGTGCTGCTGGTCTGCTGCTGCCGCCTGCTGCGCGCTCTCCACCGCCTGGGCGACCCGCGCCAGGGTCGGGGTCTCGAACATCACGGCGAGCGGCAGGTCGACGCCGAGCCGGGTGCGGATCCGGGCGACCACCCGGGAGGCGCCGATGGAGGTGCCGCCGCAGGCGAAGAAGTCGTCGTCGGGCCCGACCGCCTCCAGCTGCAGCACCTCGCACCAGATCTGCGCGACCTGCTGCTCCGTCGGGGACAGCCGCTCCCGCGGGTGCGTGATGGTGGCGGGCGACGGGAGCAGCCGGCGGTCCACCTTGCCGTTCTCCTTGAGCGGCAGACGCTCCAGCCACACGTACTGCCCCGGCACCATGTAAGGGGGCAGCAGGGCCGCGAGGTGCTCGCGCGTCCGGTGGGTGTCCAACTGCGGCTGCCCCGTGGCGGGCACCAGGTAGGCGACCAGGCGTTGGTCCGTGCCCGGCTCGCGGACGGCGTGCACGAAGGCGTCGGCGACCCGGGGGTGGCGGCGCAGCGCGTGCTCGATCTCGCCGGGTTCGATCCGGTGGCCTTCGATCTTGACCTGGTCGTCGATGCGTCCGGCGAAGATGATGTTGCCGTCCACCCCGCGCCGGCCCAGGTCCCCGCTGCGGTAGAGCCGGCGCCCGGGCGTGCCGTCCGGGTGGGGGACGAACTTCTGCTCGGTCAGCTCGGGGGCGCCCGCGTAGCCGTGGGCCAGTCCGAGGCCTCCCAGCCACAGTTCGCCCAGCTCCCCGTCCGGCACGGGCCGTCCGTCCGGGCCGACGATGTGCACCTCCGCGCCGGCGATCGGCCGGCCGATGGGCACCGGGGAGGGGACGGGCCGCTGTGGGTCGATCGTGAACGTGGTGCTGATGACGGTGGCCTCGGTGGGGCCGTACGCCTCGACGATCCGGCAGCCCGGCAGGGCGAGGCGGGCGCGCTCCAGGTGCTCCGTGGAGGCCGCCTCGCCACCGGTGAGCAGCAGTCGCACCCCGTTCAGCGCCGCCAACTCCTCGTCCACGACCAGGTGGAGGAGCGAGGCGGTGAGGTAGAGCGTGGTGATGTGGAAGTCCTGCAGCACCTTGGCCAGGTCGGCGGGGGAGAGCCGTCCGGGCGGGGCGATCACCAGCTCGCCGCCGTTGAGCAGCGGGCCGAAGATCTCCAGCAGGCAGGCGTCGAAGGAGAGCGGGGAGTGCTGCAACATCGTGTCGTGGGGGCCGAACCGGGCGAAGTCCTGGTCGCGCACCAGGCGTACCACCCCGTGGTGGGCCAGCGAGACGGCCTTGGGCAGGCCGGTGGTGCCGGAGGTGGAGAGGACGAAGGCGGCCTGGTGCGCGTCGGACGGTCCCGGTGGCGGGTCGGACGGTCGAGGTGGTGCGTCGGTGGCGGGGCCGGCCGGGAGCAACCGCGCGAGGGAGAGGACCTCGATGCCCGCGGCCACGGCTCCCGGAGCCAGGCCGCTCTCGTCGACGAGGGCCAGTGCGACGCGGGCGTCGGCCAGCAGGCCCGCCGTCCGGCCGGCCGGCTCGCCGGGGTCCAGCGGGAGGCAGGCCGCTCCGGCCGCGAGCACCCCCAGCATGGCGACCACTACGGGGGTACTGCGCGCGGCCCGCAGCGCGACCACGTCCGAGGGGCGCACGCCCTTGTCGTGAAGGGCCGTGGCGCAGCGTGCGACCTGTTCCTGGAGCTCTCGGTAGGTCAGCCGGCCGTACGCGTCACGCACGGCCGTCGCGTCCGGCGTGCGCAGCGCCTGCTCGGCCAGCGCCTCGGGCAGGGAAAGCGGAGCAGGGTCCATCTGCTGACTCTCCTTCGGATGGTTTCGCTGCGGGAGTCCGTGGGGTGCTCGGCGAACACAGCGGGCGGGGGCGCTCGCCAAATACGGCAGAGCGTGCCCGTACGGGCAAGGGTGAGCCCGAACGGGCGAAACAGCTTTCCCTAAAGGGCACGGACACGGTTGTGCACAGAGAATGGGAAGGCAGTTCGGGCGGGATCAATGCCAATTTCTTGATCGATCATAAGGGGATCGGTGATGACCACGTCAACCCCTGCCGGCGACCAGGTCGGCGTTTTGACGATCAGTCAGTGATGGTGCCGGTGGGGCTGGTGGGCAGATCGAACTACCGGGCAAAAGCTGATGATTGACATGAAACAGGGCGTTGTCGGCACCTTGGTCTGTGGTGTGCGTCACATCTCCGGGCGAATCTGGCGCCGTGTCAGTCGAGAAGTTATGTTGATCTGCGGGCCCCGCCCTGGCTTTTCCCGATTAACCCGATATTTCTGCAACGTGAATACCCGCACAGGGCACGCGCTGTTCCGGTGGCGGGAGGAAAGGGATAGGCATTCCCCCGGTGGGCTGCTGAGAAACCGGCCGCCGGCCGCGTTTCGAGCGGAGTCGGCAATGCGTCCGGATCCGCCGGCCCCACGGAAAGCACCGGGCGGTCACCGTCCGCCATGCCCAGCGTCCCTGCCGCGCCCGGTGCCGCCATGTCCAAGGCCGGCACGCTCGGCGCCGCCATGCCCAGTGCCGAAACGCCCAGCGCTGAAACGTCCAGCGCCGCCATGCCCGAGTGCCGCCAAAGCAGCGAACCGCCCCGCAGGAGAAGAAACATGACAGTCAGTCAGGCCAGTGCCGCCGATGGCGGTCGTCGGACCCCCCTGTCCGTGGGGCAGCAGGCCATGTGGATCGCCTGGCAGATCGACCCGGACCAGTGGACGCACATCATCCCGCTGGCCTTCGACGTCCAGGGCGACCTCGACACGGCACGGCTGCGCACCGCGCTGGCCGCGCTCACCCGCAGGTACCCGCAACTGCTCGGCCGCGTCCTCGATCACGCAGGCGCCCCCGTGCTGGACTGGTCGGCGATGCCACCCGTCCCGGTGCGCGAACACCACACGACCGAACCGGTCGAGCAGGCCGCCCGAAACGGCTGGCAGCACCCCTTCGACCTGCGCGACGGGCCCATGATCCGCGCGGATGTCATCCACCACCCCGAAGGCACCCTGCTCCTGATCGCCATCCACCACCTGGTCTGTGACGGTGCGTCAGTGCTCACCCTCCTGCACGCCCTGGCCCGAGCCTGGAGCGGCGAGGACCTCGGCGAGCCCGACGACCTGGCGCTGCTGGAGGCCTCGACCCAACGCTCGCACGCGCTGGCCGAGGGCCCCGAGGGCGAGTCCCACCGGGAGTACTGGCGCGGCTTCCTCGGCGCCGACCCACCCGCCTTCGAACTGCCCGCGCCCCTGGAACCGCCCCACTACCAGGTCCTGGGCGCCCCGCTGGACCCCGCGCTGCTGGAGCGCGTCGCCGCCGTCGCCGACCAACTGAAGGTCAGCCGCTTCACGGTGATGTTCGCCGCCTTCTTCGTGCTGCTGCGCCGCTACAGCGGGCAGGACCGCCTGCTGGCCTCCGCCCCGTACCACGGACGCGGCCTGCCCGGCACGCAGGGCCTGGTCGGCTACTTCGTCAACGCCCTGCCCGTCGTACAGACGGTCACCGGGGCCGACAGCTACGCCGAGCTGATCACCCGGCTGCACCAGGACATGCGCGCCTGCCTGCACCACGGCGACCTGCCGCTGCCGGCCATCCTGCGCGCCGCGGGCCTCACCGGCCCCGACGCCCACGCGCGCACCCACCAGGTGGTCTTCCAGTGGTGGGACGCCGGGCGGCACGAGCACGTCGACGTGCGCGCGCTGCGGCTCACCGACCCGCACGGCTCCTCGGCCGTGCTGAGCCTGCGCCAGTTGGAGAGCACCGCCGACTACCGGGCGACCTTGATGCTGCGCGGCGACAAGGGCGGCCTGTCGATACTCTGGAAGGACCCCGGTGCCACCGTGGGGTCGAGCCTGCTCGCCGCGATGGCCGCGGACTACCTGGCGCTGCTGGAGGACCTCTGCGCCTGTCCCGAGCGCCGGATCCGTGACGTGGCCGCCGTGCTCGAGCCGGCGAACCAGACCGGCCAGGGCGGCCAGGGCGCCGTCCGGCCCGCCGGGCAGTTCTTCGACCGGGACGAACTGACCGCCACCGAAGGGCCGACGGCAGCGGTACGGACGGTCGCCGCCGTGCCGGCGGGCGTGCCGGTGCTCGTCGTCGACCAGGACGGCAACCGGGCACCCCTCGGCGTGCCCGGACGGTTGTGGCTGGACATCGCGCCCGGCACCTCCGGAGACGGCGGCCCCGAGGACGGCGACTCCGAGGACGGCCGGCGGCTGCCGCTTGCCGGCGCCGCCGGCGGCACCGCGCTGCGTACCGACCTGCGCGCCAGGACCCTGCCCGGCTCGCGCCTGGAGCTCCTCGGCCCGGCCACCGTGACTGCCCCCGGCATCGCGGCTGCCCCGGCCACCGCGGCTTCCCCCGCCACCGTGACCGCCCCCGCCGCGGCGGGCGCCCCGACGAGCGCGGCTGCCCCCGGCACCCTGGCGGCGCTGGCCGAGGTCTGGGGACAGGTCCTGGTCATGGACCCGCCGCTCGCCGAGGACTCCTTCTTCGAACTCGGCGGTCACTCCCTGCTGGTCGGACAGCTCGTCACCCAGGTGGAGGAGGACCTCGGCGTGCGGATCTCGCTGCGCGACGTGTTCGACCACCCCAGGCTGGGCGAGCTGGCCATGCTCATCGACGAGCGCCAGGGGGCCGCCCGGCCGGGCGAGGCGTCCGACGGCATGGCGCCCCACGGCCCGGCGCCCCACGCCCCACAGACCCCCGCCTCCGGTTTCCAGGAGCGGATCTGGCTGGCCGAACGGCTGGACCCGGGCCGCGCGGTCTACAACATCGTGCTGGCCTGGCGGCTGCAGGGACGGCTGGAGCCGGGCACCCTGGAGAAGTCACTGGCGGGCCTGGTGGCCCGTCACGAGATCCTGCGGACCAGGTTCCTGGACGACGACGGCCGGCTGGTCCAACAGATCGAAGGCCCCTGGTCCCCCGAGCTCGAACACCACGACCTCACTCACCTGCCCGAGCAGCAGCGCTCCCAGGCGCTCGAACGCTGGCTGCGGCAGGCCGCGCGCACCCCGCTCGATCCCGCCACCGGACACCTGGTCCGCTTCGCCCTGGCCGACCTGGACCAGGACACCCAGGCTCTGCTGGTCTGCGCCCACCACCTGGTGCTGGACGGCGAATCCGTCCAGGTGCTGGCGGCCGAGCTGGCCGCGGGCTACGCGGCCGCCACGCACGGCGGTGCGCCGCTGGCACCGCAACCGGCGCAGTACCGGGACTTCGTCACGGCCTGCCAGGATCCACGCGTGCGGGCCGCCGCCACCGCGGCCGCCGACTTCTGGGCCGAGCGCCTCGCCGGCGCCCCGCCGCGCCTGCCGCTCGCGCCACCGACCGTGCCCCAGCCGGACGGCGCGTTCGTCCTGGAACTGCCGGACGACCTGCTGACCCGCCTGCGCCAGGTCAGGACCGATCGCGGGACGTCATGGTTCATGATCGCCGCGACCGCCGTCGCCGCCGCTCTCCACCGCCTGACCGGCCACGACGACCTCACCTTCGCGGTGCCGGTGGTGGACGGCGCCGGCGGCAGCCTCCCCGGCCTGCTCGGCCCCCGCCTGGGCACCGCGATCCTGCGCTCGCGGCGCGAAGCCGGCCAGACGCTCGGCGACCTGCTGGACGCGATACGCGAGACGGCCCTGCTCCTCGCCGACCACCCGGGCGCGCCGCTGGAGGAGGTCGTCACCCGCCTCGCACCGCCCCGCAGTGCCACCGCCACCCCGTTCGCGGACGTCATGCTCAATCTCAACCTCAGGTCCGCCGAGCCGGTGGCGATCGGCGAGGCCCTGATGACACCGCTGCCCAGCGACGAACGCTTCGGGTACGAGGCCAAGTTCGGGCTCACGCTCACCTTCGTCGAGGAGCGCGGACGACTGCGGGCCGGGCTCTCCCACCGCGGGGACCGCTTCGATGCGGCGGACGTACGACACCTGGGCCGATGGCTCAGCACGCTGCTGAGCGGCTTCGCGGACCACCTGGCCACACCGCTGGAGGAACTGGAGCCGGCAGAACCACCGCACTGAGACCCGGCCGTACAGGGACCGGCCCCCGCCCTTCCGGGACCCCCACGGCCGGCCCTCCCGCCCCAACAACTACCGATCCAAGAGGTGAGAGCACCATGTCCGGGATCACCGGCTGGGTCGACCGCCGACGTGACCTGACCCGCGAGAGCGCCGCCGTCGCCGCGATGACGGCCCGACTCGTCCGCGGTACCCACGGCGACCGGCACTGGATCAGCCCACACGCCCTGCTGGGCCACAGCGCCGACGCCCTGGAGCCCCGGGGCGCACAGCCCGCAGTGGTCCAGGAGCACGACCGCCCGCTCGCCGCGATCACCTTCGACGGCGTGCTCGACAATCCCACGCAGCTGCGCTCCGCGCTCGACCGGCCCGACCTGCCCGGACCGCTCAGCACCGACGCGCAGCTGGTACTGCACGGCTACCTGCGCTGGGGCTGTGCGGTGGCCGAGCGCCTGGAGGGCCTGTTCGCGTTCGCGATCTGGGACGCCAGGACCAGTGAACTGGTGCTGTGCCGGGACCGGTTCGGCATCAAGCCGCTGAGCTACCTTCCGTTGCCGGAGGGCGCGCTCTTCGCGTCCGAGGCGGCGGCGCTGGGCGAGCATCCGCTGGTCGACAACGAGCTCGACGCCGAGGGTCTGTGCTCGCTACTCGCCCAGGTGCGCCGCCCGGGCCACTCGGTGCTGCGCGAGGTCCGCGAGGTCCGCCCCGCCCACCTGGTCCGGCTGGGCCCGGACGGCGTGCGCGAGCACCGGTACTGGGCCCTGCGGGCGCGCCCGCACACCGAGGACCTGGCCTCGACGATCGCCACGACCCGGGCGATGCTAGAGGAGGTGATCGCCCGCGAGGCCGCGGCCTTCCCGCCCGCCGTACTGCTCTCCGGTGGCCTGGACTCCAGCGCCCTGACGGCCCTGGTGGCCGGGCGCGCCGCAGCCGGGCCGAGGACCTTCACCGTCTCGTTCGGAGACAGCGCCGCCACCGTGCCCGACCGGCCGTTCGCCCAGGCGGTGGTGGAACACCTGGACTGTGAGCACCAGGAGATCCTCGTCGACCCGGCCACCCTGACACACCCGCCGACCCTGGACGCGGTGCTGGCCGCCAAGGACTTCCCCTCACCCTTCGGGGACAAGAACCTGACGCCCTTCCTGTTCTACCGGCAAGTCGCCGCGCACACGCCGGTGGCGCTCAGCGGCGAGGCCGCCGACGCGGTCTTCGGCGGCCTGATCAGCGATCAGGAGCGGGCCTCGACCGAACACCGGACCTTCCCCTGGATCGAGCGCGCCCGCGCCTTCGGCCTGGCGAACGGGATCGGCAACGACCTGTTCGACCAGGACATGCTGCGCGGGATCGACTTCACCACGTTCTGCGCCGAGCGCTACGAGGAGGCCCGCCAGGAGGTGCCGCACCTACCCGGCGCCCCCGCCGACGACCGGCGGGCCCGGGAGATCGACTACCTGCACATGACCCGGCTCTACGAGCAGGCGGTGAACCACTCCGAGCGACTGGCCGCGGCCGCCGGGCTGCACGTCCGCTTCCCGTTCTCCGACCACCGCCTCTTCGACTACCTGTACAACGTCCCCTGGCGGATGAAGTCCTTCGACGGCCGGGACAAGAGCCTGCTGCGAACGATCGCCGCCGACCTGCTGCCCGCCTCGGTCCTCGACCGGCCCAAGGTGCCGTTCCCGATCACCTATCACGCCGGGTACAAGCAGTCGCTGGTCGAGCGGCTGCGCGAGGTCCTGGCCGACCGCGACGCGCCCGTACGGCCGCTGCTCGACCTGCCCAAGGCCCGGCAGGTCGTCGACGACCCGCGCCGGCTGGACCGCGGCGGCTGGCTGGGCCGGGCCGACACCGAGATGGTGCTCCAACTCGACGGCTGGCTGCGCGCCCGCCGGATCCGCCCGGCCCTGTGACCCCGCGCCCCGCACCCGCCCCGCACCGGCAGACCACCAGGAAAGGCCGCCAGACGATGACAGAACCCGCCCCCGCTGGGGACCTGCTGGTCCACGACCTCTTCGACCGGCAGGCCCTGCGCCACCCCGACAAGATCGCGGTCCGCGACCCGTACGGCGAGCTGACGTACGCCCAAGTCGCGCACCAGTCCGGGCAGCTGGCCTCCCTCCTGAGGAAGAGCTGCCCACAGTCCGGCGCGCGGATCGGGCTGCACCTGCGGCGCGGCACCCACGTGGTGGTCGCCATGCTCGCGGTACTCCGCAGCGGGAACACCTACGTCCCGCTGGACCCGGCCTACCCGGCGCAGCGGCTGCTCTTCACCGCCCAGGACGCGGGTCTGTCCCTGGTGCTCTCCGACCAGCCGCTGCCCGCCGAACTCGCCGCCCTGCCCGTGCTACGGCTGGACGCGCCTGCAGTGCCGGCACTGCCGTCTCCGCCACCGCCGGCACCTGGGCCGCCGGTGGACCCCGACACACCGGCCTACATCATCTACACCTCCGGTTCGACCGGCCGCCCCAAAGGCGTCCCGGTTCCGCACCGCAACGTGGCCGCCCTGATCCGAGCCTGCGAGCCGCGCTACGAACCGCGCCCGGATGACGTGTGGACGCTCTTCCACTCCTACGCGTTCGACTTCTCGGTGTGGGAGATCTGGGGCGCCCTGCTCAGCGGGGCGAGCCTGGTGGTGGTACCGCCGGAGGTGGCGGCCTCACCCCAGGCGACCCTGGACCTGCTGGCACGCGAGGGCGTCACGGTCTTCAACGTGGTCCCCTCCGTCTTCCGCCACCTGGCGCGGGTGGCCTCCACCCGCCGCATCGCGGTCCCGCCCGCACTGCGCTACGTGATCTTCGGCGGCGAGTCGATCGACGTCCGCGACATCCGCGCCTGGCGGGCGGTCTTCGGCCGGAGCACCCGGTTCGTCAACACCTACGGCATCACCGAGGCCACCGTTTTCGTCACCTACCGCCTGCTCACCGACCAGGAACTCGACCAGGAGCCGGACCCCGCGGGCCAGGGTGCCTTCGCCACCGACCTGGGGGAGCCGCTGGACGGTTGGCAGCTGCGGGTCGTCGACGAGCACGGCGCGGACATCAGCCCCGGGCAGAGCGGGGAGATCCTGGTCTCGGGAGCGGGCATCGCCCCCGGCTACCTCGACCGGCCACAGCTGACCGCCGAGCGCTTCCCCGTCCTGCCCTGCGCCGACGGCACCACCCGCCGCCACTACCGCAGTGGCGACCTGGCCAGACTGCTGCCCGACGGCACGTTCTGCTACGCGGGCCGAGCCGACGACCAGGTGAAGATCAACGGCTACCGGATCGAGCTCGGCGAGGTCGAAGCACGCCTGCGGGAGGCCCCCGGCGTCCGTGACCTGGCGGTCGTGCGTACGCTCAGCCGACTCGGCGAACCGCAACTGACCGCCTTCTACACCCCCGCCGACTCCGCGGACCGCACCCCCGACTCCGCCCCCGACCCGCAGTTGGTGGACCGGCTGAGAAGCCACGCCCGCCTCGCCCTGCCCGCCCACATGGTGCCGAACCGGTTCATCCCTCTGCCCGAGCTGCCGATCAACCCCTCGGGCAAGACCGACCGCCGAGCCCTGGCCGACCTGGGCTCCGCCCCGCCCTCCGCCCGCCCCCGCGGATGACCCGCCGTCAAGCCCGCGCGCACGGTGGTGTGCGTGCCGGTGACCGGGCGCGCAAGGGCACGGCGCAGGGCCGCTCGGTGCTCGTCAAGAAAGCCGCGCGCTCTTCCTCGTCGGCGGGCGTCGGGTCGGGCTGCCGCCTACGTGAGGGCTTCCGCTGTCTGATGGCGCCGGTCAGCGCCGGAACTGGAGACGGTAGGTCGACGGGTTGACGCCCATCGTTTCCCGGAAGTGGTGGCGGAAGCCCGCGACGGTCAAGCCCACGCGGCCGGCCACCTGGTCGATCGGGTGGTCCGCGGTCTCCAGCAGTGCGGCGCCGGCCCGGATCCGCTGGTGCGTGATCCAGCGTCTCGGCGGCAGACCGGCCGCGTCGGCGAAGCGGCGTTCGAGCTGCCGTACCGACAGGTGTGCGACGTCGGCCAGTTCGCCGACGGTGAGACGCCGGTGCAGGTTGTCCAGTGCGTACCGCATGGCATTGCCGACCGGGTCGTCGGACGGCGCTTTGGCCACCGGATGCTCCGCGAACTGGGCCTGGCCGCCCTCGCGGTGTGAGGCCACGACCATACGGCGGGCCACACGAACGGCAACGTCGGCGCCGTGGTCCTTGCGGACGAGGTGCAGGCAGGCGTCGATGCCGGCGGCGGTGCCGGCGGCGGTGATGACCGATCCGCGGTCGACGTAGAGCACTGACGCGTTGACCGTCACCTCCGGATGGCGTTCCTGGAGCAGCCGGGCGTGCCGCCAGTGCGTGGTCGCCTCCTCGCCGTCGAGCAGGCCGGCTGCGGCCAGGGCGAAGGCGCCGCTGCAGATGGAGACCACTCGCGCTCCTCGCGCGTGCGCCTCTCGCAGGGCGTCCAGGACGGCCGCGGAGACGTCGCGGTGCACGTCCGCCACGCCGGGGACGATGACGGTGTCGGCGTACCGGAGCCGGTCCAGGCCGTGGTGCACCACGATGTCGAATCCGCCCACGACGCGATGCGGCCCGGGTGTCTCGGCGCACAGTTCGAACCGGTACCACCAGTCCACGTCCAGCTCCGGCCGGGAGACCGCGAACACCTCCGCGACGGTGGCGAGCTCGAACGGGGCCATCCCGTCGAAGGCGAGGCAGGCGATCCGGTGATGGCGCATGGCGGAATCCTAGCGGTGAGCGCCGTTTCCGACACTGTCGGTCGGCGTCCGCGAGGCCCGAGGCTTGGGGCATGGAACCAGACACCACTGCTCCGCTGACTTTCGGAATGCTCGTCTTCGACGAGGTCGAAGTCCTCGACATGGGAGGCCCCTTCGAGGTCTTCAGCACCGCCGGGCGGCTCGCCCGCACCGCTGACGACGAGCCCATGCTGCGCGTCCTGACGGTCGCGGCGACCGACCGGCCGGTCCGCGCCCGCGGCGGCCTGAAGATCCTGGCGGATCACACCCTCGACGAGGACCCGCCCTTCGACGTGCTGGTGATCCCCGGCGGCGTTACCACGGCGGTCGAGACGGACGCGGACGTCATCGACTGGCTCGCCAGGCGCCAGAAGACCTCCGCACTGACGTTCAGCATCTGCACCGGCGCCTTCCTGCTGGCCGCCACCGGGGCTCTGAACGGCCGCCCGGCCACGACCCACTGGGAGGATCAGGAGGAACTGGCCCGTCGCTGGCCGGACATCTGGGTGCGCACCGACGTCCGGTGGGTCGACGACGGCGACATCGTCACCTCCGCGGGGATCAGCGCGGGCATCGACGCCGGCTTGCACATCGTGGGCCGGCTCTTCGGTGAACACCTCGCCCGTCGCACCGCCCACCAGATGGAATACCGGTGGACACCCGACCGCACCGCCGGGACGGACCACACCGCCGGGACCGACCGCCCGGACGGGCCGGGAAGGTCCGGGGCTGTGCCGCGATGATGCCGCAAGCCGGGCCGTCGGAGCGCCTCCGGGGGCCCGGACGGCCTCGCCGGCCGGCTCGGCCGGGGTGGGTCACGGCAGCCGCCGGACGTTTCCCCGGGCCGCCGACTGGTGATCCCTTGCGGCCGGAGCGGCGGCCGTTCCCGCCGCCCAGTCGCCGTTCGGAGGCCCCGCCGTGTCACTGTGCCCAGCCGTTCGCCCGCACCCGCACCCGCACCCGCATCCGCAGCCACCGGCGCACGGTCACCGCCCTGCTCACCGCCTCGCTGGCGCTGGTGCCCGCCGGCCCCGCCGCCGCGGGACCTCACGACGGCGGCGACCGGGCGCTCCGTGCCCGCCTGCAGGAACTGGTCGACCGGCCGGACGGCCCGCCCGGCGCCATCGCGGTCCTGCGCGACGGTGACCGGCTGCGAACCGGGACCGGGCCCGACCTGCAGAACGCAGGGCACGCAGCGGGAGCTGGTGGTCGCATCCGCCGCGCCTGGCGTCAGATGGCCGGCGGCTCGGGGAGGGTTCCGGAGCCGACCAGCGCCAGCAGTCGGAACGGCAGCTCGGGGTCGGCCTGGCCCACGGCCAGGCCCAGCCATCGGTCGGCGGACGGCTGCCACACCCGCAGCTCGGAGGCGACGTTGGCCAGGAACCCCAGGGGGCCCGGTGCGGCGGGGTCCGGCAGGTCGGTCTCGCGATAGGGCCACAGCTCGACGGTGGTCGGAGCGCCCCAGGCCGTGGCGAGAGCGGCCGCAAGCGTGTCAAGAGTTGCCTCCATCCTCCGTTCTTCCGCGTCGATCACGTCCGGGTCGTGGATCTCCCAGAAGTCCTGGGACTCCATCAGTGCGGCCAGTCGGAAGCCCGGGCCGCTCCACTCCGGGCCGTCGCGGTCCTCGTGCTCGGCGAACGGGGCGGCCAACAGGCGGTCGACGGCTGTGCGATGGGATGTGACCTCGGTGTCCGACATGTGGCGAGCGTAGTCCCGCCCACGGACAGCCGGCCGACCGTCAGGGCGTCGGACTGAGGACGAGCGGGGCGTTGTGGCCGCCGCGCGTCCTGACCAGGGCACGCGGCTGCGTCTGCGTCACACCGCCCGCACGTACCCGCACGGGCCCGGGGGAGTTTTGCCCCCGGGCCCGGCGGTGAGTTTGCCCACCGCGGCTGGGCCTGTCCTGGTCGGTGCGAGGTGGTGCCGAAGGTCGGCGGCGAGTGAGGGCGGCCGGGGTCCGGTGGGATCTGGGACCTCGGGGCTCCCGCGTGAGCGGCTGTGCGTGGCGTCAGCGTGCGAACTTTTCGATGGCCTCCGGGGTGACGGGGGTGAAGAAGTTGACGAGGTTGCCGTCGGGGTCGCGGAACAACAGCGACCGGTTGCCCCAGGGCATCGTGGTGGGCTCGTTGACGAAGTCGGTGACGAAGCCGGTCAGGTTCTGGTGAACGCGGTCCACGTCGTCGACGAGGAACTCGGTGATCACGCTGTGGTTGTCCGCCGGGTGGGCAGAGCCCGGGGCGAACAGCGGGACGGTGCGGGTGCTGGCGATCGCGAGGGTTGCGCCCGCGGTCTTGAGTTCGGCGAAGTCCTCGGTGGCCCGTATCGCCTGCAGCCCTGTAGCTCGCTCGTAGAACTCGACGAGGCGTGCGACGTCGCTGGTGATGATGCGGATCGAGACGAAGTCCATGGGAATCTCCTTGGCTGTGCTGGAGGCGTGCACGTCGCAGGCTAGGAGAAATAGTGGACAGAATCGGTCCTGTATTCGCGATAGGCTGCGAATATGCCACGACCCACCGGCCGCGTGCTGACACTCCTGGAGCTGCTGCAGTCGGGCGGCACCCGGACGGTGGCCGAGCTCGCCGACCGTCTCGGCGTCGAAGGGCGCACCGTGCGGCGGTATGTGGACCAGCTGATCGACCTGGACGTGCCCGTGGAGTCGGTGCGCGGCCGCTACGGCGGGTACCGGCTGGCTCCCGGGTACCGCTTGCCTCCACTCATGCTCAGCGACGACGAGGCGCTGGCCGTGCTGCTCGGCCTGGTCGCCGGCCGCCGGGCAGGGCTGACGACGACGGAGCGCACGGCAAACGAGACGGCGTCAGCGAAGATCCGGCGGGTGCTGCCCAAGCACATCGCCCGCCGGCTCGACACACTCCTGGAAGCTCTCGCCTTCACGGATCAGCCTGGCGAGTTGGACCACCCGGACGCCGGGCTCCTGCTCACCGTCGCCGATGCGGTGCGCCATCGCCGACCGGTCTCGATCCGCTACACCGACCGCGACGGACGGCGCAGCGAACGCACACTGCACGCATACGGGATCGTCGCCCATGCGGGCCGGTGGTACGTGACGGGCAAGGACGCCCAGGTCGGCGAGGACCGAACCTTCCGGCTCGATCGCATCGCAGCCGCGAGGGCCCTGCCCGGCTCATTCGAAGCGCCCGTGGGTCCCGGTCCGGCACAGCGCGTGTTGTCAGGATTCGCCACGGCCGAGTACCGGCATGAGGTGACCTTGCGGATCCACGGGACAGTCGAGCAGATCCGCGCGCACCTTCCCGCCGGCGTCGCGAGCCTGGAGGAGCACGAGCCCGCGGCCGGCCAGGACCCGGCGGCCGAGCACTGGCTGCGCGTCGAGCTGCGGGCGCAGCGGCTCGACTGGTTGCCTCCGGTACTCGCCTCACTCGACCGGCCGTTCGTCATCGAGCGCCCCGGTGAACTGCGCGACCTCGTCATCGCGCTCGCCGATCGCCTCACGTCCTACGCCCGCCAAGCCTGACAGCGAGGAACCAATGTCATGAGACGGCACAGCTAGGCTGCCGCTCATGAATCCGGCCATGACCAGCGGCGCGACCACCGAGCCGCCCTCCTTGACGCCATGGCGCTGACGTCCGATACGTGTGGATCAGGAAGGGATGCGTCGGGAAGCGCCCCCGCACCTGGCCGGCGGCGACCAGGATCGGGCGGCGGGCCGCACCGGCCGCGCATCTGACCGCGCTCCAAAACCTGGCGGCCGCTGCCCAAGCCGCCGGGGCTGACCGCTAGAGTCCCATCTCGAACAAGATCGTTTCTCGAACCGAGGGGGAATCATGCGACTTCGTCGTACCGCGACGGCCGCCGCACTGGCTCTGGGGGTGTCGCTGCTCGGCGCGCCGGGCGCGGTGGCCGTCGAGGACACCGTCCCGCTGACCGCGACCTTCAATGACCCGACCAGCCTCAACGCCGAGCAGCAGAACGCGATCCGGGACCACCTGGTCTCGCTGATCAAGCGCACGCCGGCCGGTGAGGAGATCCGCGGCAGCATCTTCCTGTTCACCGACGACGCGGTCCGCAACGCGCTGCTTGACGCCAAGGCTCGCGGGGTGAAGGTGAAGATGATCCTGGACCACGAGTCCGACAACACCCCGAACGGCGGGGAGTTCGAGCACCTGCGGGACGGGCTCAGGGACTCCGAGGGCAAGGTGGTCAAGGCCGGCCTCGGCGACCAGGTGTTCGGCGGGGACTCCTGGGTGATGACCTGTCCGAAGGAACGGGGCTGCATCGGCAGCCGGGACCTGGACGGCAGCGGCTCGGCCCACCCGATCAACCACAACAAGTTCTTCCTGTTCTCCAAGGTCGGCGCCACCCCGAACGTGGTGTTCCAGAGCTCGGCCAACCTGACCACCACGCAGCGGGTGGACTACTTCAACAACGCCGTCACCATCCCGGACGCCGGGCTGTACCAGAACTACGCCGGGTACTTCGAGGACCTCCAGTTCCACGGCGGGACCACCAGCGACGGGCTGGAGCACTACTACCAGAGCGCCGACAGCACCACCGGCCCCTACAAGACCTACTTCTTCCCCCGCAAGGAGCGCGACGGCCAGCCGATCAGCGACCCCGAGACCGACACCGTGGTCTCGCTGCTCTCCAACATCGACTGCTCCGACGGCGCGGGCCGGATCCGGGTCGCGATGTTCGCCTTCACCCGGACGAACGTCGCCGAGTCGCTGGTCCGGAAGAAGCAGGAGGGCTGCAAGGTCGAGGTGCTGGCCACCGACGAGGTGGACGAGGAGACCAAGAAGGGGACCCTCGGCGACACCGTCCGCACCACACTCGCTGAGGGCGGCCTGGACCGCTTCGCCACCTGCACCGGGACGGCGATCGACGACAAGGGCGTGATCCGGCCGATCGGCATCCACTCCAAGTACATGCTGATCGAGGGCAACTACAACAAGGTCGCCGGGCGGAAGGTGGTCTTCACCGGGAGCCACAACTACACCGTCCCGAACCTGCGCTCCAACGACGAGACGCTGCTCAAGGTCACCAACGTCGCCGTGCACGACGCCTTCGTGGCCAACTTCGAGGCGATGAAGGCCAACTCGATCTGCGCCTGACATCCGCTCATATCCGCCGGCCGAGGCGGCCGGGGCGGAGAGGATCGGTCCATGCCCATCCTCTCCGCCCCCGCCGGCAGCACACCCGACCGGGCGGAACCGTCCGTCGGCCACAGCGAGGAACACGCGCCTTGAGCCCTCTGCCAGAGCATCTCCACCAGGCGGTGAAGGGGGTGGCTTTGTTCACGGGTCGTGGCTCTGGCTCAACTTCCGGATGCTGCTGGTGATCTTCAGGGGTTGTGGATTCGAGTCCCGTCGGTCAGCCCTGGCTCTCCGCGGCCTCAGCGAGGCGCTGGTCGGCAGGAGGCAGAGGGTGCGGGCCCGGGTGCCGACACCGAAGCAAGCCAAGCGGCAGCGCGAGCAGGACAGCCGGCGGCGCCGGAACTGTGACAATGCGGGCCGAAGCGCCCGCCCCGCTGGATCGGATCGAGACGGTGCCGCCGGCAGGGCGTTCGTCTGGTCTGCCGAGCGTGCCGGAGGCCTGTCTCCTCAGCTTCGAGCAGAAGGGCCTTCGGCGTCAGCGGGTCAGCAGGCCGCGTACCGCGTCGCTCGCGTCGGGCGTGCTCGCCGGGGCGGGCCCACTGGCGAGCACGCCGTCACCGTCGCCGAGCTCTACCGCGCCGCCTACGCGGCGGTGACCGGGTGACCTGGAGCGGGGAGTACCTCCTCGACCAGGAGCGGGTCGCCGGCGGCCGCTCCACCGACTTCCTCGCCGCCATAGAACTCAAGGCCGACGAACTCGTCCGGGCCGCGGAGGTCCTCTACGTCGACGACACCACCTGCCAAGGCAGCGACGAGCCGATGCGCCACCTCGATGTCGGCGGCGACCTGCTCGCCTACTGGGTCGTCCCCCGCCTGGACCTCGTCGTTTGCCAGGTCACGCCACCACCGGCCGCCTGACCTCTCCTGCCACCGACCTGCCCCGCAACGATGGCGGGCCCCTCACGCTCGTCGACGTGAGGGGCCGCCCACCATCAGGGTACGGGAAGTAGTTCGGGCCCCAGCTGGCCCCGGCTCCTCGGCCAGGATCCAGCCGGTCCGGTCAGCGGTGGCCTTGGTGGTGATCACGTCGAGGCAGCCGCCGGGCAGGTCGATGGTCAAGCCCGTGATCTCAGGATGCGCGGAGGATGCTGTCGCAGGCTGAGCAGACCTTCCCCTGCCACTTGGGCGGGTACCACGTCGCGTCGGGCCGAGGAGCCCGGTACGGGTCCCTCCGCATCCGTCCGGTGTTCATACCGCAGAACGTGAAGTCGTCGGGTTCCCCTGGCACGGATGGGTCGGCCGTCGATGCCGCGTGTACAGCCCGCACGCCCTCGACGTAGTCCGTGGGGTCACCCATCGCAGAAGCGCGGACGAGCTCGGGCTCGAGTAGTACGACGATGCTCACCACCCCACCTTCACGTCGGGGCCGGCGGAACGCACCCGCTGCTGGGCCGTAGGAATGGATCTTGGCATCATCTGGGCATGGCACAAGATCTTCCCCACACCGTCCGAGCCGTCGACACCGACCAACTCCTCACCCTGGAACAGGAGGCCGCCGATTACGGCTTCAGCCAGCGGCTCCCGGTCGACTGGCTACGAGACCACCTCGTCTCAGCGGGGACGCACTACCTGGTCCCTGCACTCGTGCACCGGCTCAGCCACCGTCCCGAAGTGTCGCCGCAGTGGAGGTGCCAGCTGCTGCTGACCGTCAGCACCGGCGAACAGATCCGGGGCCTGCTCGACGTCCTTCCCGACACGTTCGACAAGCTTCCGGAGACCTTGGACGCGGCGTCCAAGAAGGACATCGTCAGCCGAATCGAGCAAGCGGTGACCCAGCGCGAGTGGGCGGAGCGGATGGTTGCAGAAGGCGCCCACAAGGAAATGCCACGGAACTGAGACACACGCGCGCGGACCTGGATTGAGACAGCCCGGAAAGCGCATGGTCAGCGATGTGCTCCGTACTCAGCCTGCGCCCGCACCACCGCCAGGACTGGGACGCCTACCGCACGCACCTGGACGACGCCGGTTGCGCCTTGGCGCCGACGCGCCCGCCGGCCCAGCGCCCGGCGGGCACCGCCTGCGCGTGCCCGCTGCCACTCCCTGCCGCCATCGAGCCGCAGGGGGCGACGCGGTGAAGCCCGGACATCTGCGGCGGTGCCGCCGGTCGGGACGCGTGGTCGAGGGTCCATCC
The DNA here is from genome assembly GCF_055588525.1 of Kitasatospora sp. NPDC041988. Taxonomy (NCBI): domain Bacteria; kingdom Bacillati; phylum Actinomycetota; class Actinomycetes; order Kitasatosporales; family Streptomycetaceae; genus Kitasatospora; species Kitasatospora sp. NPDC041988. The sequence continues at coordinate 256,722 of NZ_JBVJCO010000001.1, forward strand.
GTGCCGAGCCCGAGTGCGCCGTCAGCCTCTGACCGCGCCTTGCAGGTCGCCAGGGCCGCATGAGGCTCTCAGGCTGTCGTCATCTCAGCAGGCCCGGGGGCGGTCAGCCCGGCGCGGGCCTCCTGCATGGCGCTCAGTCGGCGCACGACCAGGATCGCCAGGACGGCGGCAGCGAGAGTGAAGACGCTCTCCGCGATCTCCAGCTGAAAATAACGGCGGCCGTCCCCGATCGGAGGACCGGGGACGGCCGGTTCGGCCAAGCGGCGGTGCGCTCACGCAGACTGCGGCGGGAACCACTTGCTCCTGAGGTTCTGGTGGGTCCCGTTCTTCCTCAGGTTGTCCTGCGGCACCTGGCTGACACCGCCTACCGTCTGCTGCTGGGCTGTCGGCCCGGCCTCACGGCCCGGCCTCACTTCAGGTGGCGGCCGAAGAACCGGTGCCCGTCGTCCACCTCGAACCACGGGGTGCCGGCGTGTCCGCCCAGATTGGCGTGCAGCGTCTTCTCCTTGGTGCCGAAGGCGTCGAACAGGTCCAGGGCCCGCTGCCGGGGGTTCCCTTCGTCGTCCCACTGCAGCAGGAACAGCAGCGGAATGGTGACCTGCCGGGCCTCCTCGCGCTGGGCGCGGGGCACGTATCCGCCGGCGAAGAACCCGGCAGCCGCGATGCGCGGCTCGACCACCGCCAGCCGAATACCGATGGCGGTCATCCCCGAGTACCCGACCGGACCGCCGATCTCGGGGAGTGAAAGGAGGGCGTCCAGGGTGGTCTGCCATTCCGGGACCGCCCTTTCGACCAGCGGGCCGACGAAGGACTCGAAGATCTCGTCGACCGGCTCGCCGGCCTGCATCGCTCGGCGGAGGTCGCCGCGAGCCTGCTCGTCGACGGCGGAACGGGGCCGGTCCCCGTGCCCGGGGTGGTCGATGGCGGCCACCGCGAATCCGTACGCCGCGGATTGCCGGGCCCGGGCCACCAACCGCGCTTCCCGCCTGTGCAAGCCGCCGTTGTGGCCGATCAGGATCAGTGGGGTCGGTGCGGCGGATTCGGGCGTCCAGAGGGTGCCGGGGATCTCGCCGAGGGTGAATTCGCGTTCGAGGACGTCGTCGTCGAGGCGCTGTTCGGAAGTGAATCGCATGGTCGTGCCTTTCGGGAGTGCTGTTGAAACGGCGCTCCCGGACGACCTATCGCCCGACCATGACCCCGGAGGGGAGCACCCATGTCGATATTGCGTTCACGGGTACCACCTCCTCGTTCTCTTGCACGGCCTCCGGAAAGCTATCAGCGGTCGCTCTGGTCCGCCAACAGGTTTTTGCGGAGGCTCCGTGGCGGCCGATGCGACGGAGCCACTCGCCCGAAGGCCAGGGAGCTGGGCTTCCAGGTCGGCGATGCGCTTGTCGGCGAAGCGCAGGTTGGAGCGGGCGCCTTCGCGGTCCCTGATCTGGCCCATGAGTTCGCCGATCGTCTGCCGCTGGGCGAGGACCTCCTCTGTGCGCGGGTCAGCTCGGCCTCGGCGTTCAGAGCCCGCTCGCGCCAGGTCGTCTCGATCTGGTCGTGCCGCTGCTGGGCCTGGCGGTCGTGGCGGCTGCGGCTGTCGGCGACCTCTGCGTCGCCGCGGCGAAGGTGCTGGGCGAAAACCCCCACCGGGAACCATGGAACTGACGCCCGCCACGGTTTCCCTCGGATCAGCGAGCGGACCGGATGAGGAGTGGTCTGTGGGTCCGTCTGCCGTCGGGGCCCGCCTCCACGGCCTGACCCGCGGTGTCGGCGTGTCGGGGGGCTGCCGCCGTCCGGGGGAGCGGCAGCCGTGGACGGCCGGGCCGGCCGCGCGGCCGGGCGGGTCACTCGATGGGGGTGCTCCGGCGGGCGGTGGCGGCCCGGGTGGCGGAGGCTGACGTGGATGGTGACCGCGTGTCGTGAGGGTGGTGTCCGGGTGAGGGTGGTCGTTGATCTCAATCGTTGCCAGGGGTACGCGCAGTGCGCGTTCCTCGCGCCGGACGTCTTCAGGATGCACGGGGACGAGGCGTTGCTCTACACCCCGCGGGCCGGGGCCGAACAGCGTGACCGCATCGCACGGGCGGTCGCGGCATGTCCGGTGCAGGCGATCGTCGTCGACGACGGGGACGAGGAGCAGGGCACGCCCGCCGGTGGGACAGGTGTCGGCGGGGCGGATATCGGGGCAGAGACCGGCGGCCACGGAGGTGGTGGGCGGTGAACGGTGACGGCTGGCTGGAGCGGCTCCGCCGCGAGGGACGCATCGTGATCGTGGGCGCCTCCCTCGCCGGGCTGCGGGCGGCGGAGACGTTGCGGGACGAGGGCTTCACGGGGCCGCTCACGCTGGTCGGCGACGAGCCCTACGGCCCGTACGACCGGCCGCCGCTGTCGAAGCAGGTGCTGCTGGGCGTGGCGTCCGCCGAGCACACCGCGCTGCCGCGCCGGCGTGAGGTGGACGCGCACTGGCGGCTCGGCAACGCGGCGACCGGGCTGGACATGGCCGCGCGGCGGGTGCGCCTGGCCGACGGCGACGAGCTGGAGTACGACCGGCTGCTGATCGCGACAGGGGTACGGGCCCGCCCCTGGCCGCACGCGGAGCAGGCCGCCCTGGACGGTGTGTTCGTGCTGCGCGGCCGCGACGACGCGGCCGCGCTGGAGCGCCGGCTGGGAGCCGGCCCGCGCCGGGTGCTGGTGATCGGGGCGGGGTTCACCGGCTCCGAGATCGCCTCCGCGTGCCGGGAACGCGGCCTGGCCGTCACCGTCGCCGAGCGCGGGACCGCGCCGCTGGTAGGCGCGCTGGGCGGCGTGATCGGCGAGGTGGCCACGCAGATGCACCTCGACGCCGGGGTCGACCTGCGGTGCGGGGTCACCGTCACCGCCCTGGAGGGCGACGCGGCGGGCCGGGTCCGCTCGGCGGCCCTGTCGGACGGCTCGACGGTCGAGGCGGACGTCGTGATCGTCTCGCTCGGCGCGATCCGCAACACCGACTGGCTCGCCGGGTCGGGGCTGGGCGCCGGCCCGCGCGGGATCGCCTGCGACGCCGGCTGCCGGGCGTTCGACGTGCGCGGCATCGTCACCGACGACGTGTTCGTGGCCGGGGACGTGGCGCGCTCGCCGCACCCGTTGTTCGGCTACCAGTTCCTCTCCCTGGAGCACTGGGGCAACGCCGTCGCACAGGCGGAGGTCGCCGCGCACAACATGATCAGCGCCGGCCCGCAGCGGCTGCCGCACCTGTGGGTGCCGGCCTTCTGGTCGTCCCAGTTCGGGGTGAACATCAAGTCGGTCGGGGTGCCGTCGATGGGGGAGGAGATCATGGTCACCCAGGGTTCGCTCGCCGAACGCCGGTTCACGGCCGTGTACGGGCACCAGGGGCGGGTGATCGCCGCGGTCACCTTCGACCACGGACGCTGGCTTCCGTTCTACGAGGACCTGATCCAACGCACCGCGCCCTTCCCGCCGCCGTTCCAGACCATGGACCGGCCCCAGGACGGCGGCGGCCCGCGCCCGGCCGGCTTCCCCGACCCGTCGGTGCCCTCGCACGGCCCCACGGTCACCGTCAGTGGCTACTCCCCGGCCGATCGGACCGTCACCTTCACCCCCGGCCGGGCCTGACCGCCGCCCTGCGCCCGCCGCCCGCCGCCTGCCGCCCCGCACCCCCAGGCCCGCCGCCCGCGTCCGCCGTCCCCGCCGAGCCCTCCCGCCGCCGGCCGACGAGCCGCGGGCCCTCCCACGGACACCCCGCACCCGCACGACGCGCGCGGTGCCCCACGAACCCGAGGACCGTCATGACCGACCTCACGTTGCTGCAACAGATCACCGACTACTCCAACCGCCACGACCCGTACCCGTTGTACGCCCGGCTGCGGGAGAAGCCGGTGCACCACGACGAGACCGGCCCGTACGTGATCGGCGGCTACCACGCGGTGCGCGCGCTGCTCCACGATCCGCGGATCAGCTCCGAGGCCCGCTACCGGGCCGTGCCCGACGCGGCGGTGCCCGGACAGGAGGAGGGCGACGCCGGCGGGGTGTTGCCACCGAACTTCCTGCGACTGGACCCGCCCGAGCACGACCGGCTGCGCGCCATCACCAACCGCCCGTTCGGCCCGCCGCACAGCCCCCACCGCATCGACGGCATGCACGGCGAACTGGAGACCATCGTCACCGACCTCATCGACGCCCTGGACGGCGACGAGATCGACCTGGTCGACCACTTCTCCTACCCGTTCCCCGTGACCGTCATCTGCCGCCTCCTGGGCATCCCCCGCGAGGACGAGAGCCGCTTCCACGGCTGGGCCGACACCCTCGTCGCCACCCTCGACCCACAGCCCGGCCAGGACCTCACCGAACGCAACCGCATCGCCCAGCAGGCCCGCGTCGAGCTCGGCCTCTACCTGAACGCCCTCATCGAGGAACGCCGCAAGGCGCCCGGCGACGACATGCTCTCCCAACTCGCCACCGGCCACGGGCCCGAGGGCCGGCTGAGCGGCATGGAGGTGCTCAGCACCGCCGCACTCCTGCTCATCGCCGGCCACGAGACGACGGTCAACCTGATCACCAACGGCATGCTCACCCTGCTGCGCCACCCGGAGACACTGGAGCGGCTGCGCGCCGACGCGCGGCTGGCGGTGCCGCTGGTGGAGGAACTGCTGCGCTACGAGCCGCCGGTGCAGATGCTGCCCAGCCGCACGCCGATCACCGACATCGAGGTCGCCGGGGTCACCATCCCCAAGGGGGCCTCGCTCTGGCTGATGCTGGCGGCCGGCAACCGCGACCCCGAGCGGTTCGCGGACCCGGACCGCTTCGACCCCGACCGGCCGGACATCCAGCACCTGGGCCTCGGCAGCGGCATCCACAGCTGCTTCGGCGCGCCCCTCGCCCGCCTGGAGGCACAGTTGGCACTCGCCGAACTCGCCCGCCGGCTGGAGCGGCCGCGCCTGGTGGAGGACCCGCCCCCGTACCGCACCAACGCGGTGCTGCGCGGGCCCCGCCACCTGCGGATCGCGATCGACGGCGTGCGACGCTGAGGCACCCCGCCCGCGCCCGGCCGCCGATCCGAGCACCTCGTAGGCGACGGTGAAGCACAGGTTGCGGTGGGCGGCGAACGTCTCGGCCGCCGGGCCGGCGGCGGGCTCGCTCGTATCTCGAAACCCCTGTGTTCGCCGACGGCCGTGATCTTCGACGGTCTTCGACCACCTAGGCGGCCCGACCAGCAGGCGTCGGCGCCTCGCCGCGCTTGGCCTGCAGCAGCTGCTGGCGCTTGGCACCCCCTGAGACGCGGTGCAGGCTGTACGCGCCGGGCTTGTGTGCCTCGTCGGCCATGTGCTTGATGACGCCCGTGCACACGACCTCCTTGAGCTTCGCGCCCAGGCGGCCGTCGATGTTGAACCACACCGCGACGTCGGACCGGTTGGCGAACTGGAAGATGCCGTCGCTTCGGCCCAGGCTGATGCACTGGGCGGCGAACGACTGGTTGAGGGTCCCGGGCTGTTCGCCCGCGATCCGGCTGAGGACCGTGTCAGCGGCCCGCGCGCCCATCGGCAGGGCGGCCTGGCAGCTCATCCGCAGTGGCAGGTCCGACGGTGCCGCCGAGTCACCGGCCGCCACGATGCGCACGTCGTCCACGCTGGTCAGCGTCTCGTCCGTGCGCAGACGGCCCAGCGCATCGGTGCTCAGCCCGCTGCGCACGGCCAGGTCCGGGACCCCGAAACCGGCCGTCCAGACGGTCACCTCGCTCGGCAGCTCGCGGCCGCCGCCGAGCCGGACGGCATCGCCGGTCACGGCCGTCACCTTCGAGTCGGGGCCGTCGAGCACGGTCACCCCGAGCCTGGCCAGGCGCTTGGCGACCGAGCGCCGGCCTCGCGGGTGCAGGTACGGGCCGAGCACCCCGCCGCAGACCAGGGTCACGGCGCGGCCCGCCTCCGCCAGCTCGGCTGCGGTCTCGATGCCGGTCGGACCGGCGCCGACCACCGTCACCGCGGCCGTCGCGGGCGCGGCGTCCAGGACCGGCCGCAGCCGCTGCACCTCCTCCAGGCCGGCGATCGGGTAGGCGAACTCGGCAGCTCCGGGCACCCGCGGATCGGCGCTGCCACTGCCCACCGCGTAGACCAGGTAGTCGTAGCCGACCGTGCCGCCCGACGCCAGCTCCACGCCGCGACCGGCCGCGTCGATCCGGGTCACGGTGTCGACCACCAGCCGGACGCCCTCGCCCAGGACCTCCCGGTAGTCGACGACCGCGTCGTGGGTCCCGCCCACCAGCTGGTGCAGGCGGATCCGGTGCACGAAGCTCCGGCGCGGGTTGATCAGGGTCACCGTCACATCGCCGCGCTGCGTCAGGCGATTGGCCGCCATGACCCCGGCGTACCCGCCGCCGATCACGACCACATCGGTGTTCTCGTTCACGGTGTCTCCTCCGCTTCAAGGGGTTCGGCCTCAAGACACCGACGACCCGGCCCCCGTGACAGCTACGGCCATGTGACCTGTGCGATAAGGAGCTCGCGGAACTCGCGCCGATCCTGGACGCGCTGCTGAACCTGGACGGCGAGGTGAAGCCGGAGATGGTGGCGACTGACAACGCCTCGTACTCCGGCAGGCGTTCGGCCTGTCACTTCGGATCGCATCGGGTTCCTGACCGTCCTTCAGAGCATGGAGGTCTCACCCGTGCTGAGGCATGTCAAGCAGGCCGGCACTCGGCTCTACGACGGTCGCCTCGTCGAGCCGTCCAGCGCTCGCGCGCGACGCTGAGAAGCTGAGTCGCGATCAGCCGCTCGGGGCTGCGCACGAAGCCGTCGCCGGCGCGAAGCTCGTCTTCGACCGGCTGGAGCAGATGGCGGCGACGGCGCCGTCCAATGAACCCGGACATTCCGGCCTACGCGCGGAGCCGGAGACTGGGCCACCTACGCTGCCGACGTCAGCCGCCGTACTGCACCACAACAACCGATCCACGAATCAGGAGTGACAACATGAGATTCGACAATCACCGCGTCGTCATCACCGCCGCCGGCCGCGACTTCGGGCGAACCCTGGCCATCCGGCTGGCGGACCTCGGCGCCGAGGTCTTCCTCTCCGCGCGCAGTGTCGCCGCCGCGGAGCGTGTTCGCGACGAGATTCGCGATCGAGGCCATGAGCGGGTCCACGCCTTTGCCTGCGATCTGACGGACCCCGCCTCAATCCGCGACTTCGCCTCCGGCGTCGCGCGACACACGGACCGTGTCGACGTGCTCATCAACAACGGCTCCCGCTGGCTCGAAGGGCCGGACCTGCTGTCCGCAACGGACGCCGATGTCGTCGACACCATCGCATCCGGCGCCACCGGGACGGTCCTGACCGTGAAGAACTTTCTCCCTCTCCTGCTCAACTCGGACAAGCCGGACGTCGTGACGATGGTCTCCACCTGCGGAACGGCCGGCCAGCACCGCTCGGACGCCCACGACGCCTTCTACACGGCCAAGAGCGCGCAAGCGGGGTTCAGCGAGATCCTCTCCAAGCGCCTACGCCCCCGAGGAGTCCGGGTGATATCGCTCTACCCGCCCGACTTCGACAACGCCGACCCGCTCTCCGAGGAGTGGGAGACCACTCCGCGCGAGTCCAAGGACACCCTCACGGCACAGTCGCTCGTGGACTGCATCCTCTTCGCAGTCGCTCAGCCCCGTGACTGCTTCATCAAGGCGTTCCATTTCGAACAGGTCTGACCGATCTCCTTGCCGCTTCGGACATGGCCGCTGACGCCACGTCCGGAGCGGCACCTTGCCGTCCGGATCCACCGCCTGCGGCTCCTGGACGTACCCGGCCGCCACCGCGCAGCTCACCAGCCGGAGACAGCCGATCAGCCGGTACGCGGGGAGCCGTTCGAGGAGCCGGGCCATCACCGCGGGTGCCAGGGCCGGCACGGCGGCCCGGAGCCGTTCGTGGGCCGGTATGCCGGCGAACCGTGGTATCGAGTCGCGTTCCGCCGCTTTGGGCGCGGTCACAATCCACTTCGTGAATTTCTGTTGTACGGCCCGGGGACACGGCGCCGTACCGCGGCCATCATGGTTTCCGTGAAGTTACTTACCAGTCGGTAACACTCCTGTCGGTGGATCACCAGACGTGTGCGGACCCCGACCTCGCCGTCCATCGGACGCCTCCACCCCCACGCCTCCACCCCCACGCCTCCACCTGCACGTTCACGGGCCCGCACCCGATCGCACGTCAGGCCACCCCGCCCCGGCCCGTCAGACCGCCTGCCGCGCTCCCGTGCGGCAGCGCCGCCTGCCGGCGACCTCCACCTCCTCCACCACCACCGTGTCCCGACGCGGCCCAAGACCTCAACGCCCCACCGTGTACCAACGGCCCACCATCCCATCCCATGAACCGGGGGAATCATGCGCACCAACACGTCTCGACTCATGGCCGCCGCCGTCGTCGCCGCGATGGCCGTCACCGCCGTTCCGGCCGCCACGGCCACAGCCGCCGCGCCGTCGGTCGCCACGGCGAGCGACCCGTTCTACACCTACGACGGCAGCGAGCCCCTGGCCTCGTTCGCGCCGGGGGCCGTGCTGAAGACACGGACGCTGCAGTACCACCTCGTGGGCCTGCCCACCCCGGTGAAGGCGATCCAACTGCTCTACCGCACCACCGACGCCCAGGGCCGTCCGGCCGCCAACGTCACCACGGTGGTGCGGAGCCTGACGGGCGACGGCAGCAGGGCGGTGTCCTACCAGTCGTTCTACGACTCCCTCGACCCGCGGGACAGCCCCTCCCGGGCCATCGCCGGCGACCTCACCCTGGGCGGCGTCATCGCGAACGCCGAAGCCGTCTTCCTGGTGCCGCTGCTGTTGCAGGGCTACAACCTCGTCATCCCGGACACCGAGGGACAGAGCGCCGACTTCGCGGCCGGCCCGGAGTACGCGGCCAACACGCTGGACTCGATCCGCGCCGCGACCAGGTCCACGGAGACCGGCATGGACTCCGACACCGCCATCGCCCTGATGGGCTACTCCGGCGGCGCCATAGCGACCAACTGGGCGGCCGCGCTCGCACCGGGCTACGCCCCTGAGGTCAACAGCAAGTTGGTCGGCTTCGCCGAGGGCGGTCTGCTCGTGGACCCGGCGCACAACCTCAAGTACGTCGACGGCTCCCTCGTGTGGAGCGGCGTCATCCCCATGGCGGTCATCGGGGTCTCCCGTTCCTTCGGCATCGACCTCAAGCCCTACCTGAGCGACTACGGCCTGGAGGTGTACCGGGAGCTGGAGCACGGGTCGATCGTCGACGCCCTGGGCCACTACCCGGGTCTGACCTGGAAGAAGCTGGCGAAGCCGCAGTACGCCGAGCCGAACTCGGTGCCGCCCTTCCTGGAGGCGGTGAACAGGATCAACCTCGGCTCGGCCCCCACCCCGACCGTCCCCGGGTACGTCGCACAGGGCGACGGGGGTGTCCTGGAAGGGACCTTCGGCAACTCCCCGGGCATCGGAACCGGTGACGGTGTCATGGTCGCGGGGGACGTCCGGGCGCTTGCCCGGCAGTACTGCGCCACCGGCAACGGCGCGATCAAGTACCAGCAGTTCGACCTGCTCAGCCACGTGGGCGTCCCGGTCGTCTGGGCGCCCCTCGCGATGGGCTGGCTCGGCGACCGGTTCGCGGGCCGGGCCGCTCCCTCCGACTGCGGTCGCATTCCCGCGGGGAACTCGCTGGCCCCGGAGAAGCCGGCGCGGGCCTCCTGACCCCGCGCCGGGCGAGGGGGCCGCGCCACCGAGGGCCACGGGGGGGGGGCCCTGTTGGTCGGGGTGGGGAGGGAAGCCGTTGGGGGGCGTGGGGGGCCCAGATTGG
>NZ_JBVJCO010000001.1:266523-287080 GCF_055588525.1 Kitasatospora sp. NPDC041988
GGCCCGGGAGAAGCCGGCGGGGGCCCCCTAACCCCGCGCTGACCGGGGCCCCCGCAGCATCGGACCCACGGGACGGGGCCCTCGGTCGGTCGGGGCCGGACTCCAGCCTGTGCGCCCGCGCGGGCGCACAGGCTGGAGGCGCGCCGTACGGACCTCTCGCTGTCAGGCCGGGCCGGGCCGGGCCGATCGGGTCGGGGAGTCCCCGGCCGACATGACTGCCGCAACGTCCCACTCACGATGGGCGCTCCCGTCGGATCCCGAGCGCGGCGGTTCCGGACGCAGAGCCCCGACCCGTGGCTCGCCGGCCGATCCAGACCCCCTTCGTCCTGCCTGCCGGGGTGGGCCTGTCTTCCCGGCATCGCGGTTTCCCTCGTGGTCCGCGGTGCCCTCGGGCATAGCGTTCACTGCCCTGCTATTGCAACGACGATGGAGCTGACGTTGCATTTGATTCCCGGCCGATTGCAATGAAATTGATCCCTTGACCTGCCTTGATGATGATTCAGTGCAACTTGCTTGTTGCGTGAACCATGAAGGCAACATAGCGTTTCCTTCATCGGAAACGGCGGCGACGGGTCGCAGGCGACCACCATGGGCGGCGCGCCCTCGGCCTCGCGGGCCAACGGGCGCACGGTTCGCGGGTGAGCCATCAAAGGGGGCGGATCATGGAGACAGTGCAGAGCCGGCGGCAGGCGGCACCCGGCGGGTTCACGGCCTTCGCCCGCTTCGTACTCTGCGGCGGCGGGGTGGGGCTCGCCTCCAGCTTCGCCGTGGCGGCGCTCGCCTCCCGGATTCCCTGGATCCTGGCCAACGCCCTGATCACCATGGTCTCCACGCTCCTCGCCACCGAGCTGCACGCCCGCTTCACCTTCGGCGCGGGCGGGCGCGCGACCTGGCGCCAGCACGCGCAGTCGGCCACCTCCGCAGCGGCCGCGTACGCGGTGACCTGCATGGCGATGCTTGCCCTGCACCAGTTGGCGGCGGCGCCCGGTGCGATGCTCGAGCAGGCCGTCTACCTGTCAGCCTCCGCGCTCGCCGGTGTCGCGCGGTTCGCGGTGCTGCGCGTGGTCGTCTTCGCGCGGAACCGCTCGCAGGTCGCGGCCACTGTCCGCACCGCCCACCCCGTGCACGCGACCGTGGCCCGCACCTCGGCCCCGGTCGGCCCCGCGGAGCTCTGCCGCGCCGCCTGACCGCGGCGGACGCCGCGAGGTCGCAGCGCTGCTCCCGCTCGGGGCAAGTCGACCCAGAACGACGAACTGACGTTCAACGTGGTGGACATCGACTCGCTTCGGAAGGGTCGGCGCGGCCCTACGAGCACGCCACCGGCGCCTGCGTGATCTTCCCTCTGTCCTGACCTGCGAACCCATCCGGCGGCCCACCCGACGGCCCGGCAGGCGACGGGCCCGGGGCCCCGCTTGACAGTGGCATATCGTTTCTCGATAACATCGGAAAACGATATGCCACTGTGTTGGAAGGCGGGGAACATGAACGGAATGTCCTGGTGGACGCGGGTGACGGAGCACATGCTGGACCTGGCCCTGGGGGTGGCACTCCTGGTGGTGGGGCTCTTCCATGTGCTCTTCCCGGTCTTGGGGGTGATCGGCCCGTTGTGGCCGGTGGACTCCCGTGAGGTGCGGGTCGACACGTCCCTGCGGCTGCCCGGCGCCGACGCCGTGACGTCCGGAACCGCGACGCTTCGCGGCTCCGACCACGTCGAGCTGGCGTTCAGCGACCCAGGCGTCGGGCAGCGCCTGCTCCTGGCGCTGCCCGGAATCGTGAGCGGCGTGCTGGTCGTCGTGATACTCATGGTGCTCCTGCGGATGGCCGGCACCTTCCGGGACGGCGATTTCTTCGTGCCGCAGAACACGCGGCGCCTCACCGTCGTCGCCGTCGCCCTCATGCTGCTGGGGGTTCTCGTCCCGCTGGTGGAGATGATGACCACGAACCTTCTGGCCCGGGGGCTGCCGATGGCGGAGGCGATCGAACCCGCCAAGAGCTATGAGGTTCAGCCCGTGTTCCTGGCGCTCCTCGTTGCCGCCGCGGCGGGAGCCTTCCGCGCGGGCACCCGCCTGCGCGCTGACACCGAAGGGTTGGTCTGATGCCACCGGAGGAGCCGCACCAGATCGTGTGCCGGCTGGACCGCCTGCTGGACGAACGCGGCATGACGCTGGCCGAACTGGCCGCCCGGGTCGGTGTGACCGTCGCCAATCTGTCCATCCTGAAGAACGACCGGGCCAAGGCGATCCGCTTCAGCACGCTCAGCGCCATCTGCCGCGAACTGAACTGCCAGCCCGGGGACCTGCTCACGTTCTCCCGGTGATCGCGGCCACCGGGCGCGGGACGGGGCGAGACTCGCAGGACGGCCGCCGCCCGCTCTGGGAGTCTGGGGTGCGGCGGGTCTGCGGGTCTGCGGGTCTGTCGGGTGGTCGTCGGCGGGGGTGCGGTGTGGCGTCCGGTGTGACGTCGGGCGGATGCGGTTTCGGTGCGCTCCCTCTGCGCCCTCATGACCCGCTTCAGGGCCGACCGTGGGGGATCTGGCATCGCGGACGCCGTATCATTCCTTGATCGTCCAGCCGTGCAGGGTATGCCTCTGCCGGTGGAAGGGACGCACGGCTTTATCAGAACCGGTTCTGGGCAGCCGCCATCAACAACGGGGGATTCACACCATGCTGACAAAGGCTCTACTGCGCACTGCCCTGCCCGTCGGCGCGCTCGCGCTGCTGCTCGCGGGCTGTGGGCCGGACAACGAGCCGGGTGCGGAGTCGTCCGGCGCGCCGACCGCCGCCGCGAAGGGCACGTTCGCCGCGCCATTGGCGTGGAAGACATCGGCGGACGCGAGCGCGACGACGTACGGGACGCCCCAGACGGTGCAGCTCGGCGTCACGCCGGTCTCGGTCGTCAAGGGTGACGCGGCTGCGGTGGACAAGCTCAGCACCGGGGTGGTCCAGGGCAGGGTGCCGTACTACGTGACCGTCACCTATTCCCACAAGGGCGGCCCCGAGGACATCGGCGCCTACTCCCGCGGGTTGTCCCTGAACAGCGACGCGGAGCACGCGTACGGAAGCATGCCCTCATGGGGGGCCGACTTCCCGCCCTGCCAGGAGGGCGACGACGCGGCTCGCAAGCTGACGCCGGGCAAGTCCGTCACCACCTGCGAGATCTTCCTCCTGCCCGCGAACGCCCAACCCGTCTTCCTCGCCTACAAGGGCGACGAGAAGGGCGAAACCCAGGTCGTCTGGAAGGTCGGCTGAGCCCGATGCCCCCGGCGGACTGTCACGGTACGCGTGCGTGCATACCGTTGTGCGAGCCGGGAGCGAAGGCCGCGACGGGGGACCGCTGATGGCCCCCACGTCAGCATTGCCGACACGCTGCGCCGCTTCGCGGGTGTCGAGGCTGCCAACCGTGACCTGGCGAAGCGGGTGGTGGGCGATCCTGACGCAGGGCCGATGGTGATGTCGGTCTTCACTGCACCGGGCCGTGGTGCGCGGCGCCGGACCCGGCCGTGTGATATCCGCTGGCGTGCGGTTGGCGACATGCGGCAGCATGCCGCCATGACGACGAGCGGAGCCCCCGGAACGGCGGCCGAGGCGGTGCAGGAACTGCGGGAGATCGCCCACTGGTGGGTCGACGACCGACGCGCCGACCCGGACCTTCTGATCCAGGCCGCCCTCCGCGCCCTGGTCGCCGGCGTCGACACACCGTCGCTGTGGCACCTCGCCTGGCTGCTGAGCGGTGAGGAAGACCAGGCCTCGGAGCTGTTCGGCCAGGTGACGGACGAGCTCGGGTTCGGCTTCCGCCCGCCTGCGGGCTTCCGGGAGGGGCCGCTGGCGCTCGCGCGCTGGTGGGCCGCCGAGATCGTCGGCGGATGGCTCGACCCCTTCGAGGGCGCCGTACTCATCGTCGAGAACGTGGCCGAGACCTACGGTGAGTCCGAGGAGTTGGCACCCATGGTCGATGCGATGGCGTTCTTGGGCGACGTCGGACCGCGGGCGTCCCCGGGCGAGACCACCGCACGCCTGACCCGGGCCGCCCACGAACTCCTGGCCCGCATTCCGCCCCCGTCCACCCCTCTCTGACTTGTAGGCAGAATCTCGTTCTCTCCGGGTGGGGCGCGTGGACCAGCCGTCGGCCCGAAAGGGCGGCACTCCGCTCGTCCCGTGGTCCGGAGGGCGGGCCGCGCCCGGCTCGTCCGGTCGGCGGCTTCCGCCCCGCGCGGACCGGCTGCGATGGTGCTCAACGGAAGCGGACCTGCTCAGCCGCACACCCAGGGCGTTGCTGCACCACCTCGCCGGCTGGCGCCGGTCGCATTCGGGCGCCCTTCCCGGTCACCTGCCCGGGCCCGGCCTGCTCCGGTGAGGCGCACGGCGCCCAAGCGGCCGCACGTCCCTCAGCTCTGCCAGGGCCTGAGCGCCAGTTCCGTCGCCTGCCGCACCCGTTCCCGCAGCCGGTCGGCGTCGAGGGCGACGGCGGCGGCGTCCTCGTCGTCCATGAGCGCGTCGAGGGCGCCGTTCACCGCGCCTGCCAGTGCCCCGGTCAGTGCCGCCGCGCCCACGCGGTCCAACTCGTCGGGGAAGGCTGCCTGCAGGGCGCGCGCGATCTCCTTCTGCGCGGCCATCTGGACCTGCAGCGCCTTGCCACGGACGGCCGGCACCGTGCGGAACAGCCGCATTCGCACAGCCGCCATCGGGCTGATCATGTCGGCATCGGCCTGGGCGATGGTCTCCAGTGCCCGGATCAGTACGTCCACGGGCCCCTCGGCCGGATCCCGGTCGGCGATCGCCTCGATCGTGGTCCGCGCCCGTGCGTCGCTGTCGGGGAAGAGGACGTCCTCCTTGTTCGCGAAGTATCCGAAGAAGGTGCGGGTGCTGACCTCTGCCGCCGCAGCGATCTCCGCAACGGTCGTCTCGTCGTACCCCTTGCGCTCGAAGATCTCCGCCGCTGCGTCGATCAGCGCCTGACGGGTGCGGGCCCGCTTCATCTCACGCAGGGAAGGCGCCGGGGCGCCGCGCTCTCGCTTGACCATATCCGGAGGGTACTGCATTGACTGCAAGTCTGCATTCCATGCATCCTTGCATCAAGTGCAGATATTGACGGCCCGTCAGGGAGACCCATTCATGAACACCCATGAGAAGACCGTCCTCGTCACCGGATCCACCGGGAACCAGGGCGGCGCCATCGCCAGCCACCTCCTCGCCGCCGGCTGGCGGGTCCGCGCCCTGGTCCGCGACGACACCGCCCCGGCTGCCGCCGCTCTCGCCGCCGCCGGCGCCGAGGTGGTCCGCGGCGACCTGGACGACCGCGCCTCCCTCGACACGGCGATGCACGGCGTTTACGGCGCCTACAGCGTTCAGTCCGCCAACCACAACGAGGTCGCTCAAGGGAGGAACGTCGCGGATGCGGCCAAGGCCGCAGGCGTGCAGCACCTGGTGTACTCGTCCGTCGGTGGCACGCAGAGCCAGAACCGCTTCTACGTGGAGCACGGCTGGGGCCCCATCGACAAGTGGCAGATCGAGCAGCACATCCACGATCTGCGTCTGCCCGCCACGATCCTGCGCCCCGCCGGCTTCATGGAAGACTTCACCAGCCCGGCGAGGTTCCTCCAGAACGGCGGCCTCACCGTGCCCTGGCGCGACGACCTCGTCATGCAGTTGATCGCCATCGACGACATCGGTGCGCTCGCCGCGCTGGCCTTCGCGGAGCCGGACCTCTACCTGGGCCGGGCCATGGAGCTCACCGGCGACAGGCTGACCGCCCCGCAGATCGCCGCCGCGCTGAGCACGGCGGCCGGCCGGCCCATCCCTCACACCCGGGTGCCCCTCGAGGTCCTGTGGGAACACGACCCCGAAGTCGCGAAGGTGTTCACCTGGGCGGACGAGACCTATTACGACTCCGACCCCGAGCCGCTGCGCAAGATCCACCCGGGCCTCATGGACTTCGGCACCTGGCTGGAACGATCAGGCCGGACGCGGCTGATGGCGCATCTGAACGCCCCGCAGGACCGACCGGGCGCAGCCGGGCACTGACCGCCAGGGACGAGGACCGGAAACGGCGGCTCCGGCCTTTCGGGCAGAGCCGCCGGTTCAGAGCCCAAGGCCGGTCCGAGTCAGGGAGCGGTCGCCGGCGCGTCGCCGTGGCGCGGAGAGCCCTCTGCGCGACTACACCGACCCCGGAGGAAGAAGGGCCCTCGGGGTGTACGACCGGCGGGGCGACCCCGCCGTGCTGGATCCGGTGGACTGCCTCGCGCCGGCCTTGCTCAGCGTCCCGCTCGGGTACCGGGTCCGGGCTCCAGGCGCCAGGCGGCGAAGTGGTCGACAGACCGGGCGCGCACGTATCGTCCGAGTTCCAGTAGCCGTCATTCCCTGCTCATGGCCGGGCTGGTGACTGTCCTTCGCAGCGGCAGGACTATCCGTGATCCCGGAGGGTGCGGCGTGCGGCGCCCAGGACGAGCAGGGCCCAGAGGACGCCGACGCCGGCCACGACGTAGCCGCCGCCGACGAAGGGGAGGTCTTCGTCCGTCGCGGCCGGCGGGGCCCGGCCCTCCGGGTCGAGGGCCCCGGGAGCCGAGCCATCCCCTCGGCCGGCGGTCGCTTCTGTTTCTTCGTCCGGCTCCGCGCCATGCCGCCCCCGTTCGGTCGTTGACCACCTGCGCGCCTGACTGCCCGCGCCGCCACAGTGTGACGCAGGTGTCGAGCGCCGGGAAGCGTGCGCCGATTCGGCTGCGCGGGCGACAGCGCGCGGGCGGAGGACGGGCATGGCGATCTCCCCGGGCGACGGCGGCAGCTCCGGGTACGGCCACGATGGAGCCGTCGCGCACCGGTCTGGTTCGGGCCGCCGCACGAGGGACCGGGGCGGACCACCGCACAAGCGCGACCACCGGATCGGCGCGAACCCGATTCCCGGCCCTGCCGGGCGGGTACACCCGCAGCGACCGCCGCCTGGTGGTGCGCCGGCCCCCCGGTCGCGCCGCCCGCGGCCCGACAGCCTCAGCGCGTCAAGGGGGCCGTTCCATGTCCGATCACCCCTCAGCCGACCACCAGGCCCAGGACGAGCAGACCGTGCGACGCCTCCGTCTGGGCATCGGCGTCCTCGGCCTGCTGCTGCCGATCGTCCTGCCCGTCGGCAACAGCCTCACCTCCTCCCGCATCGCCCTGCTCAGCTCGATGAGCGCGTCGTACTACACCCACATGCGCAACGTCTTCGTCGGTGGCCTCTGCGCCATCGGCGTCTTCCTGATCTGCTACCGCCACGACCGCCGGGAGGACCGCCTGAGTTCGGTGGCCGGCGTCCTGGCGATCCTGGTGGCACTCTTCCCCGCCGAGCCACCGGGGTCGGTCGCACCACACCCGACCACCGCGCAGACGACCATCGGCACGTTCCATCTCTGCTTCGCCGCAGGCCTGTTCGGCGTACTCGCATACTTCTGCCTCCAGCTCTTCGCGGATTCCCCGTCCAGCGGCGGGCGGCGTCCCGCGCGCGACTGGGTGTACCTGGTCTGCGGTTGGCTGATCGTGGCGTGCGTTGTCGTGGTCGCGGCCGGAGCCGTCCTCCACCTCACCTGGGACTCGCCCCTGACCTTGATGTACGCCGGCGAGGCGGTCGCCGTCCTCGCGTTCGGGGTCGCCTGGCTGGTGAAGAGCGAAGCCGTCGTCACCTTCGCGCCGCGGGCCGCGCCGGACACCGCCACCGAGTCCTGAGCCGCCCCGGTGCGGGCGTCAGCGCGGCTCCGGGAGGCCCCACCCGGTCCTGCCCGGTCGCACGGCCCGGCTACGGGCGACGCGCTCGTGGTCCCGGGCCGCAGCCCCGGCTTGTGTATCGGCCGATCCCGCCGAACATGACCGAACTTCGGCTTCCGGCGGGCCACCCGATGTCCTCACCATGACAGCGTGGCTCGGCATCGCTGCCCCCCACGGAGCCGGAGACGCCCTGGCGTCGACCGTCCGGCACCGACGCCTCGACGCCCCCGCACCGCTGCCGGCGACCCGGCAGTGGTCACGCGAGCCGCCCTCCTCCGGCACCACGATGAGGGTCCTCCACCCGGAGGACGCCCCTCGCGAGAGAGAAGAGGATCGCCCGTGACTGGCAGGAAGCTCCGTCTCGTCGTAGCCGCCCTGGGCCTGCTGGCCCTGCCGCTCGCCGCCGCCGCACCGGCGGCCGCGGCCTCGCCGGCGCCCACCTACCGCGTCGACTGCCCGAACGGCTACTACTACTGGTGTGACGAGGTGAGCTCCGACGGCGTCATAGCGGACCTGAGGATCCACAACGGCTCGGACAGCGGGGGCCACGACGTGGCCCACATCGACTTCCTCACCACGCACTACGGTCAGAACGTCTGGATCCTGACGTCGAACGGCAGCGGTGGCTGGACCTGGGAGGGCGTTGCCGCGACCACGTACATGGGGTACGGCTTCTACACCATGGACACCCAGATCAGGTCCGACCGCGGCGTCCTGATCAAGGTCGCCGCCTACAACTACGAGACCGGCACGTACATGTACACCAACGCGCACTGAACCGGCGCACCACGGCGGCCCCGCGCGCCGGCCCCGGGACGTCGACTCCCGCGGCCGGGCGCTGCGCACCGCATCACCGCCGCGCTGCGCCCCGCATCACCGCCGCGCTGCACACGGCGTCAAGACCCGGCCGGTGCGGCGCTCACGGCCCGGCCGGCGCGGGGCGGGCGGGCCGGCGGGCCACCGGTGGCAGGCCGAGCCGGTGGGCGCCCGCGATGGCCAGACCGGCGGCGAAGGCGAGCACATGGCCGACAGCGGACACCTCGCCGTCCCCGAGCCCGGACAGCAGGTCGGGGGCGGCCACCGCCAGCATCACCAGCCACACCGCGCGCGACCACACCGGACGGGCCCGCCCGATCGCCACCGTCAGCGCGGCCACCACGACGTAGGACGGGCCGGTGTCCAGCACGTGCGTCTCGGCGGCCGGCAGCGAGCCGTGTTCGATGCGCCACCACACCAACGTCTCCGTCAGCCCGGTCGCGGCCACGTGGGCGAAGGCCAGCGCCGCCACCGCGCGGCGGGCGCCGAGCACCGACACCACCGCGAACACGGACAGTGCGAAGGCCGGCCACACCCATACGGTGCTCTGCGGCACGAACGCGGACACCACCAGCGACTCGACCGGGTGGCCCGACGGCCAGGGGCGCAGGTTGTCGAGGTTGGTCGACGCCCACTCCCGCAGCGCCAGCACCCGCTCGGGCGGCAGGAGCCGCAGGACCGGCCACATCGCGGCGAGCACGGCCACGTACCAGAACGCCGGGTTGCGCACCAGACGCCGCAGCGGAGGAAACGTCGGACGCATGCCGGCCACTACCGGGTGCGGCGCCGCGGCCGCGGGCCTCCGGCGAGTGCCGCACCCGCAGCGACCGCCACGACACCGGCGGCCATCAGCCCGTGCCGGGAGCGCCAGGACAGTACCGACCACCGCGAGTTCGCGGACAGCAGCGACCCGAGGCTCAGCCACGACCCGGCCGACAACGCGGACAGCGCCGAACCGGCCGAGCCGATCGACAGCACGCTGCCGACCGACCCCACCGAGAGCACCGAGCCGACCGAGCCGATCGACAGCACCGAAGCCACCGAACCGACCGAGAGGACGGAGTCCTTGGACCACAGGGCCCACGCGGGCGAGGCCGACGTCAAGGACGAGGAGGACGACAAGGAGGCTGCGGACACCGAGGCCGACAGGGACAATGACGAGGAATCAGTACGCTCCGACACCCGCCGATCGTATGCCGTCGCTTCCACCCCGTCAGCCGCGCCCCGCCCCTGGCGGCGTTCGCTGACGGGCGGGTCCACCCGCAGGTGGGTCCAGGAGCCGGTCGCCCGCGGTTCTGGTCCCCGCCGTCGCGACCGTCAGTTCCCCCGCGGCGGCACCGCTGCAGACGACCACGCCGAAGCCCTGGATCCACGCTCGATCAACCTCCGCGTTTCATCTGGGGTGGGCTGAGCCGCGCTGATCGTCGCGGGGGTGGTGCTCAGGCGGCTGGGCATGGCGGAGTTCCGGCGCGTGGCCGCTCCTGGGGTTCCTTGGGTGGTGGGCGGGCAGGGACGGTTCGGGTGGTCAGGTCGCGGGTCTCGGCAGGGCGGCGAGGCGGGTGAACGCGGCGGTCAGTTCGTGGCGCCAGGACCAGGTGTCGGCGATCCGCCGGTGGATGCGCCGGGCGCCACCGGTGATCCGGGCGGCGGCGTGCAGGATCCGGCAGCGGAGTCTCTTCGGCTCGGCGGTGGCCAGCTCGCCGTCCAGCAGCAGGGTCTGGGTCCAGGCGATCAGGTCGATCGCGGTCAGGGAGAGCTCCAGCCAGGCGGTGTCGAGGTGGAAGAGGCGGGAGGGGAAGCGGCCGAAGCCGGTGGCTTTGCCGCAGCGGATGCGGTCTTCGACACGGGCGTGACCGCGGTGGCGGGCCTCCAGGCATGGGAGGGACCCGCCGCCTGCGTAGGGGGTGCAGGCGCGAGCCGGCGTGACTGACCACCCCGCGGCCGTCGGAGGTGACGAGCTTGGGACGTGCCCCGGCGGTGTGCACGCAGAAAGCTCCTTCCCGCTGGTACGACGCAGACCTCGGGCAAGCCTCATCGTTCCAGCCCAGCCGGGGTGCCGTGGAGTCGTTGATGGTGATTCACGGTCCCACCGGGGAACGGTAGAAGCCATGAGCGATGCATCGGAGCTGGTCCCGGTCACGCCAGACGGCAGGCTCGCTCCTGTCGCTCTGCACCCCGGTCTGCGTGACCCCCGCTATCTGGCGCGGCGAGGCGCGCTCGTCGCGTTGGCGCGCAGCCACTGGGTCGGCGACCCTTCGCCGTCGGTCGCGTACCGCACTGCGGAGCACGCGACGTGGCGCACGGTCCACGCGGCGCTGGAGCCCGCCTTGCGGGCCCACGCGTGCCGGGCGGTGCTGGCCGCCCGCGAGGACGCGTGCATCCCCGCGGACCGCATCCCGCAGCACGGCGAGGTCGGGGCGCACCTGCGGGCCCGGACCGGATTCGACTTCACCCTGACCGGTGGCTTCGTGCCGAACCGGCGGTTCCTCGGGGCGCTGCGGCACGGCTACTTCCACGCGGTGCAGTTCGTCCGGCACCCCGCGGCTCCGCTGTACACGCCCGAACCTGACGTGATCCACGACGTGTTCGGCCACGGCGTCCACCTGGCCTCGACCCGGTTCGCCGAGCTGTACCGCCTGGTCGGCCGGGCAGCCGCACAAGTGCGGACCGAGGAAGCCCTCAGCCTGCTCAGCCGGGTGTACTGGTACACCCTCGAATGCGGCGTGGTCACCGAGGCCGGGGCGGTCAAGGCGTACGGCGCGGCGCTGCTCTCCTCGCCCGGCGAGCTGCGCCGGTTGCCCTGGTGCGAGATCCGCGACTGGGACCTGCGTGCGATGGCAGGCACCGCGTACCGGGTCGAGGGGTACCAGCCCGTCCTGTTCGCCGCACGCTCGATGGATCACCTCACCGATGCCCTCGCCGCGTTCTGCGAGGACTTCGATGATGACACCGGTGCCCGACTGAGGACCGCAAGTACTCCAGTGTGACTTAGCGATCTACGCGCTGGAGGGGGCGGAGAGCCGCTGCCGGTCATGGCTGCGACGTGCCCAAGCTTGGTGGCTTCTGCGCCAGTTATGCGTGGTGCCTATGTCACACCAGTGCCGCGCCGCCGTCTATCGCGAGCGTGGTGCCGGTGACGTAGGCGTTGGACAAGACGAAGAGATAGGCCGCCGCGGCTTCCTCGGCAGTGCCGACACGCCGCGTGAGCAGCTCGGACCCGGCGCCCTGGAGGAAGGCCTCCGGGTCCGGGACACTGCCGTCCCACAGCTCGGTGCGGATCACACCGGGCTGGATCACGTTGACGCGCAGAGGGGAGAGTTCGACGGCGAGTGCCCGGGACAGGGCCTCGATGCCGCCGGTGATACCTGCCGTGAGCGCGGTTCCGGACAGGGGGCGGATCGCGAGGACGCCGGAGCTGAAAGTGATCGAGCCGCCGTCGCGCAGTCGCGGTGCAGCGTACTTGGCGGAGAGGAACGCGCCCCAGAACCGGCGCTCGAAGACGGCCCTGGCCTCCTGCGGGGTGGTGTCGACCAGCGGCTTGATCAGCAGAGATTCGCCCGCGGTGTAGACGAGGTGGTCGAACTCCCCGACCTGCTCGAAGAACGCGGCGATGGCGTTGCCGTCGGCGACGTCCAGGCGGCGGCCTTCGGCCGGCTCGCCCAACCGCTTCGTTGCGGCGTCCACGCGGTCCTGATTGCTGGAGGCGACCACGACGTCCGCGCCAGCCGCCGCGGCCTGTTGGGCTACCGCGAAGCCGATGCCGGAGGTTCCACCGATGATCACGATCTTCTTGCCAGCCAGAGACATGGGATCCATTCCTTCGTCGATGCAGTGCCGGGGTTCGGCAACCGCCATGGCAAGAACGTACGCCTCCACATCGAGACGGTGAATGACTTTAGATCTCGATTCCCTGTCATATCGTCTCGCCCTGCAGGCACTAGAGTGGCGCTATGGACATCCTGAGCGACACCCTCGAAGTCCTGCGCACGGGACGCCCGATGGTGACTCGCACCGACGCGCACGCCCCGTGGGCCCTGAAGTTCCAACCCATCTCAGGAGCCGGATTCCACGTGGTCGTGGAAGGACACTGCCACCTGCTGCCACCGCACGGCCAACCGCTCGCGCTCGGCCCCGGCGACATCGTGTTCCTGCAGCGCGGCAGCGGACACACCCTGTGCGATGTGCCGGGCCGCGATGTGGTGGACTTCGTACCGGAGCGCGTGGACCGTTCCTCGCCGATCGGCCAGGTCACCGTGGACGGACCGGGGCCGCACACGGTGCTGGTGTGCGGCGCGTACGCGATCGACGTTGATCGCCCGCATCCGCTGTTCAGCGATCTGCCGGAGGTCATTCACCTCCCCGCGGTTCCGGGCCGCCACCCGGTGCTGCGCTCGGCAGTCGATCAGCTGTGCGCCGAGTTCCACTCGCCGCAGCCGGGCTCGGACGCGGTCGTCACGGCGCTCATCGATCTGCTGCTGCTGTACATCCTCCGGTCGTGGTACGCCGAACTGCCGAAGGAGCGGACCCGGGGTTGGACGGCCGCGCTGACCGACCCGGCAGTCGCCCCGGCCCTGAAGGCGATCCACGACGATCCCGGCCATCCCTGGACCGTGGAGTCGCTGGGCACCCGCGCCGGGCTGTCCCGCGCGGTGTTCGCCCGCCGCTTCGCCTCGGTGGTCGGCGAGCCGCCGTTGACCTACCTGACCAACTGGCGGATGGCCACCGCGGCGCGGTTGCTGCACCAATCGCCGGCCCCGCTGAGCACAATCGCGCAGCATACGGGGTACACGTCGGAGTTCGCCTTCGCCAAGGCTTTCAAACGACACTTCGGATCACCGCCGGGGGCCTACCGCAAGCAGGTCAAGACGGCAGGCGACGAACCACGCGGATACAACTGACGGTGAGGACCAGGACATCACCGCAGCGGTTTGGGAAGCGGTGGTCGCTCCACAGGGCACATCGCCCCAGGGCGGGAGCCCCCTACACACTTCTGACTCCAAGTAACCGCACCCCAAATGAAACCGCCAGGTTAATAGCTTGCCGACCTGGCGGGTGTGTGCCACTGTTCCGCCTGGATCGGCAGTTGGTCGATGCCGGCAGGTTGGGCGCCTCTTGGGGAATCCGCTGAAGAGGCGTAAGAATCACGAGAATTGGTACCCATGGGGAATCAGTACGAAGATGAGTGTCGGCGGTCGTTGGCGGGAGAGCAGGCGAAAAGCCTTGCCGAGACCAACAACTGGGCGCACGTGGACAGGAACCAGGTCCACCAGGACTGGGACGTGCTGTACAGGGAGATTGCGGCTTGCCTGGACGGCTCGCTGCCCGGGGATCGACAGGTTCAGGAGCTTGTTCGCAGGCATTTTGACATAGCCTGCCGATTTTACGTCCCCACGAGGGAGGCTTACGTCGGCATGGCGCTCTTCTATGCAGAAGACGACGCCATGAGGGAGTTTCATGATTCCTACCATCCTAGGATGGTGGAATTCCTGGGTGATGCAATGAAAATATTTGCCGAACGGGGGGTCGGTTTCACCTCGTAGGGCGGGATCCGGGGCGGATCGCCGCGCGACACCTGGAGATCGAACGGCTCCGCAGGCAGCTTCAGCAGCCGGCAACGCACCGGCCCGCCCGCGCCCGCGGTGGCCGCTCCCAGCACGCCGCGGGTCGTGCCTGGCGTGCCAGACGGCCCGGTCAGCGGCAGGCTGTGACCGCCACCTCGACGAGGCACGGCGTGGGGCGGTCTCCCGGCGGCACCTCCTGATCGTCTCCCGCCGCGGCATGCTCCGGGTGCTCGATGCCAGCGGCAGGGCCGTCAGCCGGATCCGCACGACCCGACCGGGGCAGGAGCCCCCGCCGTGGAAGCCGCTGCCGCACCTGGGACAGGTGTCCGAACAGCGGCCCCGGGAGCAGCTGTTCCACGCCTTCGGCCCGGACGACGAGGTCGAGATCGTGCCCGGGGTCGTCCTGCGCCGCAGCGGCCAGCGCTGGCCCGGCGAGCGCCCGGAGGGCGTCCGCGCCAAGCCGTCCAGGCGTCCGCCGGACGGCGACGAGCTGACGCGCTGGGGCTGACGTGCTGGGCTGACGCGCCGCGCACGTCGGCGGGCGACGGTTCGGTTGGAAGAGTGAGAGGTTCGCGGTGGAATACCTGGAGGGGACGATCCCGAGACGATCGGCCCGTACCGGCTCTTCGGCCTGCTCGGCAGGGGCGGCTGGGGGAACGTCTACTACGCGCGGCGCGCCGGCCATGACGTGCGGTTCGGGCGCGGTGTGGCGCTCAAGACCATCCGGCCCGACAAGCTCGCGCGCAACCCCGAGCACGTCCGCAGCCGGTTCGCCCGCGAGGTGGCGGCGGCTCGCGCGGTCGACAGCGCCTACACCGCCGAGGTGGTCGACGCCGACACCGGCGCCGCCGAGCCCTGGTTCGCGACCTGTTACATCCGCGGGGTCGACCTGGCGGCGGCGCTGGAGGTCTGCGGCGGCCCGCTGCCGCTGCGGACCTGGCGCGTGCTCGCCGCCGGCCTGGTCAACGCGCTGGGCGCCATCCACGCCGCCGGCCTCGTGCACCGCGACCTCAAACTCGGCAATATCCTGCTGGCCGGCGCCGGACCGCGCGTCATCGACTTCGGCATCGCCCGGCACCTCGCCCCCGCCGACGACGCCGCGCTGACCGGCACCCAGGTCCCCGCGACGATCACCTTCGCCGCGCCCGAGCAACTGCTCAACGAGGAGGTCGGCCCGTCCTGCGACGTCTTCGCCCTGGGCCTGGTCCTCGCCTCCGTCGCCCTGAACCGCAACCCCTTCGGCCCGGGATCCCCGGCGCAGATCGTCTCCAACATCCTCGACGGGCGGCTGCGGCTGGACGGACTGTCGCCCCTCGTGGACAGGGTGGTCCGTCCCTGTCTGGAGCCGGATCCGCGGAACCGTCCCGGGCTAGCGGACCTCGCGGGGCTGCTGCCGGACGCGTCGTCCAAGGAGAAGGACTGGTTCCCGCCGGCGCTCTGGGCGGCCGTCGAGGAGCGCTCCGGCTTGGCCGTCGACCTTGAGGAGCCGCTGCGCCGCCGGCCGGCCGCACCGGGGTCGGCGCCGCGTCCGGCCCTGCCGACCGCGGCCGAGCCGACGTCGGCCGACTCGCTGACTGCGTTCGGCGCCCGACTGCGGCTGGAACGCGACCTTCTGCCCGCGCCGCCCGCCACGCTGGGGGGCGGGGGCGGGGGCGGGGGCACCACCCTGCCGTCGCCACAAGCCCGCGGGATGGAGGGGCGGCGGCCGGCCGAGCCTGCGCCGTCCCGCGGCCCGGAACAGCAGACGGCCGCCCTGCTCCCTCCCGCTGCCGTCGCGGCACCGCCCTGGCCCGAGCCCGCCGCGACCGCGCCGGCCGAGGCGGCCGAGTGGTACCGCCAGTCGGCGGAGGCGGGTAACACGGACGCCGTGCTGCGGGTGGGCCGCCGGCTCCGGGACGCGGGCCGGCTTTCCGAGGCCCTGGCGCAGTTGCGCCGGGCGACCGAGAAGGGCCGTGTGCCGTCCCTGATGGACATGGCGGAGATCCTGGAGCGGCTCGGCCGGCCGGACGAGGCGCTGGAGTGCTACGCACTCGCCGCCTTGAAGCGGAACCCCAAGGCCAAGAAGCAGGCCTGACGCCTGCGCCGAGCCCTGGCGCCGACCACGGGCGGCGCGCTCGGGCGGTCGCCGGCCGACCCCGTACCGCAGGAGCCCGTTCCCGCACCGCCCGGCCCGGCCGCCGCACCGCCGGCGCCGACCGGCGCGCCGTCGCCGCGCGCCCAGGCCGTGGTGTACGAGCAGCAGGGCTGGCTGGCGGAGGCGCTGGAGAGCTTCACCCGGGCCGAGCTCGCAGGTGACCCGGAGGCCAAGCGCGACATCGCCCGGCTCTGCCTGAAGCTGCGCGAGAGTTCGCCCCACGCCGTCGAACGCAAGCGGCTGCGCAAACGCGCGCTGAAGCGGTACCGCGACCTCGCCGATGCAGGGGACGTTCCGGCGATGGTGGTCCTGGTCGAGCTCGACGCCGCCAACGCGCACCGCTGGCACCTGATGGCCGCCAAGGCCGGAGACGTCGCCGCCATGCGAGTGGTGGCCCGGGCACACCTCGACGACGGGGACCACTGGACCGCCCTCGCCTGGCTCCGGCGGGCGGCGACGCCGGGGCCTGGGTGGAAGGAGCCAGGATCCACGAGCAGCGCGGGTCCCACCGCCAGGCCGCCGGCTGGTACCGCTGGGCGCAGGAGCACGGTGACGCCGACGCACCCCGCCAGATCGCCCGCCTGGAGGCCGAACACCCCGACGCGGCCGGGGACGCCCTCTGACGCTTCCTCCCGGTCCGGACCTTTCCACACGGGTGAACTGATCATTCGTGAGGTCGGTGAGCCCGGGGGCCGACCCTCCTGGCACGGGTGCGGTGCGGGGGCCCGATCGGCCCCGCACTGCACCACGGGTGTCGACGGAACACGGCTCACAGGGCCCTGAGGCCGTCCAGGAGTTGCCGGCCGCCGGGACTGCCGAAGCCGGTGCACGGGTCCCAGCCGGGGCCGGATGCGAACGCGCCGTTGCTCCCGTGGGTGACGTCCCGCAGGACGCCCGACGCGAACTTCGCGTACAGCAGCGGGTTGAGGAAACCGACCTGGGCGCCGAGCCCCTGGTTGATGCGCGCGAGCAGGGCGGACCACATCGGGGCGGCGGCGCTGGTGCCGCCGATCTGGGTGAAGTTCACGCCGTCCACGCTCGGGATGACCACGCCGGTCTGGGGATCGGCCAGCGCGGACACGTCGGGCACACCACGCCCGCGTGCGTGGGGCGGGTTCACCGAGGGCGGTACACCCGCGCCGGCCTGGTACACCGGCATCGGGAACACCTTGCTGATGCCGCCGCCCGTCCGGCTGCCCGGGCCGTCGTCCCAGACGGTCTCGCTGACGACCTGCCCCTGGCTCACCACCAGGCGGGTGCCGCCGACGCCGACCACGTGCGGGCTGGAGGCGGGGAAGTCGGCATGGGCGCGCTCGTCGAAGGCCTGGTCGCGGGAGCCGTCGTCGCCCGAGGCACAGCAGATGCTGATGTTCTTCTCGGCCGCGTTGGCGAATGCCGCGTCGACCCGGGCGATCGCCGCGTTGGTCCACCGGCTGCCGAGGGTCGGCTCGGCGTTGCCGTAGCTGGAGGAGATCACCGAGGGCTTGTTGACGGTGTCGTTGACGATCCGGGTGATCACGTCGACCCAGCCCTGCTCGGTGAACTTGCTGAAGTAGACGACGATCTTCGCCTTGGGTGCGAGCGCGCCGACGATCGCGAGGTCGAGCATGATCTCGCCCGTGGTGTCGGCGGTGGCGAAGTCGGCGTCCTGGCCCGGCTCGTTCCCGGGCGTCCCGACGCCCGGGACCACCACGTTGGTGATGTCCGGCATGGGCCGGTGCAGGACGTTGACGAAGTAGTTGCGCAGCGCATCGAGCGAGTAGCCGCCGGACGGGACGCCTGGTGGCGTCTCGCCGTTGAAGGCGAGGACGGCGATGCACTGCCCGGCCCCGTCGGTATCGGCGGGGTAGGCGTACGGTGCCTCGAGCTGGGGAGGGAGGAAGGCGCCCGGCTGGATCACCGGGGCGGTGTGGGTCACCGGGGTCCGGGCGGCTGCCCGGCGGATCAGTAGGCGGGAGCCGATCGGCCGGTCGTCCAGGCCGAACACGCCGGTGATGATGTCGCGCATCTCCGCGGGTACGTAGATCATGCCTTCGCGGCCACGGTACGTCCCGGGGTTCTCGTTGGCGTCCTGGTAGCGGTAGCGGGCCAGGGTGACCTGGAAGGCGTTCGCGACATCCTCGGTGGTGCCGGTCAACTGGATGCTGCGGGCCAGCGGGTTCTCGTTGGAGACGGTGAGGCGGTGTTCGGCGGCGAACGCCTCGATCGCCTTGAGGTCGGTGTCCAGCCACCGGTGGGTCGCGGCGTACTGGTCCTCGGTGGGGACGGTACGGCGGGTCGGCGGCTGAAGCGCCAACTCGTACACGTCGGGCCGGGGCGGCGCATCGGGGTCGCGCCGCAGGTAGACGGTGACGGTCAGGGGAGTACGTGAATCGGCCGGTCCGATGACCCGCGCCCCGCGGAGCGGAACGCGGGAGCTGTCCGGCAGGGCCACGTAGTGGCTGCTCGGCATGATCGCTCCAGCGGTCGGGTCGGAGTTCGTGGAGCTCGGGGAGGGCGCGACGGAGGTCGCCACCCTTCGACTGTCTTTGTACGGCGCACATTTATGTCGTATACGTACACCGTCCCTCCTCGGCCTGCGCCGAGTCAAGGGACCGCCGCCGCGATCACCGGCTGCGTCCACCCAGCCGCACGGATACGCGCCGAAGCGTCCGGCGTGCGCGCCGAATCGCCGGGCGTGCGCGTCGACGGCCGAGGTGCCGGTGGAGAGCATCGACTCGGCATCGGCGGAGCCGATCCCCGCCACCGACGGCACTCTCCGCAAACGCCCGTTTACGGACGATTGATACCTTGTATCCTTGGCGGCAAGTGATGTGCTCGTCGACCTGCCCCGAACACGGCCGGCTCGCACCCGGCAAGACGGTGGTCCTGGTCAAGGAGCTCGCCTGGGTCGGCCCGTCGGACGTTTCGCGCGCACTTCTCCCTGACGGGCCGTTCGACGACATCCTGCCGGTCGCCCGGTCGCCCGGTCGCCCGGTCGCCCGGTCGCCCGGTTGCCCGGTTGCCCGGTTGCCCGGTTGCCCGGTTGCCCGGTTGCCCGGTCGCCCGGTCGCCCGGTCGCCCGGTCCCGGCCCCACGGACCGGCCGGGCGTTCCCCGGACCGCGCTGCGCCTCGGGCCCGGTGCTGCGCCGTCTCGCCGGGGCTGCCGGCCGGCCGCGTGCCCGGCGGCGGGGTCTGGTCCGGGCGGAGCACGCGGTGCACTCGGGTGGCCGTGCGGGTGGTGGCGCCTGGTGGACGCGGTGTGGGTCGTTGGCGACGCTGGGGGATGGGCGGGCCGGTCGCGGACCCCGAGCGCGACCGGTCCCTGCAGGCCCGACCCCGCCCCGACTACTCGCCGCCGCCAGCGGCCGCCGAGGCGCCGCCTGACGGTATGCGGTGCGGGCCTCGGCCTTCGGCCCCGCCGCACACTGTTCCGCCGCGTCGTCCGTGTCGTCCACGCCAGAAGGGCCCCTCGATGGCCGTCTCCCGAAAACTCCCCGTCACCCGCCGTGGCCCGGTCGGCCGTTACGCGGCGGTGGCCGTCGCGCTTGGCGTCGCCGTCACGGTGACCGGTGCGGGCCCCGCCCACGGCGCGCGGGCTGCCGATGGCCCGTTCCCCGTACCGGCGGCGGTCGGCCGGGCCGGCCAGGTGATCGCGGTCAAGGCCGACGGCACCCGCGCCACCGTGACCATGTGGGTCCGGAGGGACGGCGTCTGGCGGTCCGTCGCCTCCACCGCCGACGCGCGGATCGGGTCCGGCGGACTCCACAACGGCCTCACCCGGGTCCAGGGCACCGGGACCACGCCGACCGGCACCTACACCATCACCCAGGCCTTCGGCATCGCCCCAGACCCGGGCACGAGGATGCCCTACCACCGCGTCACCGCGCACGACTGGTGGGTCCAGGACCCCTCCTCCGCTCACTACAACCGCATGCGCACCGACACCCAGGGCGGCTTCCACCTCACCGAGCAGGGCCCCCTCGGCAGCGAGCACCTCGTCGACCACCCCGTCCAGTACGACAACGTCCTGGTCATCGACTTCAACACCGCCCCGGTCGTGAAGGGCCGCGGTGCCGGGATCTTCCTCCACGACCTCGGCGCCCAGGCCGGCGCCACCGCCGGCTGCGTTGCCGTTCCCGCCGCCTTCATGACGTGGACGATGCGCTGGATCGACCCCGCCGAACACCCCGTCATCGCGATTGGCTAGGAACGTTTCCGGGTGTGGGGGGGGGGGGGGGGGGGGGGGCCCCACCCGTCGGAGGGCACCCCCCCCAGGGGGACACCCTAGCCCCCTTCCCGCACACCACCGAAATCTGGGGGAATACGATAACCG
>NZ_JBVJCO010000001.1:287090-301405 GCF_055588525.1 Kitasatospora sp. NPDC041988
GGTGTACCTCTCCCACCCCCCCCCCCCCCCACCCCCCCCCCTCCCCCCCCCCCCCCCCCCTCCCCTCCGTCCCCCCCCCCCCCCCCCCCCCCCCCCCCCCCCCCCCCCCCCCCGGCCCCGTCCCGGGCGGCCCGTCCGGCCCTCGTCCCGGCGCGCCCGCGGCCTCGGGGCCCGGGCCGCATTCGTCAGCGTCGATCGGGGTGTGGACGGGGTGCTTCCGCACCTGGTGGTCCTGCCGACGGTGCGGGTGCTGCACCCTGCCCAGGACCCGTGTTCGCCGCCGTCCGGACCCCCCGCTGACTGCCGCTGTTGCACCAGGACGTCCTCCTTCACAGCGGGGTGAGGATGTCCTGGTGTGCCCCGTCGAGGACGAAGCCGTTGTCCAGCCGGACCCGGACCGTCACCCGGGTCCCCCGCTCCTGGTGCGCGGCCCACTCCGGCTCCAGCACGGCGATCTCCGCCTCCAGTCGCTCCCGGCTCGCCACCGGCATGGTGTGCCCGTAGTCCTCGAACAGTGCTTTGAGTCGCTGGTACTCGCGGGTCTCCTCGCTCTCCGGGAGTTCCCCGTCCACCCGCTCGACGGTGCCCTCGGTCCCGGCTCTCAGTGAGAGAAATCCGACGACGGCCCCAGGCTCCCCGGCGAGGGCGTCACCGATCCCGAGGTCCTCGGCCAGCCTGACGCGCCGGCCTTTCTCCAGACTCATCCGTCCTCTGCCTTTCCATCGATCGTGCCGCCGGCGCAGCCGGTCTGCGGCCCCGCCATTATCCGCCGTCCGGGGACCGATGCCGGGCGCTCGGTGACGGGTCTCGCCGTCTCCGGCCCGGCGGTCGCCCGCGAAGGTGAAACCGCGTGTCAGCACGCGGCGAGTGCCGACCCGTTCGAGTGCGTCGGCGATCGGGTCGCCCCACCTCGGCGGGCGCGGGGGTGGCGCGGGCAGAGCGTCCATGGCGGGACTCTCGCACAAGTTGCGCGGACGGAAAGGCATTCACATGACGTAGGCAGTCCGTTGCGATGCGTAGTGGTGCGCATGCGCACACTCTGCCTTGCGGCCCGAGCCCGGCCGACGACCGGCGGCCGGCCGACGAGTTTCCAGGAGGTTGCTTCCATGGGCGGATTCCAGGACCGCGACAAGTTCCACCCGGACGAGGTCGTGCTGTCGGCGGCGGAGCAGCACGTCATCGCCGAGCTCGCGAAGGACGGCGAGACCGACCCGGGCGAGTCCGCCGACGAGCGCTGACGCAGTCCGAAGGCAGTAGCAGAGGGCGCGGGCCGCGGCGGTCGTACGTGATCCGCCGCGGCCAGCGCCCCGCCCCAGCAGACGGGACGGCCGTGACCACCACCACGCACACCGCACCTCCCCAGTCCGGGGAACGCAGCCTCGCCCCGAACGAGGCGTTCGGAAGGGCCGTAGCCGCGGTCGCAGCCCTGGGGTTGGAGGCCGACCTGGCGCCGATCCTCGACGGCAGCCCCGGGACGTGGCGGTGCGTCCTCGGCCGCGACGGCGTGCCGATCCGCACCGGGCTGGGACTGGGCAAGGGTAGCCGGGACGAGGCGCGGACGGGCGCGCTGTTCGAGGCGCTGGAGCACTACCTGAGTGGGGTGGACGGACTGGCCGGCTCGCAGATCCGGCTGGCCGCCGCCCACGGCGTCGCCGGCGGCCCGCTCGCGCCGGACGTCGCCGACCGATCGGAGGATCCCCTGCGTCCAGGCTCGCCGCATTCCCCCGGCCGGGCCGACCTGCCGGGTTCATCGTGCATGATGGACGCCGCCCTCACCCCGACCGGCCCGGCCCGCCCCGGCCCGAGGCCATCTCCCCCCGGAGCGCCTACCCCATGAACACCTCCCGCCTGCTCGGCCGGGCCGCCACCGTCACGGCGGTCGTGGCCGGATCCCTCGTGCTGGCCGTGCCGGCCTTCGCCCACGTGGAGGTCGAGTCCGAGACCGCCCAGGCGCTGGCGACCAACGCCACCGTCACCTTCACCGCCGAGGCCGAGTCGACCACCGCGGGCCTCGTCAAGTTCCAGGTCGTCCTGCCCGAGGGCATCGCCCCCTCCGACGTGGCCCTGGCCGACGCCCCGTCCGGCTGGACCCTCGCCGCCACCGCCGACGGCTACACGGTCGGCGGCACCGCGCTCGCCCCGGGCAAGGACGCCGTCTACAAGATCACCATCAAGCAACTGCCCAACGCCAAGGAGCTGGTCTTCAAGACCCTGGAGACCTACAGCGACGGGCGCATCGACCGCTGGATCGAGCTCCCCAAGGACGGCACCGAGCCCGAGCACCCCGCGCCCACCCTCAAGCTTGCCGCCGCCGCGCCCGGAGCGACCCCGATCGGTACTCCGTCCGCCACGCCCACCAGCGCCACGCCGTCCGCGTCCGCCACCGCCACCGCCTCGGCGCCGGCCATCATCCCGTCGGCGCAGGCCACCGCGTCGGGCGCCCCGAGCGTGACGGCCTCGCCCAGCACGGCGGCGACGGCATCGAGCAGCGACTCCTCGTCCGCCGCCCCGATCGCCATCGGTGCCGCCGTGGTGGTCGTGCTCGCCGCGGGCGGCGCCTGGTGGTGGCGCCGCAAGGGCACCGGCGCCCGCTGACGGTCCGCAGCCGCCGCAGTGCCCGGTCCTCGTGGCGCGAGGGCCGGGTACTGCGGCATCAGTGGCAGGTCTCCGTCAGCCGACGTACAGGGTGAGTTCGGCGGTGTGCAGATGCCCTGCGGTCTGGACCCGGAGGTAGACCCGCCAGCCGCCCGGCTCGGCGAGCAGGGCCTGTGGGCCCGCCGTGGTCACCGTTCACCGGGTTCGCCGGGTGGAGGTGGGCCAGTGCCTGGTCGCCTTCGTCGAAGGCACTGAGGTGGGCGTATGTGAGGATGCCCAGAGCCCAAAGGGTGTGGCGACACATCGCGCCCGGGCGGCGATCGCCGGCGAGAGGCCATCAGGGCCACGCCGAGGGGGCGCATCAACACCCGGCGGGACGGCAGCTCAACCTCGGCCGGTAAGCCCGCCGACAGGGGAGGGGCCGAAGCGTGCCTGCTCAGTCCACAATCGGCTCCCGGAGCTCGATCCAGCGGAGGGCGGAAGCCAGCGCGGCGTCACGCGGGCCCGGTCTGGCCTGGCACAGGACGATGAGCTCCTGCCCAGGGACGACGTAGGGCGCGGGGGCGCGGGTGGTGTTCCGCCCGCGGTGCCGCCGGCGCTGCCGCCCGCGATGCCGCCGGCGCTGCGTCAGAGATCGGTCAGCTCGCCCAGTCCCAGGGTGCGCAGGGTGTGGTTGGCCATCTGGAGATGGCCGGCCGCGTTGGGATGCGCCGGGTCGTCGAGCCAAGCGATCGGGTCGCCGTCGGGGAACTGGGCCAGCCAGTGTTCCTCGTGGTCCACCAGGAGCAAGTCCATCTCGTGGGCAATCTCCCGGACGGCCTGGCAGTAGGCGGGCAGTTCGGGACGGGCGACCCGGCCCGTCGGACTTGTCGGGACGGGCGTGTGGAGGACGATCTGGGCACCTTCGGAACGGGTGATTATTTCCCGCATGTCGGTGCGGAATGTGTCAAGTCCGGCGAGGCCGGCGCGCGCGTCGTTGGTGCCCAGCGAGATCGACAGTACGTCCGGGTTGAACCGGCCGATCAGGTGGTCGTACGACCCGAGGACGTCGCCGGCTCGCCAGGCGGAGACCCCAGTGTTGACGACGACGTCTGTGAGCCGGCCCAGCTGCCAGCCGATCCGCTCGTTGACGTGCTCGACCCAGCCCCGCGCCCCGTGGGTGTGCAGGGCGGCCTGGGTGATGCTGTCCCCCGCCGCCACCCAGGTCATCGGCGTCGCCGACAGTTCGATCATTTGAACTTCCCCCAACTCGTCCGATCCCCATGGCACGGTCCAGCCGTGCGCACCGACGCTATTCGATCATGAGTCGCTGGGTCGGCTCTGCGGCAGCCCCACCGCCAGGGCCTTCGATGTCTCCTGGAGCAGAGACGGTCCGGTTGGCTGGCCATGATCCGCGAGGCCCGCTACGCGGTTCGCACGGGTGTGGAGGCCACGATCCACCAGCCCGTCGCGGCACCTGGCCGGAAGCGACATCCAGCGGATCGGCCGGACGCTGAACACCTACGACCCGTACAACCTGTCCCACCCCGCCCAGTACCTCGGCGGCCTCTCCACCACCACCGCAGGCCTGATCCAGGCCGGCGACCACCCCGTCGGGCCGCGAAGGAGGCAGCGGACAGCGCAGCCAAGGAGGCGGCGGATCGGCCGGCCCACGCAGGTCGGCGGCGGTGCCGAGATGCTGCTGTGGATCAAGGCGCCCGGCGAGTCCGACGGCAACTGCGGTGTCGGCGCCGGAGCGACCGCCGGACAGTTCCTGCCCGAGGTCGCCTACAAGATGATCTACGGCTACTGACGTGGAGCGACGCCGGCCCCGTCCGGGGCCGGCCCCGGGGCAGCGGTCAAGGCCGGCTCCGGGGCCGGTCGTGGAACCCCGCGTGGCGGCTGCCGGAGGGCTCGCCGCCCGGCACCCGCCACGTCCGCTCCGGTCCCCGCGGCGGCCCTATCCGCCGACCGGCGGGTGCAGCTCACCGCTCCGGGCCACCCCGGCGTACCAGCAGGCGCTGGACTTCGGAGTGCGGGCCTGGGTGGCGTAGTCGACGTGGACCAGTCCGAAGCGCTTCTCGTAGCCGTACGCCCACTCGAAGTTGTCCAGCAGGGACCAGGCGAAGTAGCCGCGCACGTCCGCCCCGTCGGCTGCCGCCCGGTGGATCGCCGCCAGGTGGGCGTGGAGGTAGGCGGCGCGTTCCGGGTCGTCGACCCCGCCGTCCTTGCCGACCTTGTCGTGGTAGGCCGCGCCGTTCTCGGTGACCATCAGCGGCAGGTCCGGGTGGCGTCGGGCGAGGCCGGTCAGCAGCTGGTGCAGGCCCGTGGGGTCGACGGCCCAGCCCATCGCGGTCCGCTCGCCGGGTGCCGGGTGGAAGCCGACCCGGTCCGCTCCCGGCCAGGGAGAGGCCGTGCCGCCGCCGTGGCCGTCCTCCCGGGCGGGGGCGGCGCCCTCGGCCGTCGCCGAGACGACGGTGGGCGTGTAGTAATTGACGCCCAGCCAGTCCAGCGGCTGGTGGATCTGCTTGGGGTCCCCGGGGCGGACGAAGGCCCAGTCGGTGAGGTGGGCCGTGTCGGCCAGCAGGTCCTCCGGGTAGGCGCCCTCCAGGATCGGGCCGAGGAAGACCCGGTTGCCGACGGCGTCGATCCGGCGCACGGCGTCCTGGTCGGCGGCGGACGGGGTGAAGGGGCGCAGTGCGTGCAGGTTGAGCGAGACCGACAGCTGTGCGGTGGCGGGCAGCAGGTCGCGCAGCGCCGTGATGGCCAGGCCGTGGCCGAGGTTGAGGTGGTGGGCGGCCCGGAGCGCGGCCACCGGGTCGGTGCGGCCCGGGGCGTGGACGCCGGAGCCGTAGCCGAGGAAGGCGCTGCACCAGGGCTCGTTGAGGGTGGTCCAGTGGCCGATCCGGTCGCCGAGGGTCTCGCCCACCAGCGCGGCGTAGTCGGCGAAGCGCTCGGCGGTCACGCGCTCGGGCCACCCGCCGGCGGACTCCAGCTCCTGGGGGAGGTCCCAGTGGTAGAGCGTGGCGACAGGGGTGATGCCGTGGGAGAGCAGCTCGTCGGCGAGGCGGCGGTAGAAGTCCAGGCCCTGCTGGACGGCCGGGCCGTGGCCGGTGGGCTGGACGCGGGGCCAGGAGACCGAGAAGCGGTAGGCGGTCAGCCCGAGCTCGGCCATCAGCCGGACGTCCTCGCGGAAGCGGTGGTAGTGGTCGACGGCGATCTCGCCGTTGTGACCCTGGAAGACCTTGCCGGGGGTGCGGCAGAAGGTGTCCCAGATCGAGGGGGTGCGGCCGTCCTCGGCGGTGGCGCCCTCCACCTGGTAGGCGGAGGTGGCCGCGCCCCAGAGGAAGCCGGTCGGGAACCGGGGCGGTGCGGCGGTGGCGGTGGGGAGGGGACGGGCGGGGGGAACGGGCACGGGCTGCTCCCGACGGTGAGGAGGTGTCGTTTTCGGAGGGGGCGATCAGTTCTTGACGGCGCCGGCGGTGATGCCGCCCACGATGTGCTTACCCAGCACCGCGAAGACCAGCAGCAGCGGCACCGTGGAGATGAGCGCGCCGGTCAGCACGATCGCCTGGTCGACGCTGTGGTTGCCCGACCCGAGGCCGGCGAGCGCGACCTGGAGGGTGGGGTTGCCGTCCGGGGTGAGGGCGATGAAGGGCCAGAAGAAGTCGTTCCAGGCCTGGACGAAGACCAGCATGCCGAGGACGGCCATGGCGGGCCGCGCCACCGGGAAGACCACGTGCCAGACGATCCGCAGACTGTGCGCGCCGTCCACCCGGGCGGCCTCGACCAGCTCCACCGGCAGGGCTTCGACCAGGTACTGCCGCATGAAGAAGACACCGAACGCGGCGACCAGCGAAGGCAGCACCACCGACTGGAGCTGATCCACCCAGCCCAGGTCCGTGATGATCCGGTAGAGCGGGATGACGCTGAGCTGCGGCGGGACGGTCATGGTGGCGACGACGAGGGCGAGCAGCACGTTGCGGCCCCGGAAGGGCAGCTTGGCGAAGGCGAACCCGGCCAGGGTGGCGAACAGCACGGTGGACAGCGCCACCAGGCCGGCCACCACCGTGGTGTTGACCAGCGCGCGGCCCATGTCGACCTGGTTCCAGGCGAAGGCCAGGTTGTCCAGCAGCCGGCTGCCCGGAAGCAGCGGCGCCGGGGCCTCGACCACCCGATCGCCCGAGTGCGAGGCGGCGACCAGGTTCCAGTACAGCGGGAAGAGCGACACCAGGGCGGCGAGCCCGAGCAGGACGTAGGTCAGCGGGCCGGCGTGGTGCTGACGCCCGGCGGACGGTCGCCGGCGGGTGCGGAGTACGGAGGTGGTGCGCACGGGCTCAGCCCCTCCTTCGGCGGGCGCGGACGACGATCGCCTGCACGGCCCCCGCGGACAGGAGGAGCAACAGCATCACCCAGGCGATCGCGGAGGCCTGGCCGAGCGCCCCGGTCACCCAGCCCTTCTCGTACATCAGCAGGCTGAGCGTCTGGAACTGGTTGCCGCTGCCACCGCTGACCCCCAGGCTTCCGCCGAACAGCATGGGCTCGCCGAAGAGCTGGGTGGCGCCGATGGTGGACACCACGATGGTGAACAGGATGGTCGGGCGGATCGACGGGATGGTGACGCTGAGGAACTGCCGGGCCCTGGAGGCTCCGTCGAGCGCCGCCGCCTCGTACAGGTCCGGTGGGACGGCCTGCATCGCGGCGAGGTAGATCAGCGCGTTGTAGCCCGTCCAGCGCCAGGTGACGATCGCCGAAATGGCGATCTGCGCGGGCCACTTGGAGGACTCCCAGTCCACCGGGTGGAAGCCGACCCAGCCGATCACGGTGTTGATCAGCCCGTAGTCGCTGTTGAACAGCTGGGCGAAGACCAGCGTGGCGGCGGCGATCGAGGTCGCGTACGGCGCGAGCACCGCGACCCGCAGGAAACCCCGTCCGCGCATCCGGTAGTTGAGCAGATGGGCCAGGCCCAGGGCCAGCAGCAGCTGCGGCACGGTGGAGACCACGCCGATGGTGAAGGTGTTGCCGAGGGCGTTCCAGAAGAAGTCGCTGTCCCACAGGTCGGTGTAGTTGCGCAGGCCGAGCCACCGGGCCTCGCCGCCGAGCTCGACCCGGTGCAGGGAGAGCCAGCCGGTGTAGACCAACGGGAAGAGGCCGAAGGCCGCGAAGCAGAGGAAGAACGGTGCGACGAACGCGTACGGCGCGGCCCGGACGTCCCAGCGGTACAGTCTGCTGCGCCAACGTGGCCTGATCGATGGGGCGTTGGAGGCGATGAGGTCCACCGTGACTACTTCTGGATCTTGTCGTCGATCAGCTTGTTGACATTGCTCCACGCCTGGGCGGGATCGGTGCCGCGCTGCTCGATGTCGAGGATGCCGTTGTCGGTGATGAAGGTCTTCACCTGGC
This sequence comes from Kitasatospora sp. NPDC041988, assembly GCF_055588525.1. Taxonomy (NCBI): domain Bacteria; kingdom Bacillati; phylum Actinomycetota; class Actinomycetes; order Kitasatosporales; family Streptomycetaceae; genus Kitasatospora; species Kitasatospora sp. NPDC041988. Next base: position 295,068 of record NZ_JBVJCO010000001.1, read on the forward strand.
CGTCCCAGCGGCTGATCGGTACGGCCTTGATGCCGGCGGCGGCCTCCGAGTAGATCCGGCCGACCGGGGTGTCGCCGAAGAACGGCAGGGTGGCGTCCCGGACGGCGGGGGAGGAGAGGGTCTCCTTGGTGGAGGGGATGTTGCCGTTGACGGCGAAGACCTTCGCGTGCTGGGCGGGAGCGGTCAGCCAGGCCGCGAGCTCGGCGGCCTCCTTGACGTGCGCGCCGGACTTCGGGACGGCGAGGAAGGAGCCGCCCCAGTTGCCCGCGACCGGGGCCGGGGCGATGTCCCACTTGCCCTGGTTCTCCGTGCCGGCCTGGTCCTTGATGATCCCGGTCATCCAGCTCGGGCAGGCGACGGTGGCGAACCTGTTGTTCTTGAAGCCCGCGTTCCAGGTGCCCTTCTCGTCGAACTGCCGCAGTTTGGCGGTGATTCCGCCGGTGGCGGCGGTGGTGGCGATGGACCAGGCCTTCTTCACGCCGGGACTGTTCCGGTAGTCCAACCCGCCCTTGGCGTCGGCGTACTGGATCGGCTCACTGGCGACGACGGCGTTGAACAGTCCGCTGGCGGAGTCGTGGAAGGCGGTGCCCTCGGGCGCCTTCGCCTGGTAGCCGCGACCGGCTTCGAGGAACTTTTCCCAGCTGCCGGCCCAGAGCGCGCCGACCTGGGCGCGGTCGGTCGGCAGCCCGGCCTTGGCGAAGAGGTCCTTGTTGTAGCAGATCGCCATCGGGCCGATGTCGGTGCCGAGACCGATCACCTTGCCGTCCGCCGTGGTGGCCTGTTTGGTCTTCCAGTCCAGGTAGGCGCCGAGGTCCGCGCCGCCCGTGCTGCCGAGGTCCACCCACTTGGCCGCCAGGCCGGGCCCGGTGGCCTCGGCGACGTAGCCGACCTCGACGGCCTGGATGTCGGCGAGGCCGCTGTCCCGGGAGAGCCGCAGCTTGAGCGTGTCCCAGTACTTCTGGCCGTCGGCCACGTTGGACTCGACGATCTTGATGCCGGGGTGCAGCTTCTCGTACTCGGCGTAGAGCTTGGCGCCGGTGTCGTTGTCGTAGCCGAAGGAGCCGAAGGTGCCGATCCGCAGGGTGACGGTGCCGCTCGCGCCGTCGGCCTTGGTGCCGCTGCCGCCGCTGCTGCAGGCGGCCAGCAGGGCGGTGCTCGCGGCCAGGGCGGTGAGCGCGGTGAGGCGTCGGCCTCTGGCGGTGATGGTGGCGGTGGTGCGCATTCCACTCTCCTCGTCCGGGGGTGGTGTGGGGCTCGCGGGTGGTGGCCCTCGGAAGCGTGGGAGCGCTCCCACGTCGTAGTCGGAAGGTTCCTGCCTCAGCCGATCCGGTGTCAAGAGATGAAGCCGAATTGCCCTTCGGCGCACCGCCGTTGGCGTGCCATCGCCATTTCCTGAACGCGGCCGTGGCGGCGCCGCACTCCGGTGACCTACGATCCTCTGCCAAGCGCCCCTGCCGGGGATGCGAGACCGAAGGCGGCGACGGAAGGCGCGTGGGCAGTGAGCGGACGGCAGACCGGAAGGCCGACCCTGGAGCAGGTCGCGGCCCGGGCCGGGGTCGGGCGCGGCACGGTGTCCCGGGTGATCAACGGCTCGTCGCGGGTGAGCGAACAGGCGAAGGAGGCGGTCGGCCGGGCCATCGCGGAGCTCGGCTACGTGCCCGACCGGGCGGCCCGGGCGCTGGCCGGAAGTCGGACGGACGCGGTCGCGCTGGTGGTGCCGGAGACCGAGGCCCGGCTGTTCGCGGAGCCGTACTTCCTGGACATCATCCGCGGGGTGAGCGCCGAACTCGGCACGGCGGACAAGCAGTTGCTGCTCACGCTGATCCGCACCGAGCAGGAGCGGCAGCGCTTCGAGCAGTACCTCGCCGCACAGCGGGTGGACGGCGTGCTGCTGGTCTCGGTCCACCGGGACGACCCGCTGCCCGACCAGGTGCGCGCGCTGGGCCTGCCGGTCGTCTTGAACGGGCGCCGTTCGCCGCAGGAGTTGGTGGCGTACGTGGACTCCGACAACGTGGGGGCCGGCCGCTCGGCGGTGCAGCACCTGGCCGGGCGCGGCCGACGTCGCATCGCCACCATCACCGGCCCGCCGGACATGGACGCCGCGCACGGTCGGTTGGCCGGCTACCGCCAGGGGCTGGCGGCGGCCGGCCTGCCGGCGGACGAACACCTCGTCGCCACCGGGGACTTCACGGAGGACGGCGGCCGGCGGGCGATGCGGGAGCTGTTGGAACGCTGCCCCGATGTGGACGCGGTGTTCGCCGCCTCCGACCTGATGGCGGTCGGGGCCCTCGCCGTCCTGCGGGCCAGGGGACTGGACGTGCCCGGTGACGTGGCGCTGGTGGGCGTCGACGACTCGCCGGTGGCCCGCCACCTCGACCCGCCGCTGACCACCGTCCGCCAGCCGATCGAGGAGATGGGTCGCACGATGGCCGGCCTCCTGTTGCGGCAGATCGCGGGCGAGGCCGCGGAGCCGTCCCGCCTGGTGCTGCCGACGGAGCTGGTGGTGCGGGAGTCCTCCTGAACCGCCGGCCGTCCGGAGCTCTGCGGGGCTCCGGACGGCCGGGGTGTTCAACGCCGCGTCACAGCGCCGGATAGGCGTTCTTCAGCAGCTCCCGGAACTGGGCGGAGAACCAGTCGCCGGACAGCGGCGCGTCCGGCAGCGCACCGGACATGTGGTTGTTGTTCCTCGGGTTGCCGGTGTAGGCCGGGTCGCACATCCCGTCGACGCCCTTGCCGTCGTTGTTCGGGAGCGGCTTGCCGGCCCCGTCCGACTCGCCCGGCGGCTTCATCCAGACGTAGGCGTCGATCCCCGGCGTCGGGGCCGCCTGCGGCCGTTCGCCGAGGCCCGCGCCGGCCTGGTTGCACCAGTTCCCGGTGTTCAGTCGCCGGTCGTAGCGCCCGCCGTCGACATAGGCGTCGACGCTCGTCCGCGGCCCGGGCCCGGCCGGCCGGGCGGCACCGCCCCAGCCGTTGCGCGAGGTGTCGATCAGCATGCCGAGCTTGGGGTCGAAGCCCAGCGAGACCAGCTTGGTCCGCAGCCCCTGCGCGTAGGAGAGTTCGTCGACGTACCGGTTCCAGTCCACCCAGGCGGACTGGCGGACGGAGGCGCCGTTGACGCTGTCGTCGATGGTGAAGTTGCTCTCCTTGAGCGCGCTGTAGTTCGCGGTGTTGACGATGAAGCCGTGGACGTTGGCGAGGGTGGAGCCCTCGGAGGTCGCCGCCTGCTTGAACAGCTCGGCGGACGGGCCGAGGTTGTCGTCCCAGCCGAGCCAGCCGTGGTGGCCCGCGTCGGCGTAGTTGTACACGTTGGGGACGGCGCCGAGCTTCTTGAGCGCGTAGCCGATGCCCTTGATGTAGTTGCCGTTGGCCTTCATCACGTCGCAGGCGGCGGTGGCGGTGGCGCGCGGCGTGGTGTTGGTGACCAGGTTCGGCAGCGAGTCGAGCTCGACCGTGGTGACGATCCGCAGGCCGGCGTACTTGGGGTCGGCGAGGATGGCCGCGATCGGGTCGATGAACTCCGTCCGGTACCGGTCGATCTCGGTCGGGCCGAGTTCGCCGTTGGAGGAGAGGGCGGCGCAGTCCCGGCCGGGCAGGTCGTAGACCACCAGTTGGACGACGAGTTCGCCGCTGCCCTTCTGGCGCAGCGCCTCGTCGAGGTGGGCGCGCAGTCCCATCTTGCCGTTGGCGCCGGCGATCGCGGCGATCCGGTCCAGCCAGACGCCGGTGGGCTGGTTGGCGACCTTGGCGCCGCCGGGTTCGGCGGCGGCGTTCGCGGACCACTCGGGGTTCACATAGACCTTCGCGCCGACGTACGGGTTGTCGACGCGGTTGCCGGGCGGGGTGGTGGGCGTACCGGTCGGGGTGCTGGTCGGGGTACCCGTGGGGGTGGGGGTGGGGCTCGTGGTGGAGCCGTTGCAGAGCACCCCGTTGAGCTTGAAGGCGGTGGGAACCGGATTGGTGCCGCCGTAGGAGCCGTTGAAGCCGAAGGAGGTGGAACCGCCGGTCGCCAGGCTGCCGTTGTACGAGACGTTCCGGGCGGTGACGGCGGCCCCGGACTGGGTGATGGTCGCGTTCCAGCCCTGGGTGACCTGCTGGTTGCCGGCGAAGGTCCACTCCAGGGTCCAGGAGCTCAGCGGGTCGCCGGTGTTGGTGACGGCGACGTTGGCGCCGAAGCCGGTGTCCCACTGGTTGGTGACCTGGTAGTCGACCCGGCAGCCGGCCGCGGCGGCGCCCGCCGAGGTGGACAGCACGGTGGCGGTGGCGCCGGTCGCGGTGAGCAGGCCGAGAGCGGTGAGCAGGGCGGTCCGCCTGCTGCGCAGTCGGCTGACGGTGGGTCGGGTGGGGGTGCTGGGGCTCATGGTGGGGTCCCTTTCAGTGTCCGTCGAGGGCGCGAAGGTGGTCGCGCAGTCCGAGGCCGAAGGCGGTGGGGGTGCCGTCGTAAGCGCTGATCAGGGCGGGACCGGAGGAGCAGTCCCAGGTGTTCCAGGTCCAGCCCAGGTACGAGAGCCCGCGGTCGTCGGACCACGTCATGACGCGGTCGACGAACGCGTGCCCACAGGTGTTCTCGCCGATCTCGCCCGCCACGAGCGGGGCGCGGGCGGCGACCGGGGCCAGGGTGGAGTTCCAGCAGGCTTCGTCGGCACAGGAGTTGAAGTTGTAGACGTGCCAGGCGGCGGCCAGATTGCCGGTCGGGTCCGAGGGTGCGTGGGCGAGCCAGCCGCTCAGGTCGTTCGCGTAGGCGACACCCGGGACCAGTACGACGTTGCGGGAGCCGGTGGCGCGGACGGCGTCCACGAGGTCCTGCATGCCGGCCACCTCGTACCCGATCCCCGGGCAGGTGCCGCCGTCCCGCCAGCAGGTCCAGGCCTGTTCGGCGGTGGCGGTCGCCCGGTCCGGGTAGGGCTCGTTGAACAGGTCGAAGACCACCCGGGTGTCGTCCTTGAAGGTGTTCGCCACCGAGGTCCAGAAGGCCGGCGCGTAACGGGCGTCCGGCATCGGCTTCTGGCAGGAGGCGTGCACGTCCGTGCAGCCCGCCGAGTTGCCGGTGTACTGGCCGTACGTCCAGTGGAGTTCGACCACGGGGGTCATGCCGTGCGCGAGGACGCGGGCCACCAGCTCCTTGACGGCGCCGACATAGGCGGCGCCCCGGTACTCGGGCCGGATGTTGTCCAGCCCGAGCCAGCACTCCTCGTTGAGCGTGATGCGGACGCTGTTGGCCTTCCAGTCCGCGATGGCCCGGACGGCGGTGTCGTCCACCGGGCCGTCGAAGATGCCGTGGCCCTGGACGCACATGAACTCGCCGCCGGAGCGGTTGACGCCGAGCAGGCGGCGGGTGGCGCCGCTCCGGTCGGTCAGCCGGTTGCCGCTGACGCCGAGCTCGGGTGCGCCGGCGGGCGGGGTGGGGGTGGAGGTCGGGGAACCGGTCGGGGTCGAGGTGGGGGTCGGGGTGGCGGTCGGGCTGGGGGACGGTCCCGAACCGGCCGAGCAGGGAAGGCCGTTGAGGGTGAACCCGGTCGGGTCGGGGTTGGCGTCGGACCAGGAGGCGATGATGCCGAGGGTGACGCTCGTGCCGGTCCCGAGCGAGCCGTTCCAGCTCTCGTTCGTGGCCGTGACATCGGTGCCGGACTGGGACCAGGTGGCGCCCCAGCCCTGGGTGAGGTGCTGGCCGCCGGTCAAGTGGAAGCCGAGGCTCCAACCATTGGTCGGCGCACCGTTGTTGGTGATGACGACGGAGGCCTGGAAGCCGCCGGCCCACTGGTTGACCGTGGAGTAGTCCACGGAGCAGCCGAGCGGAGCCGCGGTGCCCGGGCCGGCACCCGCCGCGGCGGAGACGGCGCTCACCAGGGCGAGGACCGCGCCGCCGAACAGCGCTGTGAGGGGTGGGGGATGTCGCATGAGCGACTCCTTGCAGCGAGGACGCGCCGCTCCCGGCGCGTCGACTGACGGAATCGCTCCCACTGGTGGGCACCGACCGTAGCGCCAACTGCCGCCAAGGAAAAGAGGAGTTGCAGGGATTGGTGAGCAGAGGTGTTCGACTCTTCAAGCCTCTTGACCGGCTCGCGGGGATCCCGCAGAGTGGGAGCGCTCCCACTGGTCAAGCACTGTCGTACAACGCCGTGCGGCTGCCCACACACGGTGAAACCGCAACCGGTCGTGGGCGGGCCACGGTGCCCGCGGATCCGGCGACCCGAGGGGAATCCCGGACCGTCCGCGTACCCGGAGGGTTGGCGGACGCACGCGCACGCGGGCGGGGGCGGGGGGGGGGGGGGGGGGGGGGGGGGGGGGGGGGGGGGGGGGGGGGGGGGGGGGGGGGGGGGGGGGGGGGGGGGGGGGAGGAG